>DASRJO010000095.1:0-14887 GCA_035649435.1 Candidatus Krumholzibacteriia bacterium | reverse complement strand
CACCCTCATGGTTTTCCTGATCAGCATCGCCATGATGATCTCCAGCGCCACCATCGCCTACGCCATCGTGCGCCACAAATTCTTGGACATGCAGAACCTGGCGCGCCGATCGGTCCTCTACGGCACGACCGCCCTCATCTTCGCCCTCCTCTACCTGGTGGTGGTCCGGCAGATCACCCGCTTCAGTGCCCAGGTCTTCGGCCCCAACGTCGAGGTCATCGAGGCGGGCTTCATCGTGCTGTCGATCATCCTCTTTCAGCCCCTGCTGACCACGGTCGAGGACGTGATCGAGGGCTTGATCCGCGGCGGCGATCGCGGCAATCCGCAGACGGTGATCGCGGGCCTCGGCCGCCAATTGGCCTCGGAGGTCGACTTGCGCGGCATGCGCGCACGCTTGGGGGAGAGCCTGGAAGGCAGCTTGTTGGTCCGTCGAGTCCGGCTGGTGACGGTGGAGTCTGTCGAAGGCGAACGTCACTTGGACCGCGGCGAATCCCGCGTGCCCCTCGATGGCTGCTTCGCCGAGCTGGTGCGCTTTCTCGCCTCCACGGGGCAGCCGGTGCTGCGGCACGAAGTCGAGCGCGGCTTGCCGGATCTGGAAGAATTCGAACGCCTGCGCCTGCGCGACTGGCTGGAGGAATTCCAATTGCTGGTGCCCTTGCTGCATCAGGAGCAAGTCCGCGGCTTCCTTGGCATCGGGCCCAAGCTCACCGGGGGCCGATTCCATTCCGAGGACCTGGCGCTGCTCACGCTGTTGGCGCAACAGATGAACACCTCGCTCGAGAACGTGCGCCTGCTGTCGGAGAACGTGCAGAAACGCATCCTCGAGGAAGACATCGCGCTGGCGTCGGAAATCCAGCAGCGGCTGCTGCCGGCCGTGTTTCCGCCGCATCCGGGCTACGAGAGCTTCGCCCTCAGCCTGGCGAGCAAGACCGTCGGCGGCGATTATTTCGATATTTTCTCCGCCAACGGCAAGCGCGTGCACTTGGCGATCGCCGATGTCGCCGGCAAGGGCATGGCGGCGGCGTTGCTCATGTCCTCGCTGCGCGCAGCCTTGCGCTCGAACGTCGAGCATCTGGCGTCGCCGGCGCAAGTGCTGACGCGAATCAACACCCTGCTCTACGAGAGCACGTCGCCGGAGAAGTTCGCCACGTTCTTCTACGGTGTGCTCGACACCGTGAGCCACGAGCTCGTGTACGCCAACGCCGGCCACAACTACCCGGTGCTCGTGCACTGCGACCGGCGCACGACCGAGCTCACCGACGGCGGTCTGGTGCTCGGAGCCTTCCCCGACGTGGTGTACAACGACGGCCACTTGCGCTTCGCGCCGGGGGATACTCTGTTCCTCTACACCGACGGGGTGACCGAGGCGACGAACGGATTCGAAGACGACTTCGGCGAGGAAAGGTTGTACGAGATCCTGCGCCGGAGCCATCCAACCGAGCCGCGTGCCCTGGTGCACGGGGTGCTGGAAGAAGTGCGCGCTTTCGCCGCGGGATCGGATCCCACCGACGACGTGACGATGCTGGTGATGCGCCGGCAGGAGCCGGTGGAGATCTTGGAGGCGGCGGGCGTGGGGGAATCCGGCGTGCATGGAGCCTGAAGTCGGTTCGGCGCAAGCTGGGGGACGAGTCCTCGCCATCGATCCGGGCACGCACCGCGTCGGGCTCGCGATCAGCGATCCTGACCGGCGCGTCGCGCTCGGGCTCCCGACGTTCGAGCGCGGCCACGGACGCAACTTCGTTGACCATCTGCGCGAACTTCTGAGAGCCTACGAGGTGCAGCGAGTCGTCCTCGGCTACCCATTGACTCTCGCTGGACGAGTCGGCAGCGCGGCGCAACGGTCCGAAGCACTGGCCCGCCGCTTGCGTCGGGAACTCGGGATCCCAGTCGACCTGTGCGACGAGCGCCTGACGACCGCGCAGGGAAAACGGGTGCTGGATGGCACGGGTGCGCCGCGGACGGCCCGAGATCGCCTGGCGGCAACGCTCCTCCTGCAAGGCTATCTGGATCGCGAGGGAGGTCGGGCATCGTGAGATCGCGCTGGGTCTGGACCTTCGTCGTCGCCACGAGCGTGGTGCTGTGGGGCGTCGCGGCGCTGGTGCTGTATGGGGCGATGCCCATCTTTCACGGGGACCCCGCGGGCGCCGATCCAGTGCGGATCGAAGTGGAGTCGGGAACGGCGCTGCGCGACGTGGCGGCGGCCTTGCACAGCCAGGGCGTCATTCGCCATCCATGGATTTTCGAACGCTACGCGGTGCTGGCGCGCTTCGACCGACAGATCCGTTCGGGCGAGTACGAGTTCGTCGCCGGCGAATCCTACGTGCGCATCTTGGAACGCTTGCGGCGTGGCGACATTCTGCAGGTGCGGGTCACCATTCCGGAGGGGCTGACGAACCGCGAGGTGGCAGATCTCGTGGCGCACGCGATGCGCTCGAACAGTGACACGTTGTTGGCGCTCACCTACGACCAGGATCTGATCCGCCAGTACAGCATCGATTCGCCGTCGCTCGAAGGCTACCTCTTCCCGGACACCTACTACTTCCCGAGCAAGAGCACGCCGCGCCAAGTCCTCGAGATGTTGTTGCAGCGCTTCTTCACCGCGTGGACCTCGTCGCACGAAGAGCGCGCCCGCGCCCTCGGCATGACCCGCGGCCAGGCGCTGACCTTGGCCTCGATCATCGAGGGCGAGGTGCTGGTGCGTGCCGAGAGCCGGCGCATCTCCGCTGTCTATCACAATCGACTGAAGCAGAACATGTTGCTGCAAGCCGACCCGACGGTGCTCTACGCGCTCGGCGGCGAACGCCGGCGGGTGCTGTACCGAGATCTCACGGTCGAATCGCCCTACAACACCTATCTCAATTTGGGGCTGCCCCCGGGGCCGATCTGCAACCCCGGCCTGACCGCGATCGAGGCGGCTCTCGATCCGCTGGAGGGGACGGAGGATCTGTATTTCGTCGCCGCCCAGGACGGAAGCGGCCGGCATCTGTTCTCGCGCACGTTTCGCGAGCACTTGGATGCCAAGCAGCGTGCCGAGCAGCTGGCGCGGCGCCGAGGTGCCGATCTGTCGCAGGATTCGGCGCCGGCTGTGCCGTGAGACTTTTGGGTTTGCGCTGCACATGAGGTCCGATTGCGCTAGGATTTCCCCGTGATGCAGGAGACTCGAACCAACGCAGCGATCGCTGCCGCGCCTCCGGCGCTCCGGGCTCAGGTCGACGGCCTGGTGGCCGTATTGCAGAGCCATACGCGCATCCTCGTCGCCTATTCTGGCGGCGTCGACAGCACCCTCGTGCTGCGCGTCGCGGTGTTCGCGCTCGGACCGGAGCACGTCCTTGGCGTCTTGGCGGATTCGCCCTCCCTGGCACGGCGCGAGAAGCACGAGGCTGAAGCGATGGCCCAGGCGATGGGGGCGCGCCTGCGCATCCTCGACACCCACGAGCTCGACGACCCGCGCTACGCCAGCAATCCGCTCAATCGTTGCTATTTCTGCAAGAGCGAGCTCTACACGCGATTGCATTCGCTGGCCGCCGCCGAGGGTTTCCCGGTCATCGCCGACGGCACCAACCTGGACGATCTGTCCGAGACGAGGCCCGGCCGCGTCGCGGCGCAGGAGCATGGGGTGCAGAGCCCGCTCGTCGAAGCCGGCCTGCGCAAGGACGACGTGCGCGCCATTTCCCGCGTGCTCGGGTTGCCGACGGCGGACAAACCCGCGAGCCCTTGCTTGGCCTCCAGAATCCCGTTCGGGCAGAAGGTGGACGTCGAGACCTTGGCGAAGGTCGAGGCGGCCGAAGATGTGCTGGTCGGTTGCGGAATCCTGGGAGGTCGCGTACGACACCATGGCGATCTGGCCCGATTGGAGCTCCCACAGAACGCGCTCGACCGGCTCGACGACGAGCTGCGCCAACGTCTCGTGACCGGCGTCCGCCGGGCTGGTTACCTCTACGTCACGCTCGATTTGGAGCCGTACCGGAGGGGCCGCCTGAGCGAAGCAGATCCTCATTCGACACCTGCATAGAGCCCCAGTGTTTGATGCTTGACCTTTCCAGAACCCAGGGATAGAATCTCCCTGCTTCTCTCTGTGACCTGGAGAACGGATGCCCGGAAGGGAAGGGTGGCGATCGAAGCGCAGCCGATGGCTGTTCCTGGGGGGGATTGCTTCGATCGTTGCGGGATTTGTTCTCCTTGGTATGAACGACGCATATCTGGCGCCGTTTCTCTTGGTGCTGGGTTACTTGGTGCTCGTGCCTTTGTCGTTCGTACTGTGAAGGGCGAATAGCTCAGTCGGCCAGAGCGCCTGCCTTACAAGCAGGAGGCCACAGGTTCGAGCCCTGTTTCGCCCACCAGCCGAGTGATCCCCACAGGCTCCGCTCGCGGGTGCGTGCGCTGTAAGGCGCAGCTTGACAAGAGGAAAGGCGTGATGATACGCTTTCCGAGTCAAGTCTCTACTTGCAGAGCCTGGAGGGGAGGAGCGTTCCGACTCCCTGAACACGACTCGCTTGGCGTGGACCAGTTTTTCGAGAACTCTCGCTTCGTGACTGCGTTATGGAGGTGTCGCAAGATGTCGAGGAAGTTAGTCGTAGCCGCCCTGGCTGCACTCTGCGCTGCCTGTCTGGTCGGCCCCGCGGCGGCTGACATCATTTGTGCTGACTCGTCGTACTGTACGGTGACGTTCAATCGCACCTACGCAGCCGGCAGTCAGTTTGCCGGGCAACCGTACGATTACGTTTCGATCGCCCCGGACGGCACGGGCGAGACTTTCGCCAACGTCAACGGAATCAACGAAGTCGATGCGCTCAATGACATCGACATCCAGGTTTACCTGAAGAACTGCCAGGGCCAGCCGCTCGTCGGCGTGCCCTTCCAGGAAATCGTGCTGTTCAACAGTCAACTCTGCATCTGCCCCGGCGGCAACGTTTCCGATGCCGGGACGGATCAGGTCGGCCGTGCACGGTTTACGGGCACGATGGCAGCCGGTGGCTGTGTGACGTCCCTCAACGTGTTCGCGGACGGCGCGCTGATCTGCCAGCTGAATTCGGGTGGCCGTACCGTGAAGACGAACAGCCCCGACTATGCACACCAGCTCACGTCGCCTTGCTTCTCCGACGCCGGTGACCTCGCCTTCTTCGCCACCCAGCTGGGTGCCGCGGCCGGCGGGCGGATCTGCAGCGATTTCAACGAACTCGGCACCACGATCAACGCCGGTGACTTGGCATTCTTCGCGTCCTTCCTGGGCGCCGCCTGCCAGTAAGACCGAAGTCTCGATTCGTTCGCAGGCAAGGGGAGCCGTTCGCGGCTCCCCTCGCTGCTTTCAGGTGCGAACGTCGCTCGTGAGTTTCTCGATCTTCTGCGCCAGCGGGTCTTTTCCCACTTGGGCAAGCGAGCTTTGCCCCAAACACACACTTCGACAAGCCGATCGCAGCACCTCCTGGTGGCTGTTCCTTCCTGCCCGCGGGGCTGCATTCCGAGGCACGCGCCTTGATGTGCACCCCGCCGTCGCGAGTCTCGCGAAGCTCGCGGCACTCGAAACAGGCTGATCAGGAGGTACTCTTCGATGCATCGCTCTTCGTTCATCGCTTCGTTGGTTCTTTGTGTCGCCGTGACCGGAACCGCAATGGCCGTGCCCCCGAGCAACGGCTACATTGGCGTGTTCGGTGACCCCTCGGGCACCGACTGCTACATCACGCTCAACAAGAGCGGCAATGGCCGCATGCACGTCTTCGCTGCCACGGGCGGCAGCACCTCGGCCGGGATCCAGGGCGCCGAGTTCCGCATCCAAATCGATCCGCCGGCCCCCGACGCGCTGTTGATCTGGCAGCCGTCCCCCGGTGCCACGGTCACCAGCGGCAACGTCATCGACAACGGCAACGGCGGCGGCGGCTTCATGTTCTTCAACAGCTGCCAGACCCAGACGGGTCTTGCGGGCGACAAGGTCAAGCTCGGTGAGATCCAGGCCTTCAATCTCAATGGCGAGCACCGCTTGATCGTCCGTCGCTCCGACACCACGACGAACGGCAACTTCGCCTGCCCGTCGGTCCTGCTCTGCGATTCGCCGGCGTACACCCAGGTGTGCCTGACGCTCGAGAACGGCGACCCGGCGCTCGGCGGCGAGGACCCGATGGGCTTCGTGTCGGTCGTCAACAGCCAGAGCGGCTCCGGCGGCAGCTGCGGCTTCGTCGCCACGACGTCCGAGACCTGGTCCACGGTCAAGGACCTGTACCGTTAGTCGGTCCTGCGTCTTCGGATCCCTGCGACGGCCGCGCTGTGCTGCAGCGCGGCCGTCGCGTTCTGATGCCATCTCGCGCTTCCGCGCTCCAGGCGTGCAAATCCCGTGGCTCGCTTCCTGCTCCCCGTGGCCCGACTCCGAGCCCGCACGCCTTGCAACCACGCGGGGCAGAAGCGCGGGGAATTCGTCGGACAGCCGACGGACGAACTCGGGTCCGCGAGGAGCAGTGAGGGATCCAATGCGTCGCGCAAAAGAGCGACTGGAGACCTCTTGGTCGAGAGGGGAGAAGCGAAGATGAAGACGTTGCTAATGCATCTTGCCGCGGCGTGCTGCCTGGCGGCTGGAGTGTACGCGCAGGAGTCGACGATCGGCGTGTACGTGGACGCAGCCGGGACCCAGTGCACAGGCACGACCACCGGCGGCGTCGTCATCGGTTCGATCTGGGTCGACCTCGCAGGTGTGGCCGCGGGTGGCTTCACCGGCGCGGAGTTCCGCATCGACAACAGCCAGATGGCGAACACCACCGTGTCGGTGTCGCCGGACCCCAACGCCAACATCGTGCTCGGGGACGCGTTCAACCAGGCCGGTACCAACATCGTCTACCCCACCTGTCAAACGGGTCCACGTGTGCGGCTCGCCACCTTCACCTTGGTCGAGATGGCGCCCGTGTCGGACATCTGGCTCCAGGTGACGCAGAAGTACACCCCGACGAACTGGACCTTCAACTGCCCGTTGCTCACCCTGTGCGATGGACCGGTTTACACCGCCGTCTGCGTCGGCGAACGCAACAACAGCGTGCACTGGACCTCGGTGCTCAATCCCAGCGTCGGCATTTCCGCCGCCTGCTTGCCGGTGAGTGTGACGAACACGAGCTGGTCGCAGGTCAAGGATCTGTATCGCAACTAGGAGCGCGCGGCGCGCGCTCGATTGCGTGACCGGGATCCATCGTCGGATGGGTCCCGGTTTCGCTTTCGGCTGCCGAGCGGTGGGAAGCGCTCGAAGAGCAGCTCGAGGAAGCGGACCGCCGCCGGCTCGAGCTCCCGCCCGCGCTGGGTCACGGTCGCGAGCGTGCGCGCGAAGCGCGCATCCACGGTGTCGAGACGACACAGCCTGCCGGCGGTGATCTCGGCCTGCACTTGTCCGAGCGGCAGGATGGCCAATCCGACGCCGACCTCGGCCAGCCGCTTCATCGCCTCGGGGGATTCGGTTTCCATCGCGACGTTGGGAGTGATGCGCCGGGCGTGGAACACCGCGTCGAGAGTGGCGCGTGTGTGCGAGCCGCGACTGTAGAGCACGAGGGGCTCGGCGGCGACCGTCGCGAGCTCGAGGCGACGCACTGCCGACAAGGGGTGCGACGGGCTGCCGACGCAGACCATGGTGTCTTCGAAGAATGGGACGACATCGAGGGCGGGATCGGGGCTCACCCGGCTCTGGTCGGCCAGGGCAACGAAGCCGAGATCGACGCGGCGCCGGCGCACCGATGCGAGCACCCGGCGTGAATCCACCACCTGTACCAGCAGCTCGACCTCCGGGTGCGAACGGCGGAACTCGAGGTAGATCTCGGGCAGGAGGTAGATGCTGACGGCGTCGATGGTGGCCAGGCGCAAAGTCCCGCGCCGCAGGCCGCGGAGCGGCGCGAGCCGCCTTTGCAGCGCCTCGGAGGCAGCGAGCAAGCCACGACTTTCCTCGAGCAGCAGCCGCCCGGCCGAGGTCAAGTGCAAGCGCCTTCCGCGGCGTTCGAAAACCCTGAGGTCCAACACGCGCTCGAGCTCGCGGATGCGAGCACTGATCGCGGGCTGCGATCGATGCAGCGCGTCGGCGGCGCGGCGCATGCCCTGGCGTTGCACCACGGTGTGGAACGTGCGCAGCAGTTCGAGGTCCACGGCATCTCCTCTGATTCAAATAATCTATCAATTCTATTCTAAAAATCAACTCGACCGATTGATCAGGCGACCCTAGCATCCGTCTCGGGCGCCCGACTCGGGCCGCCAGGTCATCGCTTCGACACTCGGTCCCTTCCCTGGAGGCTCTCTCATGCCCGGTCCGATCCCGATCGCGCCTGCAACCGGCAGGCTCGGCATCCTCATGCCCGGCCTCGGCGCGGTCGCCACCACCTTCATCGCTGGCGTTGCCGCCGTTCGGCGCGGCCTGGCGCAGCCGATCGGCTCCTTGACGCAAATGGGCACCATCCGGCTCGGCAAACGCACCGACGGCCGCACGCCGGCGCTGCGCGACTTCCTGCCGCTCGCCGCGCTCGACGACGTCGTCTGCGGCGGCTGGGACATCTTCCCAGAGGATTGCTACCAGTCGGCCCTGCACGCGGGTGTGCTCGAGCCGGCGCTGCTGGAGCAGGTGCGCACCGAGCTCGAGGCAGTGCGCCCTATGCAGGCGGTGTTCGATCGCGCTTACGTGCGCAAGCTGGATGGCCAGCACGTCAAGAAGGCGGCGAACAAGATGCTGCTCGCCGAACAACTGATGGAGGACATCGAGCGCTTCCGCAACGAGCACCGCTTGGACCGCGTCGTGATGGTGTGGTGCGGCAGTACCGAGATCTATCTGGAGCCGAAGCCAGTGCACCAGACCCTGCAGGCCTTCGAACAAGGCTTGCGCGCCAACGATCCGGGCATCGCGCCGAGCATGATCTACGCCTATGCGGCGTTGCGCGCGCGCATTCCCTTCGCCAACGGCGCCCCCAACCTCACCGTCGACATCCCGGCTCTGCGCGACCTCGCGCGTGAGCTGCACGTTCCCGTCGCCGGCAAGGATTTCAAGACCGGGCAAACCTTGATGAAGACGATCTTGGCCCCGGGGCTGCGCGCCCGTCTCCTCGGCCTCCACGGCTGGTACTCCACCAACATTCTCGGCAACCGCGACGGCGAAGTCCTCGACGATCCGGATGCGTTCAAGAGCAAGGAAGTGAGCAAGCTCTCGGTGCTCGACACGATCCTGCAGCCCGAGCTGCATCCCGAGCTCTATGGCGACATCCACCACGTCGTGCGCATCAATTACTACCCGCCGCGCGGCGACAACAAGGAAGGCTGGGACAACATCGACATCTTCGGATGGCTGGGATACAAGATGCAGATCAAGATCAACTTCCTCTGCCGCGATTCGATCCTGGCGGCGCCGATCGTTCTCGATCTGGCCCTGTTCATGGATTTGGCGGGCAGGGCCGGCATGTCGGGCGTGCAGGAATGGCTGTCGTTCTATTTCAAGAGCCCGATGACGGCGCCCGGCCTGTATCCGGAGCACGATCTCTTCGTGCAGAAGACGAAGTTGAAGAACACCTTGCGCTGGATGCGGGGAGAGGAGCAGATCACGCATCTCGGGCGCGAGTACTACGACGCGCCGGCCGACTGAGCCGAGGGATTCGCGACGGGGGGAAAGCGGCTACGGCACGATGAGCAGCGAGTTGCTGCCGCCGAAGCCGTCAGCTTCCTGGCGCAGGGCTCGAGGGTCGGTCTGGATCTGGCCATCGACGCGCAGCTTGTAGGCGTAACGTCCCGGGGGCAGCACGAGAGCGCGCGACCAGACGCCCTGTGGGCCGCGCGTGAGACGCCAGGGAATCCAAGCATTGAAGCTGCCGAGGACGGCGACTTCGCGCGCTCCGGGCTGGCGCACCTCGAGAACGACGTTCCGGTGGCTCCCGGGGTCCGACACCGACTGCATGGCGTGGTCGAACCCCGGCAGGAAGCGCATGAGGTCGTTGTCGAGCTGGCCCGGCCAACTGCCGTCCTTGCGCAACAGCGAGAGACCGAGCCTCCAGCCTTGGTCCGTCGCGCAGCTGCGCGCGAGCAGCGTGTGTCTCCCGGGGCCGAGGCGAATGGGGTCACTAGGAATCAACAGGCGGCCATCCACCATGAGCCGGCTGGCGCCGACCGCGTTCCAATGCAAACGCTCGCCCTCGGCCAGATCGATCATGGTGAGCACACAAGCGCAACGGGGTGTGGGCGCTGGGCCGTGCACCAAGTCGAGTTCGACCGCGCCGGTGGCGTCGTAAGCGGCGACGGGAACTCGGCGCCAGCGCAACTCACCCTCGATCCCGGCGAGCGCTTGCTCGAAGTTGATGCCGTTTTCCGGCGGCAGCAGCAATGCCCCGGCCGGTGGCGCGAACGGGCCGATGCTAATCCACTCCAGCGGTCGGAAGAAACGCGTGCGCAACGTGCCGATGTCGACGCCTGCGACCTCCACGCGCAAGACAAAATCATACGGACCTGGACTCGCATGCTCGGGAAGCGCGAGCTCGAAGACCGTGCTCGTGGTGTCGCCTGGTGCAGTGAGCTCGAACGGGAGATGCCGCGACGGACGCACTTCCCACATGGCGGTGGACAAGACGTGCAGGCTGCCGCGCTGGGGTGCGGTCCCGGCGTGGCGCAGGCGGACGAGCACGCGTGCCGTGGTCCCGCGCGGCAACGTCGGTTGCTGGAACAACACGACGCACGCGTCGAGATCCCCGACTCTCGCCTCTTGGACGTGGAAAGCGGAGAGCGCGGCTTGTGGGGGCGCGTCACTCAGTGGCTCGGGTTGTGCGGCGACGCGCGTCGCGGTCGAGCCTGCGAGCAGACCGGCGCACAGTGCCTGACGCAAGCCATGGATCAGAGCCTGGCCGCGTGATCGGCGTGCATCAGCATCCGAATACGCTCGGCGATCTCGTTGATGGGAAGACATTCGATGGCGCCTCCAGCTTCGCGTGCGCATCCGGGCGCTTCGTAGAGCGCGGATGAGGCCCGGTCTTGCGCGATGGTCAAGCCTCCCGCCGCGCGCAGCGCCAGCAGCCCGGCACAGCCATCGTCGCCGCGGCCCGAGAGCAAGACTCCGACCGCGCGCGCGCCGAACGTCGCTGCCGTGCTGTGCAGCAGCGCATTCAGCGGCTTGGCGTCGCCGTGCATGGGGCCGACCCGCAGACAGGCACGCCCGTCATTTCCAGTCATGCGCACGGTTTCGTGCGTGCTGCTCGTGACATAGACATGACCGACTTCGAGCGGCTGGCCCTCGATGACCGGCCGCACGATGGTGCCGGTATGTGCTTCGAGCCACTGCGCCAGCACGTCGCGCAAGCCGTGGGGCAGCTTCTGCGCGTAGACGATGGGACTGCAGGTCTGACCGCGCAACGTCGTGAGAATGCGGCGCACCGCCATCGGTCCGCCCGTGCCGGCGGCGATGACGATCACCTTGTCGGCGGCGTCGATGGCGCGCAAGGCGCGGCGCAGGTCGAAGACGCTGGCGTCGGGGAAGGCTCCGGACAGCGGGAAAACGCTCTCCAATTGTTCGACCACTTGCGCGTCTCGCAGCGCGTGGACACAATCTTCGACATCGTGCACCAGACCCGGGACATCGGAGTCGCGCCGCACCACCAGCTCGACGGCGCCCCATTCGAGCGGTCGCAATGCCGCCAGACTTTGTTGCTGCGCGCGGACGATGCACACCGTCGGGATGCGGTAACGCCTGGCGGCCGATTGCACCAGCTCGCGCACACCATCGACCTCGGCATCGGCGACCAGCACGTGTGGGCGTAAACGTCCCAGTTCTTCCGCCAAGGACACGCTGCCCTCGGCGTGCATCGCGCAAAGTGCGATGCCATTGGAGCGCCATTGCTGCTGCAGGGTTTGCCGCAGCGCGCCGTCGCCGAGAATGGCAAACACGCGCATGGGTGTGCTCATGGCCTCTCCTCGATCGCTGGTTCGACGGGCGATGCGAATGGGGTGGAAGCCCCGTTCCGAACTGTCGATGCGGAGCCGACAGCACATTCGGTGCCGTCGCCGCCGGGGGATGGACTCCGTGCGTCGCCCTGGCCGGCCATGGGGCGAAATGACCGGAACGGTGCGAGGACTAGGGCGCCGACGAGTTCGCAGCCACTGTCCATGCATCGAGAACATGTCTGAATCCGCGACGCGCCGGATTCCCGGCGCGAGCTTGCCAGGCCGGGCGGCACGGACTAGTCTGTCGGCGCGATCATGCTCGGGCCTTCGCGCGGACTCTCACACCGTCGAAGGAACCCGTTCGCCCTGCCGACAGACGTCGGGTGAGACTTCCGTCCAACTCTCGGGACACACGCGATGCACGAGGTCGTGGTCACAGCCGCCCGGCGCACGCCGATCGGGAAGTTCATGGGCAGCCTCGCCGAGGTCGCCGCCACAACGTTGGGCGCGGCAGCGGTGCGCGCGGCCGTCGCTGACTCAGGTCTGGGTCCAGATCAGATCGACGAGCTGGTGTTCGGTCACGCGCGGCAAGCGGGCACGGGTCCGAATCCAGCTCGACAGGTCGTGCGCGGTGCCGGTCTCCCAGATGCAACCCCCGCGTTCACCGTCAACAAGGCTTGCGGCTCGGGTCTCAAGGCCGTGCTCCTGGCCGCGCAGACGATCCGCCTCGGCGAGGCTCGCGTGGTCGTGGCCGGCGGCATGGAGAGCATGTCGCGCGTCCCGTATCTTCTCGAGCGCGCGCGCGGCGGATATCGCTTGGGTCATGGCGAGCTGGTCGACGCCATGTACCGCGACGGTTTCACCGATCCGCTCTCGGGTCTGGTGATGGGTGAAACGGCGGAGAAGCTGGCGCGATCGCACGAGATCTCGCGTCGAGAACAGGACGAGTTCGCTCTCGAGTCGCACCGGCGCGCCACGGCGGCATGGAACGCCGGGCACTTCGCCGCCGAGATCGTGGCAGTCGATGCCGACGACGGCCGCGGCGGCGTGCGTCGCTTCGATCGCGACGAGAACCCGCGCGAGGACGCCACGCTCGAGCGCTTGGCGCGCTTGCAGCCTGTCTTCGCCGCCGGCGGCAGTGTCACGCCGGGGAATGCCTCCGCCATCACCGATGGGGCCGCGGCGCTCGTCCTGATGGACGAGGAGAGTGCGCGGCGCCACGGTCAAACCATTTTGGCCCGGCTCGTGGCATCGACTCAGGTCGGCGTCGATCCGTCGCTCATGGGGATCGCGCCGGTGCCGGCGTTGCAAAAACTTTGGAAGCGCACCGGGTTGGCGGTGGATGCGATCGACCTGTTCGAGCTCAACGAGGCGTTCGCGGCGCAAGTGCTGGCCTGCCAGCGCGAAATGCCGCTTCCCCCGGCACGATTGAACGTCAATGGCGGCGCCATCGCACTCGGGCATCCCATCGGGTCGAGCGGTGCTCGTATCTTGGTGACGCTCGTGCACGAGATGCGCCGGCGGCAGGCGCGCCGCGGCGTGGCGACGCTTTGCATTTCCGGTGGACAGGGCTTGGCGCTGCTGGTCGAGCGCGCCGAAGCGTAGGCCGCAGTGCTTGCAAGGGAGAAGGAAGATGGCAATCGAGAAAGTCGGTGTCGTGGGATGCGGTCTGATGGGGGCCGGCATCGCGCAAGTCTGCGCCAGCGCGGGCTTCGGCACCACCGTGTCGGAGGTGGACGAAAAACGCCTGCAGTCGGGGATCGACAAGATCGGCGCTCAGCTCGCGCGCGCGGTCGAGAAGGGCAAGCTCCCTGAGGCGGAGAAGAAGGCGATCCTCGGCCGACTGCAGGGCACGACTCGACTCGCCGATCTCGGCGGTTGCGACATCGTGATCGAAGCGGCGACGGAGAATGCCGAGGCCAAGAAGAAGATTTTCGCCGAGCTCGATTCGCGCCTGCCGAAGCACGCCTTGATGGCCAGCAACACCTCGTCGCTCACCCTCATCGAGCTCGCGGCGGTGACCGGGCGGCCGGAGCGTGTGCTGGGGCTCCACTTCTTCAACCCGGTGCCGGTGATGAAGCTGGTGGAGGTCGTGCGCACCATCGTGACCAGCACCGAGGCGTTCGAGACGGCGCGGCAATTCGCCGTGTCGCTCGGCAAGGAGGTCGTCGAAGCCAAGGACACCACCGGCTTCGTGGTCAATCGTCTGCTGGTGCCCTACATGCTCGACGCCATTCGCTGCTACGAGCAGGGTTTGGCCAGCAAAGAGGACATCGATCGCGGCATGAAGCTCGGCTGCGGCTACCCGATGGGACCTTTCGAGCTACTGGACTTCGTCGGACTGGACACGACATTGTATATTGCCGAAATCATGTTCGACGAGTTCCGCGAGGCGCGTTTCGCGCCGCCGTCGCTGCTGCGCCGCATGGTGATGGCCGGTCACCTGGGCCGCAAGAGCGGCCGCGGTTTCTACGATCACCGGTCGTGATGCGCGACTGCAAGCTCCCGGAGGACGCATGGCATCCGTACACTGGACCCGAGACGGCGCGGTGGCGACCGTCATCCTCGATCGGCCGGAGAAGCTCAACGCTCTCGACGCCACGATGCTCGACGAGCTGGAAGCAGTGTTCGGCGAACTGCGCGCCGACACGGCGACGCGCGCGGTGATCCTGACCGGCGCCGGTGAGAAGGCCTTCGTCGCTGGCGCCGACATCGCCGAGCTGGCGCGACAGACGCCGGTCACGGGCAAGCAGACAGCGCGGCGCGGCCAGACGCTGTTTCGCGCCATCGAATTGTTTCCGAAGCCGGTGGTCGCGGCGGTGAATGGATTCGCCCTCGGCGGCGGCTGCGAGCTCGCGCTCGCCTGTCACGTGCGCTTGGCGTCGGAGAACGCGCAGTTCGGCTTGCCCGAGGTGAGCCTCGGCATCATCCCGGGCTACGGCGGCACGCAGCGCTTGGCGCGGCTCGTGGGGCCGGCGAAGGCGCTGGAGATGAACACGATCGGCGAGCCGATCTCGGCCGACGAGGC
>DASRJO010000094.1:0-24141 GCA_035649435.1 Candidatus Krumholzibacteriia bacterium | reverse complement strand
CAAAGCCGTTCGCTTCGTAAATCGCTTGAACAGGGCCCGCGAAATCCAGTGCGTGCACGCCTGGCAGCAAGAGCACGATGACGCGACTCGGGGCAGGGGGCCGATCCATGATTTGGGCAATTCGCGCAGGCATGTGTGTATTCTACATCCCAGAATCTCAATAGCTTAGGACAAAGAGCGGACGGATCAGGCCATCACCGTGCTGGGCAAGCGAAGTCGCCGGGATGCCGCCTGCAGCGATCCGACATGGCTCGGAGATATGAACGCCATCGAAGGCGAAAGTCGGCAGCGGGAGGGGTGTTCTGCGATGATCCACATCATGAACTTCAGGCTGCAATTCGCCGTGGGGCTGGTCTGGGCGCTGCCGGCGATCGGCGTCGAGCTCCCCCCGTGCGCGGGCTTCGAAGCAGGTGACCGCGCGGCGTGCGGCACGATCACGGTTCTCGAGGATCGTGCGAATCCAACCGGTCGGAAGATCGACCTCAACGTTCTCGTGCTGCGAGCCGAGAAGTCGGACGGTCGTGCACCGCTCTTCCTCCTTGCGGGAGGCCCAGGTCAAGCCGCCACGGAACTCGTCGAGCTCGCGCTCGGGCCATTCGCCGCCGTGCGGGAGTTTCGCGACGTCGTGCTGGTCGATCAGCGCGGGACGGGGAAATCGAACCGAATCGACTGCCCGAACCACTCCGACACCGATCCCCGTGAGGCATTTGGCGCGCTATTCGATCCCCGAGAGGTCGACGAATGCCGCAAAGAAGCGCTGCAGCATTCAGATCCGCGCTTCTACGGCACTTTACAGGTCGTGGCGGATTTGGACGAAGTGCGCTCGAGGCTCGGTTATGAACGCGTCGTGTTGTGGGGCGGCTCGGGCGGGACGCGCACCGCGCTCGTTTGGCTTCGAGAGCACCCAGACCGCGTCCAAGCCGTCGCCATCGACGGCGTGACGCCGACATACTTCCGGGCCCCATCCGGCTACGCGCGGGGGTCGCAGGACGCATTGAATCGTGTCTTCGCCGACTGCGAGGCGCAAGCGCCATGCAAATCCGCGTACCCCGACCTGCGCGGCGACTTCCAGCGGCTTCTGCACGGCTTCGACGGCGGACCGATCCGGACTTTCGTCACCAAGGAAAACGGTGAGAAGGTCGACGTCGACATGCACCGGGGAGATTTCGGCTACGCCGTGCGCGGCATGCTCTACAACGCGAGATTCATCGCCCAACTGCCCAAGATGATCCATGCCGCTGCGGCGACACACGATTTGAGCGCCTTTGCACAGCTCTTCTGGATGCGCGATGTCGGGATCCGGAGTGCCGTGTCGATGGGGGTCCACTTTTCCGTCTTCGGAACCGAAGACCTGCCGTTCATCGACCGCACGATGATTCCAAAGCTGACGGAAGGAACATTCCTGGGCACGTACCTCATCGACCAGTACGCGGCTGCCTGCGAGGTCTGGGGCAGTCGGGGCGATCTGCCCAGCAACTACTTCGAGCCGGTGCGGTCGAACGTGCCGGTTCTGCTCGTCTCCGGCTACTACGATCCAACGACGCCCCGCAACAGGCAGCGGAAGTCGCCACGCACCTGTCGAATAGCCGCCACATCGTCGTGCGCAACGAAGCGCACGGCGCGGGATTCGGGTGCGCCCAGCAGCTCGTCGTCGACTTCTTGAACAGCGCATCGCTGGCGGGACTGGGACCCGCCTGTGAGGACGCCGCCCCGATCGAGTTCACGCTGCCGGAGAGAGCGCCCGAGTGAACGACGGGCGCTACCGGAACTCAGGGCGCTCGCGGCGCCGCGAAAATAGCCGATGCTCGCGTGGAAGCACGAATGGATTTCGATTGACGGTGCTCTCCCCGCAAACCCCGCGGGCGCTGGCGTCGGAAAACGTGGAGCGGCTGCACGAATGGATTTCGATTGACGGTGCTCTCCCCGCAACCCATGGGCGCTGGTGTCGGAAAACGTGGAGCGGTCGAGCCCACGGACTTTCGTGATGGGTGAGGCATCCACGGATCACGATTGACGGGCTTCCGACGGAACACCTCACGCTCGTGGCAGAAAACGTGGAGCGTCGCGCAGGCCACCTCATCCTCGGCCTCCCTGAGTGCATGGAGTCGACGCCGCTTCCCGTTGGTGCACGAGCAGCACACGACTCGCTCGATCGACCAGATGGAAACTTCATGCCAGGAGAGAAGTTGGTCCAACTTCTTGAGTTGTCACTAGAAGGTCGACCTCGAGTGTCAACGATCGCGACATGTTTCGTCCACAGCGTTGACAGCGTGCTTCAGACCGCGCGACCACGCGAGCTCTGTCCTCGTGAAGAGCGCCTTTCACATCAAACAGGTTCGAGCCGAGACGAGCGCGGCGATGGAGACGGGGCTGGCAGTGGCAGGGGACTGTGTCGTCATTCGCCGGTGGTAGTCGATCTGACCCAGGTGGTACGCGAAGTGGGATGCCCGGTGGGCGCGAAAACAAGTGGATCGAGTCGCGACATGGCAACGGTCACGACCTGCAAAGAGCGGGTGCCAAAACGCTACTTCAGGAGAATCACCCGGCGCGTGCGTTGGATGGCACCGGCCTGCAGGCGCATGATGTAGGTGCCCGATGCCAGGCGGGTGCCGCGGTCGTCTCTGCCGTCCCAGAGCACACTGTGACTTCCTGGCTCGAGATCCTTCCATGTCCAGGTGCGGACAGCCCGTCCAGCGGCGCTGAAGATCTCCAATCGCACCGGCCCGCGTGCCGGTAACGCAAAGCGCAGCGTGGTCGAGGGATTGAACGGGTTCGGCACGTTGGGCAGTAGCTGCACCACCGCCGGGAGCTGAATCTCTGTTCCTGTCGTCGAAGACGGGATGGCGGCGGGGCTTTCGTTGCCGGCGTCGTCGATGGACGTCATGGCGTAGAACCGGGACCCGCTCGCAGACTCCAGATCGCTCCAGCTCGTGCCCGTCGTTTGGTGGACGATGTGTGCCGGGTTCAGCTGGATCGCGGGAGTCGGACCACGATAGATGCGGAAGTAGGCGAAGTCCGTTTCCGTCGCGGCTTCCCAAGTCAGATGGTTGACGCCAGGCCCGTAGGCAATCGTGAAGCCCTGGGGCACACCCGGGGCGATGTTGTCGACGGAGTAGCCGCTGTCAGAGGGGGAGTCGAAGTACTGAATCGGATTGACGGTGGCGGCCCTCAAGAAGAACACGGACCACTGGATGCCGCTTTGGGCGGTCGAGTCGGCCAAGGTCGGCACCACGACGTTGTAGATGCTGTCAGCGTGGGCGGGAATGCTCACGACGAAATCCCAGCCGGCGAGCTGCAATCTCGGTTCCTGCGGCGCGATGGACTTGGCTGCTGTCGCGACGATGCGCCGGTACACCTCGTACGCCAGGATCGGTGTGGGCGAGCCCGACACATCGAAGCTCGACGGCGCGATGCGCATGCGCACGGCCCCACCTTGGTCGTTGGGCACATCGTCGATGGAATCGATCGCGGGCGCTGGGAAGGCGAAGGGTTCGCACTCGTCGGGCATGCCGTTCATGTTGACATCGGCAGACGCGCCGCTCGCGATGTCGCACGCATCGGGGATCGCATTGCCATTGCAGTCTTCGACGTCGCCGTCGGCGATCTCGCAGGCATCGGGAATGCCATTGCCATTGCAGTCCTGCTCGGTGCCCGCGGCGATGTCGGCGGTGTCGGAAATGCCGTTGTGGTTGCAGTCGGCGAAGCACTCGTCGGGGCGGTCGTCGCCGTTTACGTCCTGCGATGTCCCATCGCGTATGTCGATGAAGTCGGGGATGCCGTTGCCGTTGCAGTCCGTATCCACGTTCCAGCCGATGAGGCCGAAGGCACGGATGTCGTTGGGCGTGAGCTCTTCGCGCACGCCCGTATCGATGGTCGGATCCATGATGCCGAGGTAAATGCCGGAGAGCTCGTCCGCCTTCCAGTGACTAGCCTGCGTGCCGTCTCCCAAATAGATGCCGGTCGCAAACCGTAGCTCCTGCTGGCCATCGTAATACGCCTGCTGGACCTGGCGGTCTCCCGACGTCATGACCCTAGGGCTGCCGGTGAAGTTGGTAGCGCCGTTGCCCGGACGCAGGCGCAGGAGATCGAGCGTGCGCGGCACGACCTCGATAGGCAAGCCGATCAGGGCGAAGAGATCCACGGTGTCCACTTCGCTCATGAAGCCGAGAACGTGGCCGATCTCGTGCACGATGATGGCTTCGAAGTCGTATTTCCCGGCCCCGATGCCGTTCGTGGGATCGAAGTCGAACTGGGAGAGCATGTTGCTGCTGAATGTCATCGTCGCATCGGCAGCGGGGTTGAAGCTCATGTCGAAGCCCAGGGCTCGCAAGTTCGCCTTCGTGGCCGAGAGCTGGTGGCCGTATGTGAACGATGGCGGCACGAGGAAGCTGATCTGTGCCGAATTAGGCAGTGCCGCGAGGATGCCCTCGTCGGACGCGGCATCGGCGCTCATGGCATTGCGGATCGTGGTGTAGTCGGTTTGAAATACCTGGGGCGCGGTCTCCCCGAGGACACCCGCCGCGAGCGGCGCCAGATCGGCATCGATCGTGAGCGTGACGTTGTCCTGAAGCCAGCCTTCCCAGATGTCGATGGCGCGCTGCCAAGTCGCCAAGGCCGCCGGCTGCGCCTGCAACCCAGAACCGGCATTCAGGACGATCTGCGCCCCTTGGATCGCAGCATCGGGAGCGCTCGACTTGAAGCGCAATCCGCCCGGCGGCAGGGGCGCCAACACGGGCTCGAGGAGAATCTGAGTGCCACAGTGCAACGGTCGCGCAGCGGGCGAGTCGGCACCGAGAACCGTGGCACTCCACGTGACGAGCGCCAGTACGAGGATTCCGAGGGCACGGGCCGGAGCAAGTCGATACGCCATCGATGTTCCCGGATCGGATGCAAGCGACGCGAACTCAGACCTCACAGACAGGCCTCGAAACCGCCTGTAGTGGGGGAGCGAGCGTCGTGCCAGTCAGGGGCGTTGCCATGCACCGCCTCGAGATACGACGGTCCATGGCTTGCCGTCGCCCATGCGCCGCATGCCACTGCGTTCAGCTGGTCGGGCCGTGGCGATAAAGTCCGCCACGTCCAAGGGCGAATGCCTCGGTTGCGAACCGCGACCCTCGGTGTGGCCAAGAGTCAGCACCTCTGGTTATGAACGTAGAAAATTTGCAAATTTGGATCGCAAGATGAGCACCGTCAGGTCGCAGCGTTAAGATGGGAACGGGTCGGCCGGAAAGCGCTGCTTTCAATGCCGCCAGGCACCGCCCGCCGCCCGCGCGATGGCGGGTGGAGACCGGAACCTGTGGACAGCTCGCTGAACGACTTCCTATCTTGTCCCTGCATGAGTTCGGCGGTCTCCATAGCGGCTTCGCCGGAGGGCAGCTCCGCGTCGAACTTGCGACGCCTGGTCTTCGCGTCCAGCCTGGGCACGCTGTTCGAGTGGTACGACTTCTACCTCTACGGCTCGCTCGCGGTGTTCTTCGGCGAACTTTTCTTCCCGCCTGGTAACGAGCGCGTGTCTCTGCTCGCCAGCCTCGCCACATTCGGCGCCGGCTTCGGCGTGCGGCCGCTGGGCGCGCTCGTGTTCGGCCGCATCGGCGACCTGATCGGACGCAAGTACACTTTCGTGGTGACCATCTTGGTCATGGGCTTGTCGACCGCGCTCATCGGGTTCCTGCCGACCTACGCGTCGATCGGAGTCGCGGCACCGATCATTCTCGTGACCCTGCGACTGGTGCAGGGGCTGGCGCTCGGGGGCGAGTACGGCGGCGCTGCCACCTACATCGCCGAGCACGTTCCGGACAACCGGCGCGGTTTCTACACGAGCTTCATCCAGACCACCGCGACCCTCGGGTTCTTCGTGTCGCTCGGCGTGATCGGAACGATGCGTAGCTATTGCAGTCCAGAGGGCTTCAAAGCCTGGGGCTGGCGAGTACCGTTTCTGCTCTCGTTTCTCCTGATCGCGATTTCCCTCTATGTGCGGCTCAAGATGTCGGAGTCGCCTCTCTTCGTGAAACTCAAAGCCGAAGGACAAGTGTCCAAAAACCCGCTCAAGGAGAGCTTCACGAATCGCACCAACCTTAAATTCGTCCTACTGGCTCTGTTCGGGGCAACCGCGGGGCAAGGGGTGGTTTGGTACACGGGGCAGTTCTATGCGCTCACGTTCCTGCAAAAGCCGCTCAACCTCGACTGGAAGTTGGCGTACGTGCTGATCTCGATCGCTCTCGCGATCGGAACGCCTTTCTTCATTGTCTTCGGCCGCCTGTCGGACGCGATCGGGCGCAAGAAGATCATGCTGGCCGGCTGCCTGCTCGCCGCCATCTCCTACATACCGATCTACGCGGCGATCAAACAGCTTGCGAACCCCGCCATGCTGCCGCGGATCGAAAGCCTGCCATTGGGAAACGCCGTGATGCTGATCGGGCTGCTTGCCGTGCAGATGATTTATGTAGCCATGGTGTACGGCCCCATCGCAGCGTTCCTGGTCGAGCTCTTCCCGACATCGATTCGTTACACCTCGATGTCGCTTCCTTACCACATCGGAAATGGTTGGTTCGGCGGCTTCCTGCCTCTCATCGCGACTGCTGCCACGACCTCCACGTGGGCTGGCGAAACCTTCGGCGCCCACGCGATCTACACGGGTCTCATCTATCCCATTGCCGTCTGCCTGCTGACGGTGATCGTCGGAGGTCTCTGCATTCGCGAGACCAAACACCACAAGATCGATACGCCCATCCGCATGCGGTCGCCCCACGACTAGAGCTCAGTCGACGAGATTCGGCGCCGTTCCCTCGCGCAACAGCGGCCAGCGCTGGTCGAGAGCCAGGTTCAGGAGGAGCACGTTGATCCGGGGCTCACCGAGGAGTCTCCATGTTCGCTGCTCGACATTTTGCTCGATCAGGCTCCGCGACCGGCCCTAGTCCACTGAGCGCGCTCTTGCCAAGAGGGCAGGACGTCGGTCCTGTCTGGTGGGCCAGAGTCGATTCTCAACCAAATAGTCTATGTGATCTGTGCAGGGATCTTTTGCGCCGCGACTCGGCGCGCTGATGGCCTATACTCGGTCCGTGGAGCTTTTTGACAACGCCTCGAAGGCCGCTCGTGCCGCGGAGGCGCCGCTTGCGGCGCGCATGCGACCACGCACCCTGGACGAGTTCATCGGGCAGGAGGAAATCGTAGGCCCAGGGCGATTGCTACGGCGCGCCATCGAGGCCGATCGGCTGTTCTCGTCCATCCTCTTGTGGGGACCGCCGGGCACCGGCAAGACGACGCTGGCGCAGATCATCGCCAACTGCACGAAGTCGCACTTCGAGACGATCAGCGCCGTCCTGGCCGGCATTCCGGAGCTGCGCCGGATCGTGGCCGCCGCGAAGGAGCGTCGCACGCTCCACGGAAAACGCACGACGTTGTTCGTGGACGAGGTGCACCGATGGAACAAAGCGCAGCAGGACGCCTTGCTGCCTCACGTCGAGGACGGCAGCATCGTCCTCATCGGCGCCACGACCGAGAATCCCTACTTCGAAGTCATTGCCGCGCTCGTGTCGAGGTCGCGGATCTTCCAGCTGCGATCGCTCGATGACGGCGACGTCCGAGCAATCCTGCAGTGCGCCTTGGCCGACGAGGCCCGAGGTTTCGGCACACGGCACGTCCAGCTCGACGACGGGGCGCTCGCTCACCTCGTGCACATCGCTGGCGGCGATGCGCGCAACGCCCTGAACGCCCTCGAACTCGCGGTCGAGTCCACGCCTCCCGATGCGTCCGGCACTGTCCATGTCACCGTGGCAGTCGCGCAGGACTCGATCCAACGTCGCGCGCTCCTGTACGACAAGGATGGCGACGCGCACTACGACACCATCAGCGCCTTCATCAAGTCGGTGCGCGGCTCGGATCCAGATGCGGCGCTGTACTGGTTGGCGAAGATGCTGTACGCAGGCGAGAGCCCACGCTTCATCCTGCGGCGACTCCTGATCCTGGCCGGCGAGGATATCGGCCTGGCGGATCCCATGGGGCTCCTGGTGGCGAACGCGGCGGCGCAGGCATTCGAGTACATCGGGTTGCCCGAAGGGATCTACCCGATTGTCGAGGCGACGTTGTATCTCGCGACGGCTCCCAAGTCCAACAGCGCCGGTGCTTACTTCAAGGCCCACAAGCACGTCGAAGGCGAAGGCAAGGTGTCGGTGCCGAAGCACCTCCAAGACTCGAACCGTGATGGCGCGGCGCTCGGACACGGCGAAGGGTATGTTTACCCCCACGCTCTACCGGGGCACCACACTGGGCAGCAGTACCTTCCGAATGCCCTGCTAGGGACGTACTTCTACGACCCCAATTCCGAAGGCTACGAATCACAGGTCAAGCAACGCCTCGAGCGCTGGCGCTCGGCGCAGGAAAAGGCCTTGGGCATGACGAACACGACCACAACCCCCGAACTCAGCCCCGCCGAGACCGCGGACATCAAGGGCCGGATCGCCGGCCGCGGCGGCAACGCCCGTTAATGAGCGGGACGGCGGGGAACGACGACGAAGCCGAGTATCAACGCCAGTTGGCCCGGCCGTAGCCGCCGAGGGGGCGGCCCCTGGCGGTGGCCCTCGGGACCCACTCGGTTTGGCGCAGAAGAAGGATTATGTAAACTAGAACAAATGAGCCTCCGGGCCTCGTCAGCACGACGCGACGCTCCCGCCAGCCTACCCGTCACCCATGGCCGACCGAACCTGCCGCGGCACCTCGATTGCTCGCTCGAATCCGGAGGCCATCGATGCTTTCCACACTTCGAGTTCTGCGTACCGCGATGGTCGTGGGTGGTGTTGCTTTCGCCGCCGGCTTTTTCGGGCCGATCCTCTTGGCCCCAGGTGCGAATCAGGGGCCGCTCCTGGGAATCTTCATCACAGGTCCGCTGGGTTTCGCTGTGGGGTTGGCATGGGGTGTCTGGCGCGAGATTCGTCGCGCAGGTGTCAAGCCAACCAGTTGAAATCTACGCCGACTGTCCCCGCGTGCGTTCGAACGCGGACATCGCTCATCGACCTGCATAGTTCACGGGCGCTCCATCGCTCTCGATCGTCAGAGATCGCGGCCCATAGGCTCGAGCAAGGCCCAACGCAGCCCGAACTCGGCGCCAGTCAGCGTCGCGATCATTGGCATCACCGGATCACAACACCGGTTCGGCGTCATCCCGTCCGGAGAACCGCCCAGGCGATGAGACACGTGCAGATCGTGACCGGGAACCCGATGCGGAGATAATCGAGGAACCCGACCTCGACCCCTTCCCGGCGCGCGAGCTCGAATACGATGACGTTCGCCACCGAACCGATGATTGTGAGATTCCCCGCCAGTGTCGAGAATGCCGCCAGTCCGAGCCAGAGGCCATCGGCTCCCTGCCCCAGACTCTCGAGTGTCGGCACGAACAGCATGACCGCCGGAACGTTGCTGACCGCCTGTGAGAGCACGGTCACAGCGACACCGAGACGCGCAAAAGCCTCGCCGTCGGCAAGGTCGCCTGCGATCCCCCGCACGACGGCATGAGCCAGCCCCGCTTGTTCTACGCCTCGCATGACGACGAACAAACCACCGAAAAGCAGGAGAAGACTCCAGTCCACGTGCTGCAATGCGGTGCGCGGACGAGCGGCGCCTGCGAACACGACCACTGCTGCAGCGCTCATCGCGGCCGCCGCCGGATTCGCACCCCACGCGAGCGCCACGATCATGCCGATGCCCGCAGCCAGGCTCGATAGCAACATCCACCGCTGGGGTGCTCTCGGCTCGCGTGGTGGTGGGACTGCCAGACGCGAGGTGGTGATTTCGCGCCGGAAGGACGCGCAGAGGATGATCGCAGCAGCGGCGAGCCCGAGCAGCGAGATCGGCCACAATCTCGCCGCGAACGGCAAGAGATCAATACCCGATCGCACTGCGATGAGCGCGTTTTGCGGATTGCCGACGATCGTGCAGGCGCTGCCGATGTTCGCCGCCACTGCGAGACCGATGAGGTAAGGCACGGGTGGCAACGCCAGGCGTTTGGTGACACGCACGACCACGGGCGTGAACAACAGACAGATCGTGTCGTTCATGAACAACGCCGAGAGCAGTGCTGCCGAGCCCATGACGAGCAGGAGCAACATGCGAGCGCTGCGCGCATAGCCCATGATGCGGCGTTCCAGGATCTCGAAAAACCCCGAGAGCTCGAGGTAGGCGAGCATGATCATCATTCCCAGGAGAAAGAGAATCGTGTCGAGGTCGATGGCGCGCTTCGCGGCCTCGAAGTCGAGGACACCACTGAGCACCATGGCCACCGCACCGAGGAGGGCGCCGGCAGGGCGACCGAGATGCAGCCGAGGAATGCGCTGCAGGCCAATGAGCAGATAAGTGACCGCGAAAACGACGGCGGCGATTGCCAAGTCATCCTCCTGGGCCGCAGTATAGCCGCCACCTTCGCAAAGGAGCCCCATGGCACCGGCAACCATACCGCTCGAGTTCACTCAACGAGTTCTCCTCCGTGAGCTCCGGACCTTGCAGGCCGAGATCGGAGCTTATCCACGCGAGGCCGACCTGTGGCGAGTCGTCCCGGGCATCTCGAATCCAGGCGGGAACCTGGCTCTTCATTTATGCGGCAACCTGCAGCACTACATCGGTGCTCGACTCGGAAACAGCGGATACGTGCGTGATCGCGCCGCCGAGTTCAGTCAACGCGATGTCTCTCGGGCCGAAATCTTGAGACTCGTCGACATGACCATCGCTTCCGTGACGGCTGTACTGTCTCGCCTCGATGCGTGCGCTCTCGAGGCCGACTTCCCCGAGGCCGTCGGTGGGTTCACTGTGAAAACGGCCGAGTTCCTCGCCCACTTGGCATCCCACCTCGCGTATCACCTGGGCCAGATCGACTACCACCGCCGAATGACGACACAGTCCCCAACCACTGCGAGCGCCGTCCCCGTCGCCGCGCTCGCCTCGGCTCGAACCCCTTGATGTGAAAGGCGTTCCTCACGAGGGCGGAGCTCGCGTGCGCGCGCGGAACACGCAGTCAACGCTGTGGACGAAACCTGTCGCGTTCGTTGACACTTCGGGTCGATGCTCTAGTGAAAACTCAAGAAGTTAGGCCAACTTCTCGTCTGGCATGAGGTTTCCTTCGGGTCGATTGAGCGAGTCGTGCGCTGCTCGTGCACCAACGGGTAGGCGGCATCGACTTACATGCACTTAGGGAGGCCGAGGATGAGGTCGCCTGGCGCGACGCTCCACGTTTTCCGCCACGAGCGTGATGGGTTCCGCCGCAGGTCAGTCAATCGTGATCCGTGGGTGCCTCACCCACCACGAAAGTCCGTGCGCTCGACTGCTCCACGTTTTCCGACACCAGCGCCTATGGGGTTGCGGGGCGAACACCGTCAATCGAAATCCGCTCGTGCAGCGGCTCCACGTTTTCCCACTTGGGAGCCCATGGGGTCCGGGGCGAACACCGTCAATCGAAATCCATTCGTGCTTCCACGCGAGCAACGGCTATTTCACAGAGCCACGAGCGCCCTGGGTTCCGGCCGAGGGTCGTCAACAACTGACGGCGGCGAGAAAGGGGCAGCTAGAGTCGATCCAGGACGGTGAAACTGAGACACGAAACAAGGGGCAGTTCACCGACGAACGTGAGCTGAAGGACAGCATTTGGACGCAACTCCCCCGCTTTCGCGGCGTGGTAGCTCGGTACGGGCTCCGCCGTGGGCGATGAGTTGCCGCTCGCGCCGACGAGAAGCTCGACGTGGGGTGCCGACGTGGATGGCCAGCTGATCGCCACGCGAGCGTGGCCGTGGCGCACGAGCAAGCGATCGCCGCTCCGTTCCATTTCGCAGGCCGGATGCAGGTGGAAGCGGCTCACGACGCGGTGTGTGTCGGGACCTTCGACTCGATCGTCGACTCGAAGAATCCCTGGCTCGAAAGTGAAGACACGACAGAGGCGCAACCGTTTGTCGAACCAGGGGACGAGCGCGGCCTCCACGCTCGACGGCGTGACCGCAAGCAACTCGACCGCGGAACGCCGCGCGACGCGAAACGCCGACCAGATCTCGTGCTGTTCGCGTCCGTCGACCTCGAGCGTGTTGTGGGCGCGGGTGGAACGGCAGGCGTGACGCTTGTCCCCTGCTTCGTAGCTCCAGGTGCCCGAATCGACGACGATCGGAGTTGCGTGCGCCCAGAGCTCGAACGAGAGCGAGTCACAATGGCCGTGACCTGAAAGATGCGGCGGACCGACGCCGCCGACATCGGCGAGCACGTAGAGTCGCGCATCACGCCAGGCGACGACCGCTGCCTGCGGCAGCGAACACATGCCCGGACCGGGGGCCGCTGGGGCCGGAAGTCCGAGTCGCCCCGCGTAGGCTATCAGCTCTGCCGGGCTCGGTGCTCCCCCCTCCCACGCGTCGCCGAGGAGGGGGAAACCGCCCGCGGGTGTTTGGACCGAGTTGGCGAACTCGAGCATTCGGCCGGCAACGGCTTCGATCTGGGCGCCGAAGGCGGCGTCGACGGCATGATGGAAGTTCAACAGGTCCAGCAGGTCTTCGAGCGCGGTGCAGTGATACATGATGCTGGGCTCGACATGCGATCCGTCTTGGCGTACGTGGGCTTCCAGCTCGCGTTGCAAGAGTCGCGCGGCTGTGTGCTTCCACCGCCGCGAGCGCTCATCGTCGAAGACACTCGCGGCGATGAGCAGCGCCTTCGCGTCCTTCCACAGATGCGTGCCGAGCAGATGTCGCTCCAGTCGGCGTGTCAGCCACTCGGCCTGGAGGTAGATGCTATGCAAGCATCGCTGTTGCCAGATCGACGGAGCGCGATTCCCCAGCGCGTGGATTGCATCGACCCAGTTCACCAAGCGCAATGCGGTTGGGTATGGCTCCCAGGCGATGCCGGTGCCGGGCGGATGCGCATCGAGCCACGACTCGACGAACCCGAAAAGTGACGCATCGCGATCGCGCCCGGAGGGAATCGCGGTCGGCTGGCTCGAAGTTCGTTCTCCGGCTGAATCGACCGTCCGAACTCCCCCACCATCGACCAAGCCCGGGAAGTAATCGAAATAGTGCACCGGATAGGTCCAGGATTTCCCGAGGTCCTCGTCCTCCCAGGGGCGCGAAAGTTCGAGGTGCCGTTCCTGATCCCAATAACGGAAGCGGCCGTCCAGGACCGCGGGGTCGATTTCTGGACGAACGCGCGCGACTCGCGGTCCCCAACGCACGGCGAGCGGCAACGGCTGCGGGACCTTCGACGCAACGGGCTGCGGCAAGAATTTCGCGAGCCGGCGTCCGAGTTGATGACGGGCCTGCTCGAAACGCAGCCGGCGAATGGTCTCCCAGTACCGCCGTGTGGTGCCTTCGTGCATCGATTCTCCCTGGGGCAGCAGAATTTGGGCCAGTTGGCACCATGGTCGAGGCCAGAATCGGAATCGGGAACTCCCAGAGGCAAGCCCTGGTTCCACATGGTACGATTGGCCCGGTCGCGGCACGCACGAGATCGAATTCACCGGCGCTCACTGATCTCGTGCGCGGCCCGCCCGGGCCATCGTATTGGTTCCCGGGCCCGCACCGGAGGGAACCCCGTGAAGGTCCGCCCCGGGTCTTCGTTTTTCATGTTCATTGTCGTCGTGGCTGCTCTCGCGACCGGCGGCGCGACAGGCTATTGGCTTCGTTCCCTGCCCCAGAAAAGTCTGGAAGCCCCACCCGCCCTCGATCTGAAAGAGCACAATTCGCGCGGCTCCGGCGCTGCCGGAACCCCGAGCGGTGTAGCCGGAAGCGCCCACACGAGCGGCGGGACTGCACCTGCACCGATCCTCCTTCCGGCACCGGGACCCGAAACCAAGAGCGCGCCTGGCACGGGTGACGCCCTGGATCGTTTCGCCGACGTCGCCCAGGCGGTGACCCCCGCCGTGGTGACCATTCTCAGCCGGCGAAAGATTCCACCCAACGAAAAGCTGTACCGCTGGTTCGGCAGCCAGGACCCGCTCGTGCGCAGCCACGGTTCGGGATTCATCGTCGAGTCGAACGGCATCATCCTCACCAACAGTCACGTGGTCGAGGATGCCGAATCGCTCACCGTCCGCCTCATGGATGGCCGCGAGTTCGACGCCAAGGTGCTCGGCCACGACGAACAGACCGACATCGCCGTCCTGCACATCGACGCGACGGGCCTCCCCTCCGCACGCCTTGGCGATTCCGACCGTGTGCGCGTCGGCGAATGGGTTCTCGCCATCGGCAGCCCCTTCCGCGCCTCTTTGGGCAATACCGTGACGACGGGGATCATCAGCGGCAAAGGCCGCGACGACGTGGCGCTCGCGGACTACGAGGAATTCCTCCAGACCGACGCGGCCGTCAATCCGGGCAACAGCGGCGGCCCCTTGATCAACATGCAGTCGCAAGTCATCGGCATCAACACGGCGATCGCGACTCAAAGCGGCAGCTTCCAAGGCGTGAGCTTCGCCATCCCAGTCAACCTCGCGCGCGTCATCGCCGAGCGTTTGCTGCAGGAAGGCCACGTCACGCGCGGTTGGCTCGGTGTTTCCATCGGCCCGCTGACGAGCTCGCTCGCACGCCAAGCGGGTCTGCCCCGACCCGCGGGCGTCTACGTCGGCGAAGTGACCGAGGACAGCCCGGCCGAGCGCGCCGGTTTGCTGGCGCGCGACATCATCGTCGCCCTCGACAAGCAACCGACGGAAAAAGTCTCGGCCTTCCGCAATCGCATCTCGCTGCTGCGCCCGGGTCAAAGAGTCGAGCTCGACATCTTGCGCCATGGCAAGAAGCTCAACGTTCATGCGGTCCTCGGCGAGCTCACCGCGGAGCTGCGGGCCGACCTGGAGCGGCCGCCCTCCGATGGCACACAGTCGACTGACGACCTGGGGATGTCCGTGGCCGATCTCTCGGCGCAGCTGGTGCAGCGTTTCGGTCTCGATCCGCATACGGACGGCGCCGTCGTCCTTTCCGTGCGTCCGGGCTCCAAGGCGGATGCTGCAGGGCTCCTCCCCGGCGACGTGATTCGTTTGGTCGGCCAACGCGCAGTGAATTCGGTGGCCGATTTGGACGATGCGATCGCCCGGTACGCGCCCGACCGTGATTTGCATTTGCAGGTGCAGCGCGGGAACGAATCCGTCCAGATCATCTTGCTGCAACCCTCCTAGTCCTCGATCTCGGCATCCAGGTCCGCCGCGCTCGACCCGCGTTTGCGGCGTGCTCGGCGCGGGCGTGGGGTCGCGGCCGCCTCGAGGACGGCGCGGATGGCCGGCAGCGTACGGCGCGTCTCGTCGTATCCAGCCTGCACGATCTCGTGCAACCGCGACGGATCCCGCGACAGATCGAGGTCGAGCTTCGGTTTGATGTAGACGTCGAAGTCGTCGAAGATCATCTCGGCGAACTCGTCCTGCATGATGAGCGACATGGCACGCCACATGACAGTGAATAGATCCTCACGCTGCCTGGTGAAACGCGACGACAACCGGTGCTCGGTGTGGGCGCGCCGGACGTCGTCGTGCAGCTGGGTGCGCGATCGCAGCCGCACCGCGCGCACCGGAATCTTGACGTCCACCTCGTCCTCGCCCAAGAGATGCACGGGGATGGGACGCAGCAGCGCACCGTCCACGAGCTGCCGCCCGTCGTGGACGAACGGCGCGAAGATCCCGGGCAGGCTGATCGAGGCCCGAATTGCCGGAATCAGCGGCCCGCTCGCGAACACCACCTCGGTGCCGTCGGCCAGGTCGCAAGCGGGAATGCGCAGCGGAATGAGCAGGTCTTCGAACGTGCGGTCACGGCCGATGAAGGATTCGAGCAGGTGCACGACCTCCTGCCCGCGCAGGATGCCTCGGCCGGAAAAACTCAAATCGCGCAGCAGCGCCGCCAACATGCGCTTCTTGTTGAACGCCGCCGCGAAGCGATCGATGCACTCGTCGATCGACAGCCGCGCCGCATAGGTGGCGGCGATGACGGAGCCCATGCTGGTCCCGGCCAGCCGGTGCACGGGAATGCGTTCCTCTTCGAAAACGCGCAGGACACCGAGTGCGACGAGGCCGAAGGGCAGGCCGCCGCCGAAGGCGAGACCGAGGCGGCCACCGGCCGCAGCTCCGGCGGACGAGTCTTTCTGCCCCGGTTGCATGCACACTCGCAGGGTGACTAGGCCAGATCCTGTCCCAGGAACGAGTTGACCAGGGCACGCTCCAGCACCCAACGCGGTGGCAGCGCCACCGACTTCATCTGCACGTCCGCCTGCTGCAGATTGCGCAACCACAGCGACAGCTGCTTGCGCGAGAACGACGCCGCCTGAGCGGCGAGATCGGCGATGGCAAAAGGTGGCAGCTCCAAGCGGCGCGCCAGCTCGTCCGGGCGGCGCACGCCCCGATCCTGCAGCAGCTTGAACCGCAGCAGGCTGCTCACTTGACGCGCCAGCACCGCGACAACGCGGATGGGGTCATCGTCCACCTCGAGCACACGCGCCAGCGCCTGCAGGAACCCACCCATGTTGTCGGCGCGCAACGCCCGGTTCACCGCCCAGACCTCTTCCTGCCGGTACTGTCCGACGGTGGACGTCACCTCGTCGGCGCCGATGCGATAGCCGGCCCCATAGCGCAACGCCACCTTGTCCACCTCGTTGCGCAGATCGAGGAGCGATTCGCCCACGAGTTGCACGAGCGACGTGCAGAAGCGCGGTTCGACGTCGAGGCCTTGGAGCGCGAAGCGCGCACGCACCCAGTCGGGCAGTGATGCGACTGGCAGGCCGTCGACCTGAATGATGCGACAGCGCTTCTCGATCGCCTGTGCCAGGCGCGTGCGACGGTCGAGCTTGGCGGCCACGAGCACGAGCACGGTGCTCGGTGTCGGGCTTTCGAGGTACTCGAGGACCGCGGACTCGGCGCGCACATCGCGTAGGGGCAGCTTGTCGAAGCGGCGCACGATCACCAGGCGCCGCTCACTCAGGAACGGAAAACTCTGCGCCTGCGCCAAGAACTGCCGAGCGCTCTCGTCGTCACCCGAGTACGTGTTGCAGTTGAAGTCGCGCGCCGCCGCGGGGACGGTGGCTTCGACGAGAGCGGCGACGGCCTCTTCGGCCAGCAACGGCTCTTCCCCGAGCACCGCGTACAGCGGCTCAGGCCCCGATTTCTCGATCTCGCGCCGGAGGTCGTCGACGCCGAAACTCTTTTTTTGCGAGCGTGCTGCCACGAAGATCTCCAGAATGATCTCAAGGTCTTGCACCGACGAGCCAGCGTCAAATGAGTTACCAGGCGCGCACCGTCTTGTCCAGGATCTTGTCGACAACCTCGTCCATGGCTTCCTCCAGCGCCCGTTGGAAACCCGGCTCGCCTTCCTCGATCCTGTAGTTTCCGTCTCCGAACAGACCGCCGTCCTGCCACAGGACGGTGCCATTTTCGACATCCGTGTACTGAATCGAGCACGTGAGGACGACGCGATACTCTTCCTCCGTCTCCTCGGCGCTGCGCGTCAGCACGGCCTCGGTCAGGCGCCGCACGGTACCGAGAAGCTCTTTCTGGGCAAGCTCGCGCTCGTCCTCGCCTTGATAGACCCGGATCTCCTTGTCACGCAGGAATTCGAGCACGAGCTGTTGAGTGAGTCGCGTGCCCAGATCGGGCGCGCGCTCGCCGCTCGTCTCATCGGCAAAGAACGGAATGTAGAGATTGCCGACGTTGGCGGCGCTGCGCCCGGTGGTGTTGTAGCCGCAGCCGGCGAGGAGCAGCAATGTAAAGCACCAGACGCGCAACCCAGACCTCCCGACAGCGGCAGAATAGGGCTGCGGGCGGTCTTTCGCTAGGGCCGATGGAGGCGAGTCGCCGACGCGGCGAGTCGCTCATCGCCCAGACGCGGAGCGATGCGAAGCCGTCGAGCGGGCTTGCGACAAGCTCTCGAGCGGCCAGCAGCTCCCCGTCCGCGGCGAGGCCTAGGACTGTTTGGCGCCGACGTCGGCCGCATCCGTCCCCGGTGTAGCCGCATCCAGCGAGGGCTGTTCTTCCCCGTCGTCGCCATTCCCGGGTTCGAAGCCGTCGTTGCCATCTTCGCGGTGCGGCCTGCCCGGCCCGCGCCGGCGCTCGGTCTGGATGTCGTAGATCTTCATGCGATAGCGCAGCTTGTCGCGCTTCATGCGCAGCAGCTCGGCCGTGCGGCTTTGATTCCAGGCACACTGCCGGGATGCTTTCTGGATCAAATCGATCTCGACGTCGCTGATCAGCTGATCGAAATCGACGCCATCATCTGGGATTGGCCGAGCCAGCGCGTTCTCCAGCCGGCGCACCGCCGACAGATGCCGCGACACCTGGTTCGCGATCGGCAGCTGCGCCGGCACCAGCGTCTCGCCGTCCTCGAGCAGGACCACGCGTTCGAGCATGTTCTTCAGCTCGCGAATGTTGCCCGGCCACTCGTAGTTGAGCAGGACCTCGGCACATTCCTGCGAGATGCTCTGGAAGCCCTTGCGGAACTGCTTGTTGTACAGATGCAGGAAGTGCTTGGTCAGCACCAGGATGTCTTCCTTGCGCTCGCGCAGTGGCGGGATGTAGACCGGCACCACCTTGAGACGATAGTAGAGGTCCTCGCGGAAGGTCTTGTTCTCGACCGCCTGGGCCAGGTTGCGATTCGTGGCCGAGATGATGCGGACGTTCACGGTGATGTCCTTGGTGCCGCCCACTCGCTTGAAGGACATGCGCTCCAGAACGCGCAGCAGCTTCACCTGGATGGTGAGGCTCATCTCGCCGATTTCGTCCAGGAACAACGTGCCGCGGTTGGCCAGCTCCATCAGGCCGAGCTTCTGGCTCTTGGCGTCGGTGAAGGCCCCCTTCTCGTGGCCGAAGAGCTCGGATTCGAGCAGCTCCTCCGGCAACGAGGCGCAGTTGATCTCCATGAACGGCAACGCGTGACGCGCCGAGATGCGATGGATCATGTTGGCGATGACGTCCTTGCCGGTCCCGCTCTCGCCCTCGATGAGCACGGTGGTCGAATCGCTCTTCGCCACCTGTTGCACGGTGTTGTACACCGTCAGCATCGACGGGCTCTGGCTCGGGATCACCGTGGAGTCGCTGTCGAGCTTGTGGCGCCGGCGCAGCTGCAGCAGCTCGCGGCCGAGCTCGCGCGACTTGAGGCCCTTTTCGATGACGAACATCAGTTGCTCGAGATTGATCGGCTTGTTGACGTAATCGTAGGCGCCGAGCTTCATGGCCTCGACGGCGGTCTTGATGTCGCCGAAGGCCGTCATCATGATGACGCAGATCTCTCCGAGGATGTCCTTGAGATCCGCCAGGACCTGTAACCCAGTGCGATCCGGCAGCTTGAGATCGAGCAGCACCAGATCGGGAAGCTCGCTGCCGATGGTCTCCAGCGCCTGCGCCGCGGTGGCCGCTGTGCGCACCTCGTAGCCCTCCTCCACGAGGGTCTTGCTCAGGAAATAACGGATCGAGTCCTGATCATCGACGAGCAAGATCAGCGGTTTCACTGGGTCCTCCCATCAGGATTCGTCCCAGCGGCAAGCACAAGTAGAAGCAGCTTCCGTCTCCGGGACGACTTTCGACCACGATTTGTCCACCGTGGCTTTCGACAATGTGGTGACAGACGTACAAACCGAGCCCCGTTCCCTTCGACTTGGTGGTGAAGAACGGCTCGAAGATCCTTTCGCGGTCGGCCTCCGAGATGCCGCCGCCCTGGTCGTGCACGCTGAAGACCAGGCTGTCCCCCGGCGTGCGGCGCAGGTGGGGTTGCTGGCTGGTGCCCAACCGCAACTCGATGGCCACGACGCCACCCGGCGGGCTGGCATCGACTGCGTTCTGGATCAGGTTGATGAGGACTTGTTCGATACGGCCGGGATCGATGGCGACCGAGGGGAGCCCCGGTTGCACCGACATCTGGCAGCGCACATCGAACTTGCCGAAGCTGGGTGCGAGCGCCTGCAGGCTGCGTTCGACCAGCGCCTGCATGTCGGTGTCGCGCAGGCGCAGCTCCATCGGCCGGCCGGCGGTGAACAGATCCTCGATGATGCGGTTCAAACGATCCACCTCGTCGAGGACGAACTCGGCATGCTGAGCGCGCTCGCCTTGCATCTGTTTGGTCATGTATTGGATGCCCGCGGTGATGCCCGCCAGCGGATTGCGGATCTCGTGGGCGATGCTGGAGGACAGGCGGCCGAGCGCGGCCAGCTTGTCCAGATTGCGGATCTGCACCTGCATGTCCTTGATCGCGCTCAGATCCGCGAACTCGCCGATGACTCCCTGCACGCGATCGCCCTCGTCGCGCAGCAGCGCGGTGGACAGCTGGATCGGCAGCGTCGCGCCGTTCGCGGCGTGCAGGACCGCTTCGACGCTGCGGATGCTGCGTTCGCCCTCCAAGGCTTCGCGCAGCGGATCGCGGCCGGCGGCATCCCGGATGAAGTTGCTGCTCGGCCGCCCGAGGACCTCGGCATCGTGGTAGCCCGACAGCTGCTGGCCGGCTTGATTGAACAGCGTGATGCAGCCGTCGAGATCGACCGACACCAGACCGTTGGACATCGAACCGATCACGTGGTCGCGGAAGCGCTCCTCGCGCTGCAGCTCTTCGTAGAGACGCGCGTTCTCCAGCACCGTGGCGACGTGCGCCGCCAAGGTCTCGAGCATCACCAGATCGACACGCGACAGTGACATGCTGCGCTCGGCGTCGGTGACGACGATGCAGCCCAGCAGCGGCATGCCGGTGCAGGCCCAGCAGCGGAAGCGACCGCCCTGCCAGAAGTCGGCGTCGGGTTCGTTGGCGAACTTCTCCACCCAGTCATCGACGACCGCTTCCGGACACAGTGGACAGCGTTCGGCCTCGCAGCCCTTGCGCGTCCAGATCGGGCCGACGGGGGCTTTCTTCAGCAACGGCACCACAGCGTAGGAGCCGCCGTCCGTCTGCGGCAGCAGCGGTTCGCCATGCAAGGATCCGAGCGGATGCGTGCTGGCATCGCGAATCAAATACGAACGCTGGTGCCCGAGACAGCGGGACAACATGCCGCTCACCTCGGGCAGAGCGAAGCTCTCGTCCACCCACTCGAAGCCGCCCGCGTTGCGACGACGCAGTCCGCCCTCGAACACGCCCTTGTCCGGCGACCACGTGAAGACGCCGAACTCGGCGAAGCCGACGCCGCGATCCAGATACTCGATCACTGCCGCCACGATCTTCTGGTGGTCGAGCGCCGAGATGATCTGGCTGCCGAGCTCCTTGAGCGCCAGTAGCTGAATGTTGGTATGGACGAGCTTGAAGTAGGCGGCGTCGAGCTCACTGGCAAGGCTTTGCGTCGTGGCGACCAGCGCGGCCACCGGATCACGCAAGGAATCCGCGGGCGGCACCTGCGTTTGCGCACCGCGCACGGAACGCGCAGCGGCAATGGCCTCCGCACACAGCCGCCGCTGCCGCCGCATCGCGACGAAGCCCCACGCCAGCAAACATCCGGCGCCGGCGACCATTGCGAATTGCATCGGCAGGAACGTGCTGAGTGAAACGACGCAGGCGAGCGCCGCCACGATCCAGAGTCCGATCCGTCGCGCATCCATGCGCCAAATCCCCCGTCGCGGGTATTGTCACCCCGTGGAACCTCGATGGGAAAAACCACGCAGGGAAGAGCAACTTTCTATCCAACCGGGGATGCGTCCAAAGAGCGAGGAGGGTGCGGGATTCCGTGCGTCAGTGCATTTCTTCGCGAGGAACCCGCAGGCGGGTATCGAACAGCAGCACGAGCGAGCCGAGAATGACGGCGAACCACAAGGTGGCAACGCGCGTGACCAAGGTCGCAGCCGTCGCCAGATCCTTGCCGGCGCCGGCATCGACGAGCATCCACACCATCGTGACTTCGGTGCCGCCGAGACCGCCGGGGAGCAGCACCAGCGCGCCGACGACGGTGGCGAACGCGTAGACGAAAGTCGTGTAGGCCAGATCGACGTCGATCCCGAAGCCGCGACACACGAGCGCAAAGCCGAGACACTCGGCGAACCAGGCCAGGGCCCCGAGTGCGGTGGCCTCGAACAGGCGTGCCGGACGCAGGAGGAAGCGCATGCTCTCCAGCGCGTGCTCGAGTTTGACACCGAATCGGCGCAACGGCGACAAGCGTTCGACCAGGTGCAGGACGAAGCGCGCGGCGCGCGGCGACGCCAAGCCGAGCACCAGCAGCACCGTCACCACTCCCGATGCCGCCACGGTCCAATATCCCCTGTGGTACACGAGGCTGCCGGTGAAGATCAGGACGAACAGCGCCGCGAGATCGGTCAGCCGCTCCGCCACCACCACCGGAGCGGTGCGGCTGAGCGGGGTCCCCGTGTGCGCGCGCACCAGGTAGGCCTTGAGCAGCTCACCCATCTTGCCCGGCGTTACCGACAGCATCAGCCCGCTGGCGAAGATACGCGAGGAAAGCGGCACGGCGAGCGCGATGGAGGAGTGGCGCAGGTAGCCCTGCCAGCGCAGAAACCGCACCGAGTAGTTGATCAGCGACAAGCCCAACACCGGAACGATCAGTCGCCAATCGAAACGCCGCAGCGCCGCGTGCAGCTCGTCCCAGTCGGCATACACCGCCAGACCCAGATAGACCAGCGCCGCCACGGCCAACCCGGCGCCGAGTCCCTGCAGCAACCGTTTGTTCACGGGGTTTCCTCGCTCGATGGGCGAATCGCAAACGGGGGCTCCACGTCAGGAGCCCCCGTGCCGCTGCAGCTCGTGCCCCGAGCTAGCGTGAAGCCGATAGCACGTTCCGGTACCAGTCGACGGTGCGTTCGAGGCCGCTGTCGAAATCCACTTGCGGCTTCCAACCGAGCACCTCAGCCGCCCGGCGGACGTCGGCCATGGAGTGACGCACGTCGCCCTGGCGCGGCTCCGCGTAGCGCGGCCGGATGTCGACGCCGATCTTCGCGGCGAGGCTCCGGCACAAATCGTTGAGTGTGAAGCGCTCCCCGCAGGCGATGTTGACGACTTGGCCGCGCTTGGGCGCCCCCTCGCAGGCTTGCAGGTTGGCGGCGACGACGTTGTCGATGTAGGTGAAGTCGCGCGATTGCTCGCCATCGCCATAGATGGTGGGCGGCGAGTTCGCCAGCATCTTGGTGATGAAGATCGGAATCACGGCGGCGTAGTGCGATGCGGGATCCTGTCGCGGCCCGAAGACGTTGAAATAGCGCAGAGCGATCGTGTCCAACCCGAAGAGCGCGCTGAAGATGCGGCAGTACTCCTCGCCCACCCATTTCTGCAGCGCGTAGGGCGACAACGGTGCCGGCGGCATGTCCTCGTGCTTCGGCAGCACTTCGGTGTCGCCATAGGCCGAGGACGAGGCCGCGTAGACCACGCGCTTGACGCCGGCGTCGCGCGCGGCAACCAGGACGTTGAGGGTGCCGTCGACATTCACGGCGTTGGACGTGACGGGATCGTCGACGCTGCGCTGCACGGACGCGAGCGCCGCCTGGTGCAGGACGTAATCGGCGCCTTGCATCGCCTCCCGGACCCCGTCGGCATCGGTGAGACTGCCCTCGACCAGGCGGATCCGATCCGCCACCTCTGCCAGGTTGGCGTGCTTGCCGGTGGAGAAATCATCCAACACGACGACGGAGTCGCCCCGACGCACCAGCGCGGACACGAGATTGGAGCCGATGAAACCGGCACCGCCGGTGACGAGGAACTTCACGTGCAACCCTTTCGCGCGCCGCCCAGTCCATGCCACAGCAAGGCATGTTCCAGCGCCGGTGCGGAATGTAGCACAGCGGCCCGATGCATGGAGTGGGTGTCAGGCGTCCGTGTGGATGGGATCGCCCTCGATCGTCGTCCGGACGACGTTCTTGCCGGCGCGCTTCGCCAGGAACAGCACCTGGTCCGCTTGACGGATCAGGCCGTAGACGTCGCGGGCATCGTGCGGGAACGTGGCGACGCCGAAGCTGCAAGTGACGTCGCCGGGCTGGACGTGCTTGAAGTGCTGGCGCTCGATGGCGCGCCGCATGCGCTCGCCGACGGCGAGCGCGCCCTCCGCGCCGGTCTGCGGCAGGATGATGCCGAACTCGTCGCCGCCGTACTTGCCGACCATGTCGGTGCCGCGGCAGTGACCGACCAGCAGCTGCGCCACCTGCACCAGCACCTGACTGCCGGCCAGATGCCCGAAGCGCTCGTTGTAGATCTTGAGGTGATCGACATCGGCCATGACGAAGGCGAAGGTCTGACCGTAACGCTGCGCCCGGCGCAG
>DASRJO010000093.1:0-2377 GCA_035649435.1 Candidatus Krumholzibacteriia bacterium | reverse complement strand
GGTGGCGGTCGTGACGCGGCTCATGGTCTGCCGGCCGTAGCCGTTGCGTTGCACGGTGATGTCGAGGATGCCGAGCCCCTCGCCGGACGGGTTCAGCACTTCGCGCGCGAGGAGGATGGCGCCGGCGCAGGTGCCGAACATGGCACCGCCTGCGGCCGCGAAGTCGCGCAACGCCACATCGAGCCCGTTCGCGCGCATGAAATGCCACATCGTCGTGCTCTCGCCGCCGGGGAGGACGAGACCCTGGAGGCCGTCGAGGTCGCCCGGACGACGCACCTCGCGCCAGGCAACGTCGAGCCGTTCCAGAACACGCTCGTGCGCTTGAATGTCGCCTTGCAAAGCCAGAACGCCGACGAGCATGCGCTGCTCCGTTTCCGTCATGTCGAAGCCGACCGCTGCGGCGAGCTCGCGCCGCGACCGAACCGAGTCGCTTCCAAGGTAGAGTCACCAGCTCGAGTCGCAACGACCTCGAGTCGCAACGCGCTCGAGTCGCTACCAACCCCGCGTCTGCAGCAGGTCTTTTTCCTCGAGCTTGCGTACATCGAGCCCCGGCATGGCGCCGGCGAGGCCCGCACAAGCCTTCAGGACTTCGGCCGGCTCCTTGAAGTGCAGCACCGCGTGGACGATGGCGCGCGCGCGGGCGGGCGGATCTTCCGACTTGAAGATGCCGGAGCCGACGAAGACTGTTTCGGCGCCGAGCTGCATGACCAGCGCCGCATCGGCGGGCGTGGCGACGCCGCCGGCGGCGAAGTTCGGCACCGGCAGCGTGCCGTGCTCGCGCACCCAGCGCACCAGATCCACCGGCGCGCCGAGCTCTTTCGCCTCGTGGACCAGCTCTTCCTCGCCGAGAACCGTCAAACGACGGATTTGCGTGTGCACCTTGCGCAGGTGGCGCACCGCCTCGACGATGTTGCCCGAGCCGGCCTCGCCCTTGGTGCGGATGAGCGCCGCGCCTTCGGCGATGCGCCGCAGGGCTTCACCGAGATCGCGGCAGCCGCAGACGAACGGCACCTTGAAGGCCCACTTGTCGACATGATGCTCGTCGTCGGCGGGAGTGAGGACCTCGCTCTCGTCGATGAAGTCGACGTCGAGAGCTTCGAGCACCTGTGCTTCGGCGAAGTGGCCGATGCGGCATTTGGCCATCACCGGGATGGAGACGACTTCCTGGATCTCGCGGATCCGGTCGATGGCGGCCATGCGAGCAACGCCACCTTCGGCGCGAATGTCGGCAGGCACGCGTTCGAGCGCCATCACGGCGACCGCTCCGGCGCGTTCGGCGATTTTCGCTTGCTCGGCGTTCGTGACATCCATGATGACCCCGTTGCGCAGCATCTCGGCCAAGCCACGCTTGGCGCGAACGTCTTTGTCCATGTTCCTTCCTCCCTCGTCGTGCGGTGAACCATCGCGGCGCTCGGATCGCGCCGAAAGGGGCTGCCGTGCGCTCAGACGTACGGGCGCGCGCCACTGGGGCGATCGCGGGTCCCGGCCTCGAGCACGAGTGCGTGTAAATGTTTGCCGACGATCCCCAGGCCTTTGTCGATCTCTTCTTCGGCGGTGCGACTGATGGATAGCCGCGCGCAGCCGATTCCCGGATCACTGGTGAAGAAGTGCCGTCCCGGGGAAATGTGCACGCCGTCGCGGGCGACACGTGCGGCGAGCTCTTCGTCGGCCACGCCTGTCGGCAGCTCGAGCCAGATGCTGTAGCCGCCAGCCGGGATGCGCCAGCGTGTGCCTTCTGGCATGTGCGCCGCCAGTGCTTCCGCGGTGCGCGCCATCCGCGAGCGGTAGACCTTGCGCAACCGGCGCAGATGCTTGTCGTATTCGCCGCGGCGACAGAACTCGGCGAGCGCCGCTTGCAACAGGACGGAGCTGTGGAAATCGGTGGTGCGTTTGAGATGGGCGAGTCGGGTCACGAGCGCCCGGTCGGCCACCAGCCAGCCGATGCGGAAGCCCGGACACAGGCCCTTCGAGAACGTGCCGACGTAGCAGACGCGGCCGTCCGGATCGAGAGCCCGCAACGACAGCACCTCGCCGCCGTCCCAGCGCAACTCCTCCTCGAATCCATCCTCGAGGATGGCGAGGTCGTGCCGTGAGGCGATCTCGAGCAAGCGCTTGCGGTGCGAGAGCTGCGTCGAGATCCCGGTGGGGTTCTGAAAGTGCGGCATGGTGTAGAGGAACTTGACCCGGCGCCGCGAGAGCACCTGTTGCAGCTCGTCCAGGTCGATCCCTTCCGCGGTCATCCGGACCGGGGCGATGTCGGCGCGGTGCAGGCGCAGTAGGGCCAGCAGGTTGCCGTAGGTCGGAGATTCGACGACGACGGTGTCGCCGGGATCGAGCAATGCTCGACTCACGAGCTCCAAGCCCTGTTGCGCGCCGT
>DASRJO010000092.1:0-3210 GCA_035649435.1 Candidatus Krumholzibacteriia bacterium | reverse complement strand
TTTCCCCCTGGCGAACCCCTGCTCCAGGAGGAGCCATGTCGTACCAGTTCTCCATCGATCAGACCAACCGGTCGCTCAAGTTCCCGGTCATCGTGATGATCGGGATCGTGTGCACCGTGATCGCCGCGTACGCCTTCGCCGCGTGCGGTGATCGCAGCCCCGACCAGGCAGCCGCCGGCGAGCGTGTCGTCACGCCGACCAGCAACGCCCCGGTCACCAACCCCAGCACCGAGCCGTCCACGCCTCGCGTCATCAGTGGTCCGGTGACGTTCGAGATCGCCGACTCGGCCTTTCGCGACCGGCGCTACGACGACGCGGCCGCACTATTCAAGAGCTACACCGAGGGCCGGCCCTCGAATCCCTGGGGCTTCTACATGCTCGGGCTCTCGGCGTGGAAGTCCGGCGATCGCGTGACGGCGGAAAGCGCGTTTGTGCAGGCGCTCACGCTCGATTCAACCCACGTGAAGAGTCATCTGAACCTGAGCCGCGTGCTGCTCGAGTCCGAGCAGCCGGAGAGCGCGCTGGTGCACATCGAGACCGCGATCCAGCTCGATTCGACTTCGAGTGAGCCGTTGCGGCTTCAGGGTCGCGCTTTCGAAGCGCTCGATCAGACGGATGACGCGATCGTGGCGTACCAGCGCGCGGTCGCCAAGAACGACAGCGACGTCTGGGCGATGAACAATCTGGGCGCGCTCTACATCCGGCTGGGCCGGGTGGAGGATGCGATCGGCCCGCTGGCGCGCGCGATCGAGATCGAAGACAAGGTCGCCACGTTCCACAACAACCTCGGGATGGCGCTCGAGCTCACCGGCCGGTTCGAGCAGGCGAGCGAGCAGTATCGCGCCGCGCTCGCGATCGAGGGGACCTACGGCAAGGCGGTGTCGAACCTGCAGCGTGTCGAGGTGGTCAAACAGGATCCGTCAATCACACCGGCGGATTTGGCGGAGCGCTCGAAGCAGTTCCAGGAAGAGATTACGAAATGGTAACGTACTAATTGTTCTCCGAGAGCCGCCTCAAGAAACGGTTGAGGCGGCTTTCGCTGCTGTGTGGATTGTCGCCGATGTAGTCGGAGCGCGCCTCGATCAGCGCCGCGTGCAGCTCGATGCGGGCCTCAGCGGCGCGCGAGCACAGCGCAGCCTCCTCGGGTTGAGCGGTCTCGAGGAGATCAGCGGCGAGCGCGAGCATGCGTCCCGCGAATGTGACGTAGGCGCGAACCATCCCCTGGCTCGAGCCGCCCCGCTCGACGAACTCGGGGAAGCAGCCCGCCCACCACAGCGCCAGCGCCGCGGCGTCGGCCGCAGCCTCGGCTTGCGCGACCGTTCCCTGCGGGAGCGCGAACACGAACCGCCACCACTCCGCCATGCCGGCATCATGGTGTGCGATTGCGGCTCGGGAGTGCGACGTCGCGAACACGACGGGCAGTGTCGCGGCATAGTCGGCGAGCAGGATATCGGTGACACCGCGGTGCCGCAGCTGCGCGCGAATGGGGATGTACCAGAGCAAGGTGAGCGGCAGCGGCGCCGGAGCGCCGCCGCGGCCGAGCACCGCTTCGAGCGCGGCGGGGGAATCGAGGACGGTGTCGACCGCGCCGGCTTGCAGCGCCTGGTCGGCTTCGCGGCCTTCAGTGACATCCACGCGCGCGATCTCGCCGACGAGGCAGGCGAGGTCGCCACGGGTCAGCTGGCGATGGATGATGGGCCTGATCATGCTTCCCTCCTTACGCCACTGAGAGAGGCAAGGACGATGCCGGTCATCTATCTGACTATTCCGTAAAGCCTTACGTCAAAAACCGTCTCGGCGGAGTTGACCACTTCGCTGCGGAAAGCTGCAATGCGACACGACCAACGTGTGTGAGGCTGCTCACGCTAGTAACCGAGAGGTTGTGGGGCAAGCAGATAGCACTCTCCCCCTTGGAGTGCTAAGGCTGCGGGTTTAAGTTCACGCTCCCATGAAAGCCACAGACATTCGCAAAGGGCACGTCCTCATGATCGACGGCCAGCCGTGCCGGGTCATGGACTTCACACACCGCACGCCCGGCAATTTGCGGGCGTTCGTGCAGGTGCGGTTCCGGAGTCTCGTTTCGGGCAACACGTTCGATCAGCGCCTCGCCGCCACGGACTTTCTCGAGGAGGCCCGGCTCGACACGAAAGAGATGCAGGTGCTCTACCAGGACCAGGGCGGCGTGCATGTGATGGATCAGCAGACGTACGAGCAGTTCACGCTCGACGAGCGCGCGGTCGGCGAGGACACGCCGTGGCTGCAGCCCGAGATGGTGGTCCAGGTGGAGTGGCTCGAAGGGCGGCCGATTGCGATCGAGCTGCCGTCAGTGATCGAGTTGAAGGTGGTGGAAACGTCGCCGGTGATGAAAACCGCCACCAAGACGGCGAGCACGAAGCCGGCGAAGCTGTCGAACGGAGTGACGGTTCAAGTGCCGGAGTTTATCTCTCCCGGCGAGAAGGTGCGCGTGGACCCGCGCTCGGGGCAGTACCTGGAGCGCGCGAAGTAGTCAGCTCACGATAGCGGTAGCAGGTGACGAGGTGGTCGTTGACCATCCCGACAGCCTGCATGAAGGCGTAGACAATCGTTGGACCCACAAACCGAAAGCCTCGCTCGACCAGCGCCTTACTCATGGCGACCGATTCCTTGGTCTCGGCGGGGAGGCGTTTCAGCGTTTTCCAGGCATTGACCTTCGGTTGCCCGCCGACGAATTGCCACAAAAACCGGTCGAACGATTCACCGGCCTCCTTCAACTTCAAGTAGGCGCGCGCGTTCCCCACCGCCGATTTCACTTTCTGCTTGTTGCGCACGATTCCCGGGTCCCGAAGAATCCTGGCGATCCGTTTCGCGTCATAGCGGGCCATCTTGTCGGGGTCGAAGCCGTCGAAGGCCTTCAAGAACGCGTCGCGCTTGCGCAGAATGATGGCCCACGACAAGCCGGCCTGAAAACCATCCAGCACCAGTTTCCCGAAGAGCTGTTTGTCGGTGTGGACCGGGACCCCCCATTCGGTGTCGTGGTAGGCGATCATCTGCGGATTATCGGAGGGCCAAGGGCAGCGGTTATTCATAGTTGCAAAGGTGCACAGACGGCAAAGTGGCTTCAAGCTCTGAGCTGCAAGCTTGAAGCCACTTCGCCGTCTTGGAACTGCGCAACGACGTCTAGCGACTGGTGACTTGCGACTCCGTGCTCATCTGAGGAGTGCCACCCGCCAC
>DASRJO010000091.1:0-4906 GCA_035649435.1 Candidatus Krumholzibacteriia bacterium | reverse complement strand
CCCGAGGCCGACGTATTCGCGCCGCTCCCAGTAGGCGGCGTTGTGCCGTGCTCTCCGCCCCGGCAGCGCCGCGCTCGAGATCTCGTAGTGCTCGTACCCCTTTTGCTCCAGCCAGGCCGACACGAACTCGTAGGCCGCTGCGACGCGCCGCTCCGACCAGGGCACCCCGCCCAGCGCTCGCGCGCGCTCGGCGGGCATTTCGAGACAGTAGAACGAGACGTGCGGCGCCCCGTGTGCGTGCAGCGATTCGAGCGCTTGCACGAGCCGGCGGCGATTCGAATCCGGGATTCCAAGGATCAAGTCGGCGCTCCAGTTGTCGAACCTTCGCGCGACCCGGACGAGGGCGTCCTCCACTTGGCTCAATGTCGACGCCCGGCCCAGCCGGCGCAGATCGCTTGCATCGAGCGCCTGCACGCCGAGGCTGATCCGATCGACGCCGCGGGTGTGCAATGCCTCCAGGGTCTCGACATCGGCCGTTTCGGGATTGCATTCGACCGTGACCTCGTCGAGAGACGCGAGGCCCTGCGCCAAGTCCACAGCCACGTCGCCGAGGAAGGATTCGAGCAGCGGCGCCGGCACATCGCTCGGCGTGCCGCCGCCGAGGTAAAGAGTGCGCAATCGATCGCCGCCTTGCAGCCTCGGGGTGACCCGCAGGCGCCATTCACGCCGCACGGCCTCGAGAAAGCGCGTGAACGCCGCGGCGCGTTCCGGCCGTGGCACGGTGAAGAAGGTGCAATAGGGACATTGAACGTGACAGAACGGCACGTGGACATAGACGCCGAAGTCGCAGCCGCTCTTGGCGACAATGGCCATGAGTCCTCAGCGGATGAGATCGCCGATGCGCGTGGCGCGGAGGAATGGAGCCTCGTGCATGTCGACCGAGAAGTAGATGAACATGGCCTTGCCGCGCACTCGCGACACCTCGAGCGGGCCCCAGAAGCGGCTGTCGTGCGAGTTGTCGCGATTGTCCCCCATCATGAAGATGTGGCCTTCCGGGATGACGAGGGGCCCCATGTAGTCGCGTGGGGCCTGAGAAGGCAGCAGCACGCCGCGATCGGTGTGCTGGGTAAAGGGCTCCTCGCGTTTGCGGCCGTTGACGTACAGCACTTTGCCGCGGATCTCGAGAGTGTCCCCTGCCACCGCGACGCAGCGTTTGATGAAATCGCGCCCGTCGGTCGGCGACTTGAACACGATGATGTCGCCGGCCTTGGGCTGCCGCAGGGCCGGCAGGCGCCAGGAAGTGAACGGCACCTGCGCCCCGTAGAGGAATTTGTTGACGAAGAGGAAATCGCCGACGAGCAGCGTGCTTTCCATCGAGCTCGACGGGATGCGGAAGGCTTGCACCAAGAACTGGCGAAAGAAGAGCGCCAGCGCGAACGCCACGACGATGGCCTCGATGCCTTCGCGCCACTTGGAGCGCGTGTGCGGCGCGCGCCGTGCAGTCGCCGTCGCTCCAGGCGTGAGCGCCGCCGGTTGCGGCTGGATGGTCTTGATCGACTTGTCGGATCGCGCCACGTCGGCTCCGCTTCTTCCGGGAACGTCCCGGCCCGAGGCTCAAGATTACCGCACGCGAAGCACCGCGAGGAAGGCCTCTTGGGGTACCTCGACATTGCCCACGCGCTTCATACGCCGTTTACCCTCGCGCTGTTTCTCCAGCAGCTTGCGCTTGCGGCTGACGTCGCCGCCGTAGCATTTCGCCGTGACGTTCTTGCGCAGCGCCGGAATCGACGTGCGCGCGATGGCCCGTGACCCGATGCAGGCCTGGACGACCACCTCGAACAGCTGGCGCGGGATCAGCTCTTTCAGTTTCTGCGCCATTTCCCGCCCCCAATTGTAGGCGTTGTCGCGGTGCAAGATGACCGAAAGGGCGTCCACACGGTCCCCATTGAGCACGATGTCCAGCTTCACCAGGTCGCCTGGACGGTGCTCCAGAAACGTGTAGTCGAAGCTGGCGTAGCCTCGGCTCAGCGACTTCAGCTTGTCGTAGAAGTCGAACAGGATCTCGGCGAGAGGCAGCTCGTAAACCAGCTCGACCCGCTCCCGATCCAGGTAGTGCATACCCCGGTGCACCCCGCGGCGTTCCTGCGCCAGCTGCATCACCGGCCCCAGGAAGCCGGCGGGCAGGATGATCTCGGCGCGGACGAACGGCTCTTCGACGCGCTCGATCTCCTGCGTCGGTGGCATGCGCGCCGGGTTGTCCACACTTACCCGCTCGCCCTTGGTGTTGACGACGTCATATTCCACGTTGGGAGTGGTGCAGATCAAACGCATGCCGTACTCGCGTTCCAGGCGTTCCTGCACGATTTCCATGTGCAGCAATCCCAAGAAGCCACAGCGGAAGCCGAACCCCAGCGCCGCCGAGGACTCGGCTTCGAAATGCAAGGCGGAGTCGTTCAGCTTCAGTTTCTCCAGCGACTCGCGCAGCTCGACGTAGTTCTCGGAATCCATGGGATAGAGTCCGCTGTACACCATGGGTTTGACTTCGCGATATCCCGGCAGGGGCTCTGTCGCACCTCGAGACGTCGTGGTGATCGTGTCGCCGACACGCGTATCGGCGACGTTTTTTGCTCCGGGGACGACGTAACCGACCTCGCCGGCCGCGAGCATCGAGGACGGGATGCGATCGAGCCGCAAATGGCCCACTTCCAGCGCCTCGAACTCGAGCCCCGACGACATGAAGCGGATCTTGTCCCCCTGACGCAAGACGCCGTGTCGCACGCGCACGTAGGCGATGGCGCCGACGAACTGGTCGAAGAGCGAATCGAAGATCAGAGCGCGCAACGGCGCCTCCAGCTCGCCTTGCGGCGGCGGCACGCGCGCGACGATGGCCTCGAGCAGCGAATCGACGCCGAGGCCGCTCTTGGCCGAAACGCGCAGCACCTCTTCCGGCAGGCAGCCCAGCACTTCGACGATCTGATGGATGACTTCCTCGGTGCGGGCACCCGGCAGGTCGACCTTGTTCACGACGGGCACGAGCGCGAGGCCTTGATCCAGGGCCAGATAGAGGTTGGCGAGCGTTTGCGCCTCGACCCCCTGCGACGCGTCGACGAGCAGGACGGCGCCTTCACACGCCGCCAGGCTGCGCGAAACCTCATACGAGAAATCCACGTGGCCCGGGGTGTCGATCAAGTTCAGCACCAGATCCGTGCCGTCCTGAGCGCGATACTGCATGCGCACGGCGTGGCTCTTGATCGTGATGCCGCGTTCGCGCTCCAGGTCCATGGAATCGAGGACCTGCGCCTGCATCTGTTTCGAGGTCAGCGTGCGCGTACTTTCCAACAGTCGATCGGCGAGCGTCGACTTGCCGTGATCGATGTGCGCGATGATGCAGAAGTTGCGGATGTGCTGTTGATCCATGCGGCCGCTCGAATCTCCAGGTCCGGGACAAAAAACACAGCGTTCTCGCTCGATCAAATGCGCAACGCAACCCTCTCGCGATCAGAAACGCAACGCGACCCTCTCGCGATCAGAAACGCAACGCGACCCCTCTCCATCGATCAGAAACGCAACGCGACCCTCTCCATCGATCAGAAACGCAACGCGACCCTCGCCATCGATCAGAAGTGCAGGCGCAGTGCGCCCCCTTGGACCGAACCGAAGCTCGGCTCGAGTTGCAGCGGTGCGTCGGCGTCGAAGTCGAAAAGGTGCGCGTCGACGAAGGACTGCAGACCGCTCAGTAACAGCGTCAACCCCAACAACCAGGTGCTCTGGATCCGGTTGTCACGGTAGAGCAAGAACAACGCTTCGGCCTCCTTTTGTTCTGCAACTGCCACGTCGTCTGCAGGGTCCACGGGCACGTTCGCCAAGGTTCGATAGTGGTTCGCCAGCCTCGCCTGCACGATGATGTCGCCGATGAAATAGAAGTGCACGCCCGCGGCCACCAACGACCAAAACTCGCGTTCGTTGTACAGCTGCCCGAGTCCCGGAACGAGGAACGAGCTCACCATCGCCACCGTCGGGTTTTTCTCACGCTGCCACGGCAGCGGCCCGCGTTCCACCTCCGGCCTGCCGAACCAATCGCGCAGCGCCAACTGTTCCACCGGCTGGCGTGCCTGCGGCATGAGCGCCGTTCCAGCCGTCGCGGCCGACGACGCCGACACCAACCCGAGGAGTACACCGACTGCCAGTCGCCTCACCGCAGCCACTCCCACCTCAGCCAACCGCACCGATTCCGCGCCCTCGCAGCGTGCGGGTGACCCCACTCACGTGCTCGGAATATGGCGGGAATGTGTGGGAATCGAACCCACCTCGGATGGTTTTAGCACCCGACAAAGGGTTTGAAGCCCTCGAGGCCCACCAGGACCTATCCACTCCCGCGTGCAGGCCACGTCGTCGGTCTGCGAACCACCCGCATACCGACGGGCCATGTTAGGGAACCTAGGACCGCTCGGGCAAGCGACGCTTCAGCTCCAGCGCGCGAGGGCTTCGATCTCGACGCACGCGCCAACCGGCAACCCCGCCACCGCCACCGTGCTGCGCGCTGGCGGCCGCTGGGGGAAGAACTCCGCGTAGACACGATTCATCGCCGCGAAATCATCCATCGTGGCGAGAAACACCGTCGTTTTCACCACGTCGTCGAGACGGCCTCCCGCGGCCTCGACGATCGCACGCACGTTCTGCAGTGCCTGTCGAGTCTCGGCCTCGATGCCGCCGGGCACCAGTTTCTTGGTTTCGGGATCGAGTCCGACCTGTCCCGCCGTGAACAAGAATGGCTCGACGGCGATGGCCTGACTGTATGGGCCGATCGCTCCCGGAGCCTGCGTCGTTTGGATGACTCGTCGCATGCTTTTCCTCCATCGCGACCAACGCCACCACGGCGTCAGGCCATAAACGCAGGAGTCTAGCACGAGACACATCGCTCGCGCACACAGGTGTGGGCTGCGGCGAGACACGTCGCTCGCGCACA
>DASRJO010000090.1:0-16745 GCA_035649435.1 Candidatus Krumholzibacteriia bacterium | reverse complement strand
TGGAGACACCCATGTGCGCGAACAACGCCGCGAAGTCGATGTCGGGGTCCACGATGATCCAATCGGCTTCGCCCTTTGGCCCTGCGATGTAACCATCCAGGCTCATGGCCACTTGGTATCGAATCCGGGACACGTTCACCTCTGTAGTTCAAAATCGCTGGCGGCCTAACGGCCCCGTGCTTACCTGCGAGCGCCGCTGCGGGACCTCCCCGTCTGCATCCTAAGGCAATGGCTTTCCGTCCACGAGCGTCTCGCCAGGTTGGATCTGGTCAACCCGCCAAAGCAGCCATCCCTTCGGCGTACGAATCCAAGACTCGCGCTGGACAACTGAGGTCCGCACTTCGTGCAGCGTGCCGTCGCCCAGGCGCTGCTGCCGGATCGTGCGCTGATCGACGATTGCATGGGCGGTGTCGCCCTCGAGCGCTAACCCGGTGATCGTCTCGGTCAAGAAGTCGAATCGTTCAATATGACTGATGAACTGCCGAGTGCGCTCATACATCTGCTCGCGCGTGGAGGCTTTCCCATCCGGAGTGATCGTATGGAAGTCCGGGTGTCTCAAGCGCATCACTCGGTCGGGGTCGCGAGCAATGAAACCGGCTTCGTTCTCTGTGTAGCGCGCCGCGAGCTCGTTGCGCACAACAGTCAGTGAATCTCCAGCGGGCGTTTGAGCCTCGTGCCGCTCCTGTTGGCAGCCAACCTCGATTGCGGCCACGAGCAGGGCTCCACCCAGAGCCCATTGTCTGAGTTGGCGCATATCGCTCCTTGAATTGCCTTTGCAGGTATTCATGCCACGGGCGATTCACGCATGGGGCTGAGATTTCAACCAAGGGCGAAGAGCGTCGAGCACGGGGGCGACGCCGTCGAGGAGAGGGTCGCAGGCGGGCAAACCCGTTTCGCGGCGGATCGCTGCGCAGGCGGCGGGAACATCGGCAGCGGCCAAATCCTCGTGGTTCACCGTCACCGCGACGACGGGTTTGCTGGACAGGAGCTCGATGGCCTGAATTTGCGTCGGCAGCGGATGCAACGGATAGCCGGGAAAACCGTCGTACTCGCGGCGCGCGGGTGCGTGCTGGAGAACGACCGCATCGGGTCGGCCGGCGGCAAGGATCTCGAATCCGCCCGGGTACGCCGGGTTCATGAGGCTGCCCTGGCCCTCGATGACGATGACCTGCGCGCCCGATTCCTTCCATGCGCTCCACACCGCGTGCTCGATCTCGCCGGCGACGAAGTCGTTCACCAACGAATCGAGGATGATGGAATGCCGCGCGCCTTGCATCCACGCCGTCTGACCGGTGCCGACGAGCTCCGTCTTCCAACCGGCTGCTTGCAGGGCATCGACGAGGATCCACGCCGTGGTGCGTTTGCCGATGGCGCTGTCGGTGCCGAGCACGGCGAACTTGGGCACCGTGACCTCTTCGATCTTGCCGGAGAAGAAATGCAGCTGGCTCCGATCCGGCGGCCGCCGCACGTCGCGGATGCGCGCACCGGAAGCGGCAGCGAGCGCGCGCAGCTCGGCATCTTCGGAGAGGAAATCGTGCAGACCCGAGTCGACGTGGAGCCCGGCGCGGAGCGCGGCCGCGATCTCCGTGCGCGCCATCGGCGGCAACCGGCCGCCATCGGGCGCGAGGCCCACGACGAGGTGCGTTGCCGGCGTGCCCGCGGCCGGCGCCGCGGCGAGCGCCGCGTCGACGCTCGCATGGATGGGAATCCCAGCGGGACGTCCATCCAGGAGCGCGCCCGCATCCGCGCCGGCATGGCGCGCGTCGACGACCGAGAGCACTCGATAGCGCCGCGTGTGCCGGACGAGCCCGTGCGCGGTCTTGCCGTTGGTGGTTCCGAAGGCGCCCTGGCAGTAGACGATGGCGTTGCCCTCGGGCAGGGCGCTCACGCCTTCCTCCCGGTGAGGATCACGACGTAGCGATCGCCCGGGAGAGCTTCCTTGCGATGGCGGTCGAGCAGGGCTGCGAGCCCGGCGGTGGACGCCGGCAGCACGTTCAGACCTTCGCGCTCGCGGATGAGCTTGGCGAAATCGAGCAGCGTCTTGTCGGTGGCGTTCGCCGCCCAGCCGTCGGTCTGGCGCACGGCGGCGAGCGCATGATCGCCATCGATGGAGTGCCAATTGATCAGCGGTTCGTTGACCGGCGTTTCGCGCACGTTGCGCGGATGCAGGTCCACGCACCGCCCCAGCTTGTTCAGCCAGGCCTGGACGATGGGGTTCTTGCGGAAGGAGGAGCCGGCGACGATGCGAGGCACGCGTGACGTCTTGCCGCGGCGATAGAGGCTCACGAAACCTTTATGAATTCCAGCCAGGGTGGTGCCGTTCGACACGGGAATCGCGACCGCGGCAGGCGCGTCACGCAGCTCGTCGTAGATTTCGTAGGCGATGTCGCCGTAGGCGCGCAGGTGGATCGACGTGTTCGGGCCGCCTGGGTTGGCATCGTAGATTTCCTCGGCTTCGGCGCGCTGGCGCGAAAGCTCCACCGCCGCCTCGTAGTCTTCTCCTGCCCGCACGATGGTAGCGCCCTGGCGTTCGATCTCCTGCACGCGCTTCGTGTGGTAATTGAGCGGGATGAAGACGATGCAGCGCAATCCGGCGAACTGCGCCGCCAAAGCCAACGCGGCGCCGTAGTTGCCGCAGGTGGCGACGGTGACCGCGTCGTAGCCGCGCCGCATGGCATCCAGGGCCTGCGCGAAGGCGATGCGATCCTTCTGGCTCCCGGACGGGTTGCTGCCTTCGAATTTGGCGAAGATCTGCCGCAGGCCGAACTCGCGCTCGAGGTTGCGCAGCCGCGTGAGCGACGTGTCGCCGATCTCCGAATCGATGATGTCCTCGTATGCTTCGAGGCGTGCCACCAGTGGCGCTTGTCGATCCGCTGCCATCCGGCGGTGCGCATCCAGCTCGGGCGCGATGACCGAGCCGCTGTCGAGCACATAGTACGGCGAGCCCACATCGCTGCCGTTGGTGGTCTCGGCGGTGGCGGTATTGGTGGAGTTCACGGCGTTGGCTGGATTCGCAGTCGGCGACGCGGGGGCGTCTGGGTGCGGATCGGGATCGCTGGGCATTGTCCTTCTCGCATTGGAGGAGGTGCCCGGAAGGCGTGGTGCGGTGGCGCGCGAGCCTCCGGTGTCCCGCGCAGTGTCATCGCGGGACGGGCGAACAGTAATGCACTCGCCTTTCGACTTCAAGATGTCGGTCGCACCTCCTCCAGAGTTTCGGAGCAAGCGAGGGGCCATCTTGGGTTTTCTGTGCGGAGTCGGGCGTTCTCCGAGGCGAAAACCGGTCGCAGCTCCGGCTCTCGACGTGCAGATCGCCATTCGGGGACCCGGCGGAAGGCGAGGCGACTCCGGGCCGGCTCGCATGGATCTTGTAATCTCTGCGGGGGCGCTGCCTGCGGAGTTCCTCGCTGCGATGAGCGGCAGCGACGAGCAGTCGAGTGCGGGCAGAGTCGGCACGACTCGCAGCCAGCGTGGGATTGAGCCAAAACCGAGCCCGCGCTCGTGGAGCCCATCCATGAACGGGATCCCTGGTCCACCGCCAGTCGAAGCCCTGCAACGTGTCGCGCTCGAGTGGATGGATCGCGTCTGGCGCCGGCACGAGATCGATGCCATCGACGAGATCCATGCTCCCGATTTCGTCGATCGGAGCGCGGCTGGCCGTGGAACCGATAACGCAAGTTACAAACACGGGATCGCAGACTTCTACTCGGCCTTTCCCGATTGGTCGGCGGTCACGGAAGATCTGATCGTCGACGTTCGCTCCGGCACGGTGGCACTCCGCTGGTCGGCCACAGGCACGCACAGCGCGACATACCTGGGCGTCGCTCCCACGCAGCGCCGCATCAGGTTCCAGGGTATCGAGATCTTGCGCATCGAGGACGGCCGCATCGTGGAACGCTGGGGCGAGTGGGACGGCCTGGGGTTGCTGGCTCAGCTCCGCGAGGGCGATCCAGGGTCCTCGGCGCGGTCGACGTAGTCCTCGAGCCGGCGGAACGGCTCTTCCCAGTCAAAACGGTCGCGCACGCTCGCGAGCGCGTCACGAGCACGCGTGCGGGATCGCTTCGATTCGACTCACGCGCGCGGGGACGATTTCGATTCGACCCAGCCGCGCAGACGGCCGCGGAGCCCGCTCGGCAGGTAACGGGTGGCGAAGTCGGTCGCCGTGTGCAGCAGCTGCACGATGTCCTCGGGACCGTCCCAGTGCTGGCGGAGCTTCCCCTCGCCGCTGCGATGCATCAGGCGCAGCAGGCACAACGCGATGAGATAGATGTCGTCGATCTGGCCGAGGAGAGGCACGGCGTCCGGAAGGATGTCGATCGGGCTGGCCACGTAGGCCGCGGCGGCGCCGAGCAGCACCTTGTCGAGAAGCTCGACGTCGGGGTCCTTGATCAAACGGCCGACGAGCTTGAGCAGGCGAGGGACGAAGAGCGCGAGATCGCGCCAGCGATCGCGTCCATCGTCGGGAGGCATCGAATCAGCGCTGCCGGTGCCAGAAGCCCCGTCGCCTGGGTCGTCATGCGATGCGGTCGACTCGGGCGTGTCCAGATGGCCAGCGGGGCGACCAGCCGACTCCCGGTGCGTGGAATCCTCGTCGTCTTCTCGCATCCTCGCTCACTCGTTCGGCATCTCGACACGTGGTCTCTCCAGCGCGACCCGAGGATAGACCTCGTCCCCTGTGTCCGTCCATCGGTGCATTGGGGCAGACGATGCGGTTGGTGCCGTGCATGCATTTGCGGCATCATGCCGCGGGGGTCGAGGAGCCATGCACGAGAAGCCACGTGTTCTGCAGGTGGGACCCATTCCACCACCCATCGATGGCGGAATTGCCGCCTACCTCGAAGGCATGCTGCAGTCCTCGCTCCTCGAGGAGTTCGAGCTGCGTCCGTGCAACATGCGTGTTCCCGATCTGTATCGCCACCGGATGTTGCGCCCGCTGCTCAGTGTCCGCTTCCTGGCCCGCTTCGGACGCACCTTGCGACGAGAACGCCCCGCGCTCGTGCACATTCACTCGTCGGCGCACCTCGGGTTCTGGGAAAAGGCGCTTCTCGCCGGTGTCGCTCGTCGCATGGGAATCCCGCACCTGCTGCATCTCCACGGCGGGGACTTCGATCGCTTCTTGCTCGACTTGCCGCCACGTCAGGCGCGGATGGCCACGCGTGTCCTGCGTGACGCGAGCGCGGTTGTCGTGCCGTGTGCCGCCTGGCGGACGCTCGTCGAAGGCTTCGCGGGTGCCGGCCGTGTGCACGTGGTTCCCAACGCCATCCGTTGCGACGATTTCCCGCCGCGCCCCGTGGCGCGTGATCGCAGCACCGCCCGCTTCCTTTTCCTCGGTTTCGTCAGCGCACGCAAGGGACTGGACGAGCTCCTGGCGGCGGTGCAGGAGCTCTTGCGCACCGGGAATCGGAACTTCGAAATCGAGATCGTCGGCGGCGAGGAGGATCGTGGCCAGCTCGCTCATTTTATCCGTCTGTACCGAGCCGCTGGAGTGGCCGACCACGTGCGCTTTCACGGCACCAAGCTCGGGCGCGACAAGCTGGCGTTTCTGCAAGCCGCCGATGTCTTCGTGCTCCCGTCGCGAAACGAAAGCTTCGGGATCGCCAACCTGGAAGCCATGGCAACGGGCTTGCCGGTGATCTCGACGCGCACGGGTGCAATCCCGGAGTACCTGCAAACGGAGGTGCACGGACTGCTGGTGGAGCCCGGAGACGCGATGGCGCTCGCAGGCGCCATGCGCCGGCTGATGGATGACGGCGAGTTACGGCTGCGGCTCGGCGACGCGGCGCGCCAGCGCGCGCGCGAATACGACTGGAATGTCGTCGCCGCGAGCGTCGCCGCCGTGTATGCAGCCATGCTCGAGCCGAGCGCAACCGGCAGCACACTTGCTCGGTGACGAGTTCGAGGCCGGGTGCTACTGTTCCCGGCCGAAGGTCGCAATCCCTGGTCCCGCCACCCGGGCGCGCAACACGCCGGGCGGAATAAGGAGGTTCTCATGCCCATCGACATCGCCGCCACGCTCGGAGAACAAGCGCAGCATTTCCTGTCGCACCAGTGTCGTACCATCGCCAAAGATCAGCTGAACCTGCCGGGGCCGGATTTCGTCGATCGCGTCTGGGTGCAGTCCGACCGCAATCCCACGACCTTGCGCAACATGCAGAGCCTGTTCGGGAACGGCCGGCTGGCGGGAACCGGGTATCTCTCCATCCTGCCCGTGGATCAGGGCATCGAGCATTCGGCGGCGGCTTCGTTCGCGCCGAACCCCATCTACTTCGACCCCGAGAACATCGTCAAACTGGCCATCGAAGGCGGCTGCAATGCGGTGGCGACGACCCTCGGCATCCTCGGCGTGGTCTCGCGCCGCTACGCCCACAAGATCCCCTTCATCCTGAAGATCAATCACAACGAGTTGCTGTCGTATCCGAACACCTTCGACCAGACCCTGTTCGCCAGCGTCGATCAGGCGTTCGACCTCGGCGCCGTCGCCATCGGCGCGACCATCTATTTCGGCTCGGAGGAGTCGCGCCGGCAGATCCAGGAGATCCGCGAGGCGTTTCAACATGCGCATGAGCTCGGCCTGGTGACCGTCTTGTGGTGCTATCTGCGCAACTCGGCCTTCAAGACCAAGGAAGCCGATTATCACAATGCCGCCGACCTCACTGGCCAGGCCAATCACCTGGGTGCCACGATCGAGGCCGACATCATCAAGCAGAAGCTTCCCGAGAACAACGGCGGCTTCACCGCGCTCAACTTCAGCAAGACGCACAAGAAAGTGTACGGCGAGCTGGTGACCGACCATCCCATCGATCTCTGCCGCTGGCAGGTCGTGAACAATTACATGGGGCGCATCGGTCTCATCAACTCCGGTGGCGCTGCCGGCTCGAACGACCTCTACGATGCCGTCAGCACCGCCGTCATCAACAAGCGCGCCGGCGGCATGGGCCTCATCTCCGGGCGCAAGACCTTCCAGAAACCGATGCGCGACGGTGTGGCACTCTTCCACGCCATCCAGGACGTCTATCTATCGCCGCAAGTCACCATCGCCTGAGAAGGAAGATCATGCCCGCTGGCCGAGGAATCCTCCGAGGATTGGGCCGCGCGTGCTTCATTGTTCTGAGCATCGCCTTCAGCAGCGGGGCACAGGAGCTGCGTCCAGTATGGAGTCTCCGCGTACACGAGTTTTCTGAGACGGCGGTCGAAGCAACCGTCGAGGCGAGCGAGTTCAAAGACGGAGGCTCACTCGACTCACAGTCGTTCCCGCTTGGGTTCATCCCAGTCAGAAAGGAATCCAGTTTCGGCCGCACCCTACCTTCCACCTACGGAGAAGCGTGGCTGGAGGTCAGCGGAGACGGGGAGCCACTCCGAACGGTTCACGTTTTTCCCGCCTTGGACGGCGCAGCTTTGGATCTCACGAACAACAAACTGGTCTGCGTCAAGTTGGGTCGAGCGAGCAAAATTGGGCCGTTCGGCGCCAACGCTCAACTGCTCGAAGTGAGCAAAGAGACCGTCCCCGGTGTCGCCTGCGAAGGATGCTTGGAGATACATCCTTCCGGTCGTTTCTTCATCCTGACCACCCTTCCACCTCTTGGGAGGCCGAACAGAACCTTTATCGATGCGCGGACAGGCGGAATTCTCTCCGTCGTGCCCGAGACCAATGTCACCTGCGTCGCCATGAATGCGCCCCGATTCGCCACCGTGCAATGGAAGGATTTGGACCACAAGGTGGAGGGACGTCTCATCGTCTACGAATTCCCTTCTGGCCTTGTGTACGAAGGAGAGTGGCGGGCCGCGGAAAAAACAATGCGGCCACGTGGCCTTTCGGCAGATGGTAGATACGTTTACTTCGACGACCGGTGGGACATCCATGTGCTCGACCTGGAAGATGGATCGATCACACCTCTACCCGAGCTTCCGCAATCGTATACGCAAACATTCTTCTCTGAGGATGGAGCGTACCTGATCATTCAGCTGCACAACAAAGTAGCACTCTATTCCCTTTCCGAACGCAAGAAACCTACCTTGCTTTGGGAAGTGCAAATTCCCGGCAACATGATCTTTGCGGTGTCTGTGTCGGCGTCGGGAGCTTGGATCGCCGTCCATCAGGGCGACGGCACACTCTCGCTCTATTCTCGCCGCGGTGACCTGCTGGGTCAGGTCAGAGATCGAGGCGGCCCCATCGGTGGACTTGTGTTCGTAGGCGATCGCTGGTTGCTCGAAGGTACGCAGTTCCTCCTGGATGGAACTTTGGCTGCGGGCTATATTTCCACACGACAAATAAACTTGTATGACTTGGCGCAGTAGCCAGCTTGGGGCGAGACGCTGCAGTTTTACGTCACGTTGCACTACAACGGAGGCGAGATCGGGCTATAGGGAGGTCGATGGTGTTACGAGCCTTCGTGGAGACGAGCATGGCGAAGAGTTGGGACAATGGTCATGGCTTCGCCCTGACACTCGGCTTGGAGAACGTGGGAGCAGAATTCTGCTCGGGTCGCACGACTGGCGCCGAGCGCAGCTGTTGTACGGACTCGCGCAGGGTTACCACGAGGCGCAGTTTTTCTGGCCATGGAAGATTGCGCCGAGCTATCTGCCAGCGCGATTGGCGCTCGAGAAGTCGTTTGATTTCATCCATCCTCGCATTCCTCACAATTCCGGCAGCGTGTGCGTGCGGCCGGCGTTGAGCTGCTCCAGATACGGGACGAGTGGCGCGAAGTAGTCGACCAGCGCCTTGGCGCTCAAGTCCTCGCCGGTGGTTTCGCGCAGCACCGCGCGCCAGTCACGGCTCATGCCGGGCCGCATGATGGCGTCGAGGAAGCGCCCGACTTCCTGGTTCCCGTAGTAATTCGTCGCGTGCGGATCCTGATGCAGGATGTTGCGCGCGATGTGGCCGTGCAGTTGGAACAGCAAGGCGTAAGAAATGGCGTAGTCGTAGTACTGCGCCGCGTCGTCGTTGATGTGGGTCTTCGACGCTGCGTCGCAGAACTCCTCGCCGCGCTGCGCCGGCGGCACGATGCCCTGGAAGCGACGCACCAAGTCCCACCAACGGGCGTTGTACTCGCTCTTGGGAATATTCTCGGTGTAGAGCGCGTGCTCGAACTCGCTCATGACGCCGGCCGACCACGGGATGAAGACGACGTAGTTGAGCGCCTCCTTGAGCAGCTGCTGCATTTCATCCACGGACGACCCGGCGGGTAACAGTTCGAGGTGCGCCAGGAAGGGCTTCTGCATCGCTGCCAGCCCGAGGAGACTCCCCATGGCTTCGTGATAGGCACGGTTGGCGCCCTCGCGCATCAAGGGCGGCACCTCCGGGTTCGTGTAGGAGATGTAGTAGTAAATGTGGCCGAATTCGTGGTGCGTCGTCTCGTACCACTCGGAATTGGGCTCGATGCTCATCAGACTGCGGACGTCGTTCTCGATGTCCATGTGCCAAGCCGAGGCGTGATTGTTCTTCTTGAAGTCGGCACCCACGGGCAGCGGGTAGAGGTCGGAGCGTTCCCAAAAGCTGGAGGGCAACGCCGGATAGCCCAGGCTGACATAGAAGCGCTCGGCCTGCTTCGGGAACCATTCTCGTGACTTGTCGGCCAGGATCGCGTCGAGATCGAACCCTTCGACAGTCACCATTCCGGTCCAGTCCTGGCCCCAACGGTTCGGCAGCCAGTGCGCCGGCAGCAGATCCGGAACCGCCGTCGCGCCGTACCTCTTCGCCAGCTCGTAACGGGCATAGGTGTGTAATTGACGGTACAGCGGGTACACCTCGCGCACGAGCTGCAGCATGAGATCCCGCATCTCCTGCGTCGTCATACCGTATTCCGAGACCTGGTAACCGAAGTAGTCGGCGTAGCCGAGCGGACGTACGGTCGCATTGCGCAGGCGCTGCAAGTTCTCGAGACCATCCTTGAGAGCCGTGCCGACTCCCTTGCTGGTTTCCCATGCCTGGCGGCGCTCGGCCTCGTCACGGCTGGTGCGGAGAATCTCGTCGATGTCGTTGGTCGATACCTTCTTGCCGCCGAGGACGAACTCGAAGCCGAACAAGGACTCGGTCTGTTCGGTCTCCGCCTGGATGCGTTGCTTCACCAGCTCCGCCACGGTTTGCGGGTTGTCGGCGGCCAGGTAGAGGACCCGTTCGAGCTGGCGCACTTGCAGCGGTTTCAATTGCGCGCTCTGGTCCAAGAGGGTGCGCGCGGTTTCGATGTGCGCGGCGCTGCCGGTGAATGCCGCCAGCGCCTCGTTCGCCATCCGCGTCGCATAGGCGTTGGTGGTGTCGCCTTCGACGATGTGGGTGTTGGAGCGCCATTCGGCCTTGGCGGAGGCGTAGTAGAGCCTCTGGTACTCGGCGGTGTAGGCGTCCAGAAAGGTCTGGGCTTGTGTCTGCGGGTCGACACGTGTGCCACACCCGGGCAGCAGAATGCACAGGATGACGACGAGGGAAATGGTGCGCAGCGACAACAGAGCCTGCTGCAGGGTCGGCCACGAGTTCTTCATCGAATATCTCCTGTCGCGGACGTGGATCCCAGGTGGGACAGGGGCTGCAAGCGGGCTTGGGGCGCCGGGAGCTCGAGCCGTCCGGAGCGAAATGGCGAAACCCGGGGAAGTATCGACAGGCTCGGGGGGCATGGCAAGAGGCAGGGTGGCGCCGGGACGAGGTGCGGTGGCCGGCGGGGTGGCGACCGCCAAAGGGCAGATGAAAGCACGCAGCCCCACCGAAGCGGGGCTGCGCGGTGTCGCTTTGGCGGGACCTTCAGTTGGCCTTCACCACGTTCGAGGCCTGCAGACCTTTCGGTCCGTCTTGAATCTCGAACTCGACGGGCTGTCCGTCGATGAGGGTGCGATATCCCTCACCATGGATCGCCGAGAAGTGCACGAACACGTCCTTGCCATCCTCCAAGGTGATGAATCCGTAGCCCTTGACGTCGCTGAACCACTTCACCTTGCCCTTGCGCACGCCGGACCTCCCAGGCGGAGAAAGGACCACTGGAGAATCGCGAAGCGATCCTCGCCTTGCGGTGCAACGAACGACGGCAGAAAACGCGCAGCAGTTTGAATTTGATTTCAGCGCAGACTAGCGTTCCGGCCAGAGTTTGTCAAGGAAGCACGCAGCGAATTGTGAACCGCCGCGAGAACATCGTTCACTCGAGTGTCTTCGATTCGTCCGGTCGCGGAGCGGACACAGCGCACGCTGCGTCCGGCCGGCGACCAGCGCTTTGGGTCAGTTGGCCCGAAGATCGCCACCGTTGGAATGCCGGTGGCCGCGGCGACGTGCGCCAGACCGGTGTCGTTGCCGATGAAAGCCTGGGCGCAGCCGAGGATCCCGATCGTGTCTCTCAGTGTTGCGTGCCAACGCACGGCACCTGGGCAGCGTGAGAGCAATGCGGCTGTGACAGCACCGTCTCGCGGACCCTCGCTGACCACGATCCGCGCCCCCTGCTGTGTCAGCGCCTGCGCCACCTCCGCGAAGCGCTCCACCGGCCAGATGTTCTCCGTCTTGCCCGCGCCGGGGTGGACGACGACGACCGGCCCATCCTGGGACGGGAACGCTCGCGCGATGAACTCCCGCGCCGCGAGCAATGCCGCGGGATGGGGTGAAAGGTTCGGCAGCTCAACCGGCGTGTCGATGCCGAGACCGCGGAGCGGCGCCAAGTTGTGCTCGACCTCGTGCACCTCGGACGGGCTCAGGGGAAGCTCGAGATGATAGATCGCGCCCGAGAGGTCGCTGCCGAAAGCGCGGCTGGATACGCCGGCGCGTAGACGAGCGCCGCTCGCCCAGGCCAGCAGCGCGCTCGTGGTCGAAAACGACACCGTGCCCAGAACCACGGCGAGGTCGGGGCGAGGATGTCGGAGCGCGCGGACCAAACGCCAGAACGCCATGGGACGCCACAGTGAATGCTTGTTGAACACGATCAGCGTGTCGATGTCTGGGTGATCGGTGAGGAGCTCCTGACACAGTGGGCTGGCCACGAAAACGATGCGCGCGAGCGGATAGGCGCGCCGCAGCGCGCGCAGCGCCGGCAGCGTCAGCACCATGTCCCCCATCTGATTGTGCTGCCGGATCGCCAACAAGGAGCGCACGTCGGCAGCAAGCGGAATGGGGGAGGGTCGTGGTCGCAGGGTGCGCGCCAGCCAATGCGTCACCCGGCGTTTGCAGGCGCGCTCGAACCGGCGGCCAAGGCGGCGAAGCCGTGTACGGGGTGCGGCGGATCCTAGTGGCGTTCCACCGCTTTGCGGGGGTGAGCCGGCCGAGGTCATGGCTGCTCGCTCTCCGGCGCGCCCTCCTGTCCAAAGCTGTGCGGATCGAGCTTGCCCTCTCGGCCCCTGTCGATGCGCGCGCGCATGCTTTGCAGGAAATGAATCTCGTTGGAGTTCTTGGTCAACCGGAGGCACGCGTCGGCCTGCTCGAGGGCTTCCTGCCAACGGTGGGCGTTGTACAGCACCATCATCCGCACGAGATTGGCATCATAGTCGTTGGGGCTCAGCGAGACGGCGTGGTCCACACTCTCGAGGGCATCGTCGAAGCGCTTGGCACCGATGAACAGACTCGCCTGCACCGTCCACAACGGCACCGCGTTGGGGTACCGCGCCAGCGGTCCGGCCACATACTCGAGGCCTTCATCGCTCCGGCCCATTCGCCACAGCGATTTGCCCACGAGCACATGCGCCGTGACCATGGTGTCCGAACCTTGCGTTGCGGCCCGGGCCAGGAGCAGCGAGTCGTTGAGGAAGCGACGTTTGAAATAGATCCCCGCCGCATCGCGAAAATTCTCTGGCTTCTTCCCGCACAAGCGCAGGAAACGTTGCAAACAGCTGTCCGCGACCGCCGGCTGTCTCAAATACCCGAGCTGGAGATCGATGAGACTCAAGTGCAAATCGTTTCGTGTCGGATGGGCCTTGATCGCCGCTTCCAGGACTGGAGCGGCGGCCGGGGCCTTGCCGGTGTGCAGGTCGATCTGCGCCACCTGGAACAGCTCTTCGGCACGGACCTCGTTGGCCTCGGGTCCGCAGAGGGCCGCGGCCTGTACCAAGGCCTTGCGTGCTTCATCCCATCGTTCTTGGCGGCGGTAGAGGATTCCCAGGTTGTGGTGCACACCGACGTTCATCCCGGAACCCTTGGCGCCCGGGGGGATCATGCTCTGCGCTTGCAGCAGGAGCTGTTCCGCTCGCGTGTATTCGAACAGTTCGAATGCGGCCCGTGCTTCGGCCACCAATCGGTTGACTTGCTTGCTCGTGGTGTCGCGCAACACGAACCACCAGACGCCGACCCCCACCATAGCGAGAAGCAGCAACGGCAAAAGCCAAGCGAGAAGCGGCCGGCGCCCCGCAGCGGGCGGCTCGGTCGACGCCAAATCGCCGGTTCCCTTGCCGCGAGAATCCGCGATGTGCTCGTGGTCTGGCTTCTCGTGTGTCACGCGCGTTCGTCCTCCTGGCGGCGAGCCGAGCCGTGACCGCCCGTACGTGGTTCCTGACGCATGCTCGTGAGGATCGACAAATAGCTGCGGTGACGTCCGGAATCGACGTCTCCGGCGGCCACCGCGTCCTTCACGGCGCAACGTGGTTCGTGGTCATGCGTGCAGGTCGCATAGCGACAGTTCTGCTGCAGCTCCCGGAACTCGGGAAAGAGATCACGCAGCTCCTCGGGTTGCAACCCCCACAAGCTGAACTCGCGCACCCCCGGTGTGTCGGCCAGCAGCGCGCCGAAATCGGTGCGGTGTAGATCCACCCGGGTGGTGGTATGTCGCCCCTGCCCGGACGCCTCGCTCACCATGCCGGTGCGCAAGGAGAGGCCTGGCTGCAACGCCGAAATCAGGTGGCTCTTGCCGGCTCCAGAAGCCCCCATGAAGGCGCTCACGTGACCCTTCAACGCCAGGCGCAGCTCCTCGATCCCTCGACCATTCGTACACGAAGTCCGGAGGACCATGTAGCCGGCGCGCTCGTATGCTCGCTGGATGTCGTCGTACTCCGCGGTCTCGACCAGGTCGAACTTGTGCAGGCAGATCAGGGCTTCGAGCCGATTGCGCTCGGCGGTCGTGAGCAGGCGATCGAGAAGCCCACGATCGAGGCTGGGGCGCTGCACGGCGACGACGATCACGAGCCGGTCGAGGTTGGCGACGACGACATGTTTCACGCCGGAGCGCACGCGAGCGATCTCGCTGCGACGTGGTCGCACCTCGACGATGATACCGCTCTTTGCCCCCGGCTGTTCCAGGGTCTGCCAGACCACCATGTCGCCAGGCACTGGGAACGACGGACAGGCGGACTCGGGACGGAGCATGCGCCGGCGGGCCCGGCAGGGCACGACGGTGCCATCCGCTCCGAGGACATCGTAGCGGCTCGAGTGGGCGGTGAGCACTCTGCCCTCGTTTTCAGCCATCGGTCTCGTCCTCGCCGTCGTTCGCGGATTCAAGCGGTTGTCCCACCGTGCGTGGCATGCTAAGCTGCAGTCCGTCGAATGACCACTGGCTTCCGTTCCGTCACGCAGGAGAGTTCATGAAGGTCGAAGACCTCCTGAGCTTCTTCGATCCAAAGCACTGCATTTTCGAACTCAGGGCAAGCACCAAAGACGATACACTCGAAGAGATCGTCGATCTCATCGACCCGGAAAAAGACGGCACCAATCGGCAAATCATCCTCGACATGCTCCGCAACCGCGAGGCGCTTGGCAGCACCGCCGTCGGCAAGGGCATCGCGTTTCCGCACGGGCGATCCTTGGTCGTTTCGCGTCTGATGGCGATCTTCGCCCGTTCGAGCTCGGGGATCCCTTTCCACTCGCTCGATGGCGAGCCCACGTATCTGTTCTTCGCCCTCCTGGCGCCGCCGCAGGATCGATCCAATCTATACTTGCCGGCATTGGGAAAGATCATCGAGTTGGTGCGTGAGGACGCCATTCGCGAACGTCTCATGCAGGCGGAGAATTTCGACCAGTTCACCGCCGCCATGCGGGAGGGCAAGCAGAGTTGATGAATCCACAGGAACAACTGCTGGTCGCGCTGCAAGACCTCGACCTCATGCTCAAGGAGACCGAGGACTCGCGCGAAGAACTGTCGCGACTCGGTTTCGATGTGAGCGGTCTGGAGGAGTTGCGCCGCGCCCGCCTCCATCTCGTGTCGCAGCTCGACCGCGGGAACGTGACGCACTACGAGAACATCCTCAAGCGCTATGGACGCGCCATCACCCCCGTCACGGGGGACGCGTGTCTCGGGTGTTTCGCCAAGCTGCCGACCTCGTATCGCTCGTCGTTGTACGAAGGCAAGGTCCGCACCTGCCAGAGCTGCGGCCGCATCCTCTACTACCCCGAGTGAGCGCCATTCCCCGATGCGATCGGCAGCGGCTTCGTTTCGCCGCACCCGATGGGGTTGACATCCCTACGACGCGAATTATCTTGGCTGCAGAGGCCACGCCATCCCGACCTGTTCCAGCCGCCATCCCGATCGCCCGCCATGCGGGCAGTACTCACGATCTGAATCTGCCTTCGCGCAGAGTCGGCGATCCGCGGCCGTCGCGCCCTGAGGCTCCACCGTTGCGCGCACGGAAGGCGCGGCGGCTCGCCCCCGGGGTGGGCAAGCACAGCTCCAAGCTGCCCGCCCCGGTCCCATGTGGCAGGGGGGAGCCGGGTCCCTGGTTGCCTCTGCAACGGACCCGGTACACCGTGCGGCGGGGGCCCCAGCCTCCGCCGCACGCATCTTCTTCTCCACCGGCGGAGCCGCGAGGATCCTCCCGGGCTCAGACAACTCCGGGCGGATGAGACTCCCGGTGGATCGCGAGACTCTCGGCCGCCCGTCGTAACTCGCCCGGGAGGATCCTCGCGGCTCCGCCTCCTCGATTCGCGTGTGGATCAGAGTTTGACCAGGGCGACGACTTCTTTGACGCGCGCGAGCGAACGCATGAGCGCTTCTTTTTCTGCTGGCTCGAGGGGGACGTCGAGCACGCGTTCTACGCCACCTTCGCCGATGACCGCCGGCACGCCGAAGTAGTAGCCATGGATGCCGTACTCCCCTTCCAGGTAGGCCGTGCAAGGCAGCACCCGCTTTTTGTCCTTGAGGTAGGCCTCGGCCATCTCGATGGCGGATGCGGCTGGAGACACCCAGGCGCTCGTTTTGAGCAGGTTCACCACTTCGCCGCCCGCGACCTGCGTGCGCTTGACGATGGCGTCGAGCTTGTCGGGCGACAAGAAGTGCGTGATCGGCAAGCCCGCGACGGTGCAGAAGCGCAGGATCGGCACCATGTCGTCGCCGTGCCCGCCCAGCACCATCGCCGTGATGTCTTGCACCGAGACGCCAATTTCCATGGCGGCGAAAGTGCGGAATCGCGCCGAGTCGAGGACGCCGGCCATCCCCACCACGCGGTTCTTGGGAAACCCGGTGACCTGCTTCATCACATAGACCATCGCATCCAGCGGGTTGGTGATGACGATAACGAATGCCTGCGGTGCCATCTCGCGCACCTTCTCGGCGATCCCCTTCATGATTCCCGTATTGACGTTGACCAGATCGTCGCGGCTCATGCCGGGCTTGCGTGGCAAACCCGCAGTGACGATGACGACGTCGGCGCCGCGCATTTCCTCATACCCATTGGAGCCGGTGAAGCGCACGTCGGTGCCATCGAGCGGTCGGGCCGCGAGCAGGTCGAGTGCCTTTCCCTGCGGAACACCTTCCACGATGTCCACGAGCACGACGTCGCCGAGCTCCTTCGACGCCAGCCAATGTGCGGCAGTCGCACCGACATTACCTGCGCCCACAACCGTAATCTTCTTTCGCGCACCCATTTCG
>DASRJO010000089.1:0-13422 GCA_035649435.1 Candidatus Krumholzibacteriia bacterium | reverse complement strand
CAGGTTCTCTACGTTTGCGTCGGTCTCGGCTTGGTCCTCCTGCTCGGGGAAGAGTTGCGCTGGGGAGAGCGGCTCTTCGGCTGGATCACACCGGAGTCCTGGCTCGTGGTCCATGGCCATGTCGAACCCAATTCGCATCCCAAGGTCTCGAGCGCCGACGGACTCCAGTGGGTGCAGCTCGCCGTGTGTGCTTACGGGCTTTTCATGCCCCTGCTGTTCCTCGATGCCCATCGCCGGCCCCGCGCCTGCGCGCGCCATCCCTGGGTCGTCCCGCCCGCCACCTTGATTCCCTATTTCTTTGCACCATTCATCTGGCAGGTGGTTTGCATCGTCTTCGCGTCATCGCTGCATTTCGATGCCGTCATCGCCGAGTACAGCCCGATGGTCGAGCTCCTGTTCGCCTTGGGCTTGGTTTTGGTCATGTGGTTCCAGTTGCGCGCCATTCGTCACGATCCGACGGCGATGCACATCGCGGCACGAGTCGCTACCCTGAGCGGAGGTGCGGCTCGAGCATGAACGTCGCATCCGACTTCCTGCATCGGCTGTTCGATGCCCTCGACCAAGCAGAGGTCGAGTACTGCCTCCTGCGTGGGTACGACGAGCTCCTGACTCCCGCGGTCACGCAGGAAATCGACTTGCTGACTCTGCGAATGTATCGGGCCCGGTTCGAGGCGGTGGTGGCAGAGCTTGGCTTCGTCGCCTGGCCGGCATGGGGGCATGCGCCGCATCGCTTCTACATCGCATACGACCCCGCCGGTGATTGCTGGTTCAAGCTCGACGTAGTCGAATCGCTGCGAGTTGGATCCCCGGTGCGCTGCTTGGCGCTCGATCTCCACACCGAGCTGTTGCGCCGGCGGCGCCGGCACGGCCCGACATGGATCCTGTCCCCCGAGGACGAGCTTTTGACTCTGCTCCTGCACTGCGTGCTCGACAAGCGTGATCTTCGTCCCGCACATCGGACGCGTTTGATGGCGCTGTGGCGCGAAATCAGTGGCGAACCGGAGGCACAGAAGCGTCTGTTTTCGACCTTGGCGCAAGAGCTGGGGCGCTGGCCCATGCTCGCCGTGGCGCAAGGTTTCGATCTGAACGACTTGGAAGATCTCCTGCGCCAGCGCCGGCGCTGGATCCGGCGGCTCTTCTGGCGTCAACCGCTGGTGGCAACGGGGCGAACCATCGGCGCGATCGGCCTGCGCCGCACCCGTCCTCTCCTCTTCGCCTGCCGCCGGCATGGCCTCGGCACCGTGCTCCTGGCTCCCGACGGCGGCGGCAAGAGCACGCTCGCCCAGGCCCTGGCGCGCGATCCGTGGCTGCGTGCGCGGGTGGTCTACATGGGCGGGAACGCGACGGTTCGCGCTTTCCGTCTGCCGATGCGAAGTTGGATCGAGCGCCGGCGTCGTGCCACGCGTGGCGTGAGCCGGCACTTGCGTCCCTTGTGGGGGCTACTGACTGGTGCGCACAGGCTCGCGGAAGATTGGTGCCGTGCCACCACCGGCCGGTTGCATGTGCTGCAAGGCCGCTTCGTCGTCTACGATCGCTTCTTCTACGACACCGATGTCTCGCCACGAGGGAACGGCCGGCGGCTACGTCTGCGCCGCTGGCTCCTGCAGCGCTCGTGCCCGACACCCGATCTTGTCTTGCTGCTGGACGCCCCGGGCGAAGTGCTGCACCGGCGCAAGGGCGAGCATACTCCCGCCATGTTGGAGAAGCAGCGCCACGCCCTGAAATCCCTGGGGGAGCATTTGCAGCACTTCGTCGTCCTCGACACCACGGCGGGTGCGGATCTGGTACGACGGCACGCGATCGCACAGATCTGGGAACGAGTCGCCACGCGCTGGGGCCGGAGCCGTGGGGTGGCTTGGCGCAATCCGGAGGCCGAGACGCTCGATGCGGCTCCGTTCACAGCGGGTGAACGAGCCCGTGTGATATCATGAGACGTTGTCGCTGCTGCGCATGCGGCCGAGGCACTCGTTCGATCCAAATTCCTCGATCCAATCCAATGAGCAATTGTCCACTCCGAGCGATGTGATGCCATGCTTCGCGTGCTGACCTATCATCGAGTCGCGGACCCCAAGGACGCGCCGCACCTCGACCCGCGCTTGATCAGCGCCTCGCCGACAGAGTTCGCGCGACAGGTACATTTCTTGTCCGCCAACTATCGCGTGCTGAGCCTCGAAGACGTCCTGGTCGCCTTCGAAACCCGCCGGCCGCTGCCCCGGCGCGCGGTGCTCATCACCTTCGACGACGCCTATCGGGACTTCATGGAAGTGGCATGGCCGATCCTGCAGGCGCATCGGACACCGGCGACGGTCTTCGTACCCACGGCTTACCCGGACCGTCCCGAACGCGCTTTCTGGTGGGACCGGCTGCACCGCTGCTGCACCGATCCTTCGCGGCCCGAGCTCGTGCTCCCCCGTTTGGGCACATTCCCCTTGCACACCCAAGAGGAGCGCATGGTCGCCAAGCGCGCCGCGGCGCTGCTGATCAAGAGCCTGCCGCACGACCATGGCACGGCCCTCGTCGAAGAGATTTGCGATCAGCTCGGCGAGGAGGACACGCCCCACCCCAGCGTCCTCGGCTGGGACGAGCTGCGGTTGATCGGACGAGACAATGTCTCGCTCTGCGCGCATACACAATGGCACCCATTACTCACGCGAGTGTCGCCGGCACGCGCGCGCGGCGAAGTGTCGGCATCGATGGCGGACATGCGACGCGAGCTGGGTCCCGTGCTGCCGGTATTCGCCTATCCAGACGGCGCACACGATGACGATGCGGTCGACGTCCTGCACCGCGAAGGGTTCACCTTGGCCTTCACTCAAGTCGATGGCCACAACGATCCGCGCCGCAGCGATCCATTGCGCTTGCGCCGGACGAACATCACGCCACGCACGACCCTGCCGTTGCTGCGCCTGCGCCTGCAGTCCTGGTTCACCCACGTCGATCGCTGGCGCCATCGCGCTCATGCACCCGATTCACGCACCTTTGCCGACCGGAGCTCCTCGACGTGATGGACACGAACGCGCCCGCGGGGGCCGTCGACAACGTGTCAGGAGTCGCGGCGGGCAAAGCAGAGGCGCGCCCGCGCCTCGCGTACATCATGTCGCGCTTCCCGAAAATCAGTGAAACCTTCGTTCTCTACGAGATCCTCGCGCTCGAAGCGCAAGGCTTGCAGGTCGAGGTGTTTCCGCTGCTGCGCGAGCACCAGACGATTTCCCACCCGGAGGCGGCAGCCGTCGTCGCGCGTGCGCACTATCATCCGTTCCTGTCGTGGCGCATTCTCCAGGCGGTTCTGTACTTTCTCCTGCATCGGCCGATCGCGACCCTGCGCGTGCTGCTCGAGGTGCTGCGAGGCACGCTCGCCAGCCGCAACTTCTTCATCGGGGCCCTCGGCATTTTCCCCAAGACAGTGCGCTTCGCCTACGAAATGCAGCGGCTCGGCGTCGAGCACGTGCACGCGCACTTCGCCACCCATCCGGCGCTGGCGGCGCTCATCGTGCACCGGCTCACCGGAATCCCCTTCAGCTTCACGGCGCATGGCTCCGACCTGCATGTCGACCGCTGCATGCTGGAGCACAAGGTGCGGGCAGCGGCGTTCGCGATCACCATTTCTGCCTTCAACCGGGAAGTCATGGTGCAGGAATGCGGCGAGGAGTTGCGCCAGCGCATCCACGTCGTGCATTGCGGCGTCGATCCTGCCGTGTTCGCCCCGGGCGCACCGGACGCGCATGCGGGCGCTGGCGGCAGTGTCCTACGGCTGCTCTGCGTCGCCTCGCTCGAAGAAGTGAAGGGCCACCGAATTCTCATCGAGGCGTGTGCCGAGCTGGTCGCGCGCGGTGTGCGCCTGCGCTGCGATCTCGTCGGCGAAGGCCCGCAGCGCCGCGCGATCGAGACACAAATCGAAGCCGCCGGTCTCGGCGACACGGTGCGCCTGCACGGCAATCTGCCGCGGCCCGTGGTCAGTCGCATGATGGCTGCCGCCGACATTTTCTGCCTGGCGAGCGTCCCGACTCGGGACGGCAAGCGCGAGGGAATCCCGGTCGTCCTCATGGAAGCGATGGCCACCGGCTTGCCCGTGGTCTCGTCGCGCCTGTCGGGCATTCCCGAGCTGGTCGAGGACGGAGTCGTCGGTGTCCTGGTGGAACCGCGCGACAGTCTCGGACTGGCCGCGGTGCTGGAGCAGCTCGCAGGCGACCCTGACCGGCGACACGCCCTTGGACAGGCGGGACGCCGGAGAGTGGAAATGCACTTCGATCTGCACCAGAACGCGCGCCGGCTTGCGGCGCTGTTCGTCGACCACGCGGTGCATGAGACTCAGCGCGCTGGTCGCTGCATCCAAGCTGCCGCGAGCTACGGCCCGCAGGTGAACGATGCTTGAAACCACGCTGACGACGCGCTTCGTGCCGGGGAGCAACACCAAGGACGATCAAGCCGGCGCGCACTGGATTTACTGCCTCGACCGCCTCGAACTCGGCCGGGCGCTCTGCCTCGGCGCACCGAGCACCAGGACGCTCGACATGGTGTCGCCACTGGCGGACGAGGTGATGGTGTGGGAACCGCATGCGGCCAAACGCCGTGCGCTGTCTGCGTGGATCGATCGATCGGGTCGCCGCAACGTCTCGGTGGCCGAGAGACCACAAGCGTCGTGGCAGCTGCACGATCTGGGAACCGATCTGTTGCTGCCGCACCGTCCATGGCAAATCTCGGACTTGACCGACGTGCTGAAACCGAACGGTGCCTTCTATGTCGAGGCGGGACCACGTGCCAGGAGACCAGCGATCCCAACCGGTCTACCGCTCACGACATTGCGCCTGACGCCGGGATCCGGCGAGATCCGGACCGCCGTGCCCCACACGGACACGACCACGGCGGATTACTTCGCCCGGCACCGAATGCACGGGACACATTTCCGTGGCGGTCTGCTCGCGGAGGCCGAGCGCGTGCTCACTCGTCAAGGTCGGGTCGCGCCGGGACGCTTCGGCTTCGTGCGCGGCAGGGAGGGCCGATCGCAGCCGCCGGCCTATCTGCGCCGTCTCGCGCATCTGAATGGATTGGATCTCGAACGGCATCGCTGGGGACTGTGGGCCCGCGGCAACTATCGTTCGCAGAAGGTCATGTTCTATCTGTTCGCAGGGAAGTCGGAAACCCCCGATCTCGTGGTCAAGATGGTGCGCGACTCCAGCTTCAACGCGCGGCTCGAGAACGAATACCACGTGCTCTCGCGCTTGCGGGGGTTGTCGAGCGTGCTCCGGGATCACGTGCCGGAGGTTCTCTTCCTCGGACACCCCGGCAACCTGAGCGCCGTCGGCGAACGGGTCGTCGAGGGCACGCCCTTCACCAGCCGCACCGACGGCAGCGCCGATTGCACCCTCGCGCGCCAGGCAATCGATTGGCTCACGGATGTCGCGTGCGACACGGCGCGGCCGGTCGCGGCTCAGCGTGTGGCCGATGCTCTGGGCGAGCTGTGCAGTCGTTTCGAAGCCATCTACAATCCACAGGCGGCGGAAGTCGCTTTCCTGCGCGAGCAGATCGCGCGCATCGCCGCGAGCCCCTGGCCGGTGCCGGCGGTGTTGCAGCACGGGGACCCGGGTCCGTGGAATCTTCGCGTACGCGCCGACGGGCGTGTCGTGTTCCTCGACTGGGAAGCGGCCGAGGAACAAGGCATGCCACTGTGGGACTTGTTCTATTTCCTGCGTTCCTATGTTCTCCTCGGTCGTGTGCGCGGCGTGCAGGGGCGGCTCGAATCCTTCTCCGCCGCGTTCCTCACCGATTCGCCGTTGTCGGCGCTGGTGCGACAAGCGGTCGAAGAGTATTGCATCCGTGTCGGGCTGCACCCGAGCCTCGTCGAACCGCTGTTCTTCACTTGCTGGATGCACCGTGCGTTCAAGGAATCGTCGCGTTTGCATCCGGAACGCCTCGATCAGGGTCGCTTCCTCGCATTGCTGCGCCATTGCATCCCCCAGAGCGAGAGCCCGGGTTTGCAGCGCCTCTTCGACCTGCCTCGGCCAGCCACCGTCTGATTCCGTGCGGTGCGGTCCGCGACACATGAGGTGCCATGACGATCGCACCTCGACCGCAGCCCAACGCGGCTTGAAACCGGCGCCAGCTCGGGGCATCGCGCGTGCAAGGCCTTCGACTTGCGCCGTGTGTCGCGTGCGTATGGAGGCGCCAAAGGAGAGCGGGTGTGATGCAGGACCGTCGTTCCGCCACCGATTTCCAACCGCAGGCCGAATCCCGGCCAGACGACGGCTCGCTTCAGGTCGTGGACTACGACCTGCATGGAATCGTCGGCATCCGACTGGTGGACGCCACTGCCGCCGACATCGCCGCAGTCGATCGACAGCTGGGGCCGATCCGACGGCCGTTGGAGCGTCTCCCCGACCTCACGATCCGCTTCGTCGATCGCTTGCGCTTGTCCGGGCGCATGCGACTGCTCGGCCTCGACGAAGCTGCGTTCACCGATGATTCCTTCTTGGTGCTGCGCAGCAAACACAAGACGCGGGCGCGCGTGCAGATCCCGATGGCACAGGTCGGCAACACCTGCGAGATCGTCTGCGAGCGCGGCATGGCGGCTGTCCCGTTCTTGATCCCGATCGTCAACCTCACCGCCCTCGGCAACGGGGCTCTGCCCTTGCACGCCGCCGCCTTCAACGCCGGCGGCACCGGCGTGCTGGTCACCGGCTGGTCGAAGGGCGGCAAGACCGAGACCTTGCTCGCGTTCATGGCGCGCGGGGCACGCTACATCGGTGACGAATGGGTGTACATCGATGCGCGGGGCGAGCGCATGGGAGGCATCCCGGAGCCCATTCGCGTTTGGGATTGGCACCTGCGGCAATTGCGCCACTTGCAGGCGGCGGTGAGCCGCGCCGATCGCTCGCGCTTGCGGGCACTGCGTGGCGTACTCGGGCTCGAGGCGGCGTTGTCCCGCGCCCCCGGGCGTAATCTCCCTCCGGCCCGGCTGCTGCGCCGGGCGCGGCCGCTGCTGCAGCGGCAAGCCTGCGTGGATCTGCACCCGCAACGCCTCTTCGGCGATCGCCTCGATATGAGCGGCAATCTCGATCGGGTGGTCTTTGCCACCAGCCAGGAACGCGCCGACATTGTCGCGCGGTCCATCGATCCGCGCGAGATCGCGGCGCGCATGGTGTTTTCGCTGCAGTACGAGAGGCTGCCGTTCATGGCGATCTATCACGCCTTCCGCTTCGCCTTCCCTGCGGGGCGCAACGCTCTCGTGGAGACCGCGGAGGAGCTGCAGCGCGAGCGCCTGCAGCGGCTGTTCGCCAACAAGCCGTGCTTCACGCTCGAGCACCCGTATCCGGTGTCGATCCCGGCGCTGCACGACACACTCGAGCCGCTGCTTTGACCCCTGGGTCGACTCACGCTGAGGCGGCGTCGGGATCCCTCGCGATGGCGGCGCATTTCGCAATCCCCCTCTCTTCGCGAGGCAAATTCTGCAAACGACCGTTCACGATCGCCGGCCTTCGCTTGCTTCCGAGGTCGTCACATGACGACCCGTCGTTCCCTCATGGTGCACGAGAGCATCCATGGTGCGGATGATGCAGGGGCAAAAGCCGTAACGATCAAAAAAATCAGAGCGACATGCTCTTGCGGACCCGCGCGGGAGAAGAGGTGTGGAGGTACGGGGATGCGTCTTCATCGGGTCGTGCTTGCTTTCTCCTTGGTGATCTCGGGCGGATGTGATCTGGGGATCGTGGGAGGCGAAGGATCACCGGCGGCACCACCCGGCGCACCCCCGCCTCCCGAAGACCCCGCGCCTCCGCCGCCGGACATTCAACCGCCCCCGGGATACGTCCCGCCCCCGCCCCTCGGCAAGGGCATCTGGATCTCGCACGAAGAGATCGCAAAGCTGCCGATGTCAGGAAAAGCCTGGGATGCGCTGCTGGAGCAGGCGAACGCCTCGACCGGCACGCCGCTAGTCAGCGACCAGAATCAGGACAACAACACCCAGGTCCTGGCCAAAGCACTGGTCTACGTGCGCACTCAAGATCAACGCTACCGGAACGAGGTGCGCGCCAATTGCATGGCCGCAATCGATACCGAGCTCGGCGGGCGGACCTTGGCGCTCGGACGCGAGCTCGCTGCCTATGTCATCGCCGCAGATCTCGTCGGGCTCGAGAGGAACGAAGACATCGCCTTCCGCGCCTGGCTCAAGCGCTGCCTCACCGAGACACTCGATGGGGGTACCTTGGTCTCGACACACGAGGATCGCCCCAACAACTGGGGCACGCACGCGGGTGCGAGCCGCGCTGCGGTCGCCGCTTTCCTCGGCGACACCGCCGAGCTCGATCGCTGCGCAGAAGTATTCAAAGGCTGGGTGGGAGATCGCACTACGTACTCCGGCTTCAGCTACGGCGATCTGTCGTGGCAAGCAAACGAATCGCAGCCCGTCGGCATCAACCCGGCGGGCGCGATGAAGTCGGGCGAATCCATCGACGGCGCCCTTCCCGATGACATGCGCCGCGGCTGCGCATTTCAATTCCCACCGTGCCCGACTGGGTATCCTTGGGAAGCCTTGCAGGGCGCGACCGTGATGGCGGAGATCCTCCACCGTGCCGGCTACGATGCCTGGAGCTGGGGGGACAAGGCGCTCTTTCGCGCCGTGCGCTTCCTCTACAACCTGGATGCACGCTACAGCGGCTGGTGGGCGAGCGGCGACGATGAGTGGAACGTGTGGCTCGTGAACCACGCCTACGGAACCGACTTCCCCACGGAGTCCCCGGCAGGCGACGGCAAGAACATGGGATGGACGGACTGGACGCACGCCCGCTGATCGTCACCGCGTCGATGCAGGGATCCCCCGCCGGCGGCTCGCGCCAGAAAACGCGCGAGCCGCCTTTTTTTTGCCGCGGAGCGTGTGCGAACCGTGGTGCCGCTCACGGAGAACTCATTTCAACAGCAGCATCTTCCGCGTTTCGATGACGCTGCCGGCAACTAGCCGATAGAAGTAGACGCCGCTGTTCACCGGACGGCCTGCGTCGTCCAACCCGTTCCAGGTCACGACACGTCTGCCTGCGGCAGGACCGTCGAGCAGCTTCGTCACGAGTCGGCCCGCGACGTCGTACACGTCGAGGGAAACGCGCATCGGTGACGCGAGCGTGAACTCGATGGTCGTCGTCGGGTTGAACGGGTTGGGGACGTTCTGCTGCAATTTGGTGCGCAGCTTCGGCGTGTCGTTCACATCGGTCGGCGAACAAACGAGAGGATTGATCTGGCCGCGAATCTCGCCATTGGGGAACGATGGTGTGTGGACGTTCACGTACATGGCACCCGCCATGAGATCCGCCACACGCACGATGCTGAGCGCCGGAGCGTCGTCGCTGTCCCAGTCGCCGAGCTTGGTCGTGCCGGTGCCGATGTCGTTGACGATGGCGTCGCCCTCGTTATGGTTGTGGATGTGGGCCGCCGTCTGCGGCAGGACGTCGTTGAGTGTGACGAAGTAGTCGAAGCGGTTGCGGGCGTGGCTCAGATGGAACGAGCCCTGCCCCGTGGCCAATGACGTCGTCCCCGCTTGCGCGCCGTCGAGGCTGGCCTCGAAGCACCGCGTCTCGCAGACTCCAGCGATGAGGTCGCCGGCGATCTCGCCGCCGGGGAACATCGTCGAGTGAATGTTCACGTACAGCCGCCCGGCTTTCAAATCATTCACGCGCTGTGCCGTGAGCGCCGGAGTATCGGTGAACCTCCACACCCCCGCCTTCGGCGACCCGGCGGAGAGCGGGTGAACGACGCCGCCACCCTCGGCGTGGCTGTGGATGTGTGCCGCCGTCTCGGGCGCGAGCAGTCCCGAGAAATCGACCCAGTACGCCAGCTCGGTCTCTGTGTGATTGAGCGCGGCCCAAGCCAAGCCCGTGCCCGGCGAGCCGGTGCCGGCGCCGGCGCCGTTGATTGGCGCCCTGAAGCATTGCTCCTGACATGGGACCACCAGGAGCTGGCCGGCGATCTCGCCGCCCGGGAACATCGTCGAGTGAATGTTGACGTACAGGCGCCCCGCTTTGAGGGAGGCGACACGTGCGGGTGTCAGCGGCACCGCATCGGACGTGAGCCAGTTTCCGATCTTGGGCGTGCCGAGACCCGTGTTCTTGAGCGCCGCGCCACCTTCGTCGTCGCTATGGATGTGCGACGCGGTCTCAGCTGCGAGCAATCCTTGGAACGTGATCTTGTAGGTGAGCGCCGTCTCGCTGTCGTTCAAGACGAACTTGCCGACACCCGTCCCGGGCGACCCCGTGCCCGCCTGGGCGCCGTCGATGGTGGCTTCGAAACACGTCTCGGCAAGTACGGGAGTGGAGAAGAGCAATGAGAACAGAAACACAGCGGCCAGTGAACCGGCCCTCGGGACCTCGAACAGAACGCGATTCATCTCGATCCCCCCTAGCAAAGACCCGATCCCACCGTCGGGCGGAGCGGCGTTGGGAAACAAGTCGACTGTTTGCGGCGTGATTATAACTCGGGAGCGATCTGCTGTGGCGCTGCAAAACCTGCGCTGCCATCGGGGAACCTCTCAGAGTCCCTTCCAACCAGGTTTTTTTCATCAGGACTCGATCACCAAGAAACACCCGGTGTCTGACGCAGGAAAGTGTCTTCCTGGATCTGCTTCAACATGAAGCCGGCCACGTCGGCGCGCGAGATTCGCACCGTCCACAACCAATTGCCGACGGCGGAGCCCGCACGCAAACGACCGCGCACGCCGCCGTTCGTCAGCTCTCCGGGCCGCACGATCACCCATTCGAGTTCGCTCTCGCGCACCACGTTTTCTTGCCGGTGCTTGTCCCAGAAATAGAACGGCAAGATGATGGGAACGACGAAGAACGTGTAATAGAGTCCCATGCGGCCGAAGCTGTTCCCGACTCCGAGTGACGTCTCGCACACCAACCGGCGCACCCCATGCGCCCGCATGGCCTGCACCAAGTGGGCCGTTCCGATGGAAAGGATCCGCGACGGCCCCAACCAGCGTTTGTGACCAAGCGCGCAAACGACTGCGTCCTGTCCGCGCACCGCCTTGTCGAGGCTCGCTGGATCGAGAACATTGCCGCGAACGATGTGGAACGATGCGGAAGGGCCCGGCATCCGGCGCGGTTTGCGCACGAAGGCCGTGATCTCGTGGCCGCGATCGAGACCTTGCCGGACGATCTCGCGGCCCGTGCCTCCCGTGGCGCCGATGACGAGAATCCGCACGACCAAGCCTCCCTGCCTCAGATTCCCTCGACGAGGATCATCTCCGTCGACGCCGTCTCCTGCCGCAGGCGTTTGGCCGGCGCATACGCTTCCGAGCTCCACCATTCGCGGGCTCGCTCGGCGTTCGGAAACTCGAGAACGACCAGACGGGAGGGCGACCACTCGCCTTCGAGGGTTTGCACCTTCCCCCCGCGCACGACGAATCGGCCCTCGAACGGCGTGAGGCTGGCGGCGGCCATGATCTTGTAGTCCTCGTAGCGCACCGGGTCTTCGACACGAACCTGCACGATCACGTAGGCAGGCATGGCTTCCTTTCGGCGACAGGGATGGAACGGCCGCGGCAACCGCTCACAAGGTTTACGAGTTCAGCCGCCTCGAGTTTCACACGTCCGAAATCCCGCGAAGACATCGCGGCGATCGCGAGTGTAGAAATTGCGCCAGGTGTTGCGCAGCAGTCGCGAACGCGTCGCCCAGCAGCCGCCGCGAAGCACCATGTGACGCCCGTCGAACCATGGCTCGGAGTATTCCTTGTAGGGGTCGGGGACGAATCCAGGGTAGGGAGCGAAGACGCTGGCTGTCCATTCCCAGACGTTGCCCCACATCTGCCTGCAGCCGCATGCGCTGTCCCCGCGCGGCAGCGCCGCAGCGGCCACGACGCCGAGATGCCCGCCATCGAGGTTGGCATGCTCCGGCGCGGCGGGCGCCGTTCCCCACGGCTTCGGGCGCTTGGTCGCATCCCCGCGAAGGACGGGGTGCGCGCTCGCTGCAGCCGCTTCCCACTCGGCTTCCGTCGGCAACCGCTTCCCGGCCCAGCGGCAGTATGCGGACGCTTCGTACCAATTGACGTGCAGGGCCGCGTGATCCTCGAGGAGCGGCTGCCAGCGATCGAAGACACGCCGATGCCAACCGCCCGCGTCGCGCCGCCAGTACACCGGATGGTGCGCCCCCACGGATTCGCGCCATGCCCAGCCTTCGGGGTCCCACAGCTCGTGCCGTTCGTAACCGCCGTCGTCGACGAAGGCAGCGAGCTCGCCATCGGTCACGGCGGTGCGGGAGATGCGAAATGGCCGGAGCTCGACGACATGCCCCCACTTCTCGTTGTCGAAGACGAAAGACTCGCCAGGCTGCGCGCCAAGAATGAACTTGCCTCCAGGAACATCGACCGCTGCTGCAACGGGTTGGTGATGCGATCCGTCAGCCGGTTCTTCTGCGAACGCCGGCGTGTGCCAGCGAGGCGCTGGATACGACAGAGTCTGACGCGTGTACGTGAAGGCTTCGTCGTGCATGTCCTCGTGAAACAAAACGAGACGATAGAAATAAGCGGCACCCGGATCCAAGGGCCGAGCGCGCAACTGTTGGATGGCACGCTCCAGCTCGGTGTCCATGTACTGCAACGTTTCGGCCCGCGATGGCAAGGGCAGGTCCCAACGCGTGTCGTGCGCCACCGCGAACGAGTCGTAGAGCCGGTCGGCGTCGGGGCGCGACAACGGCAGCCCCCGCAGGTGACGCAGCACCCAGTGCGACTGGAACCAGGCCAGATGCCCGATCTCCCAGAGCATCGGGTTGACGATGGCGAGACGTGGACCGAGCAACTGCTCGTCGTCGAGGTCGGCGACGAGAGCCAGCGTGCGCGCCCGAGCCTCACGCAGGTCGCGTTCGAGCTCGGACGCGTCGAATCCCTCGTCTGCGCTCACCCCAGCGTTCCTTCCGCATGACACCGCGTGCAGACACGAAGTATTCTGCCCGACGTGTGGAAGATTATCATGGTTTCACCGACCTTGCCGGCACAGCACACCGGGAACGGCATCACCGCCGCCCGCTGGGCGCGGTGTTTGCGCAAGTTGGGTTGTGCCGTTCGGGTCACGCGGCGCTACGATGGCCAGGATTGCGATGCACTGATCGCCTTGCACGCACGCAAGAGCGCGCCCTCCATCCGGCGATTCCGCACCTTGCATCCCGATCGGCCGTTGATCGTGGCGCTCACGGGCACCGATTTGTACTTCGATTTGCACCGCACGAGCACAGTCTCCGCTTCGCTCGCGGCGGCGCACCGAATCGTTCTCCTGCAGAGACTCGGGCGCGCACGGCTCGTGCCGGCACTGCGCGCCAAGGCACATGTCATCCTGCAATCCGCGGTTCCCGTGCGGGCGCGATCGCGCCGGAGGACTGGGCGTTTCGAGGTCGCCGTCATCGGACATCTGCGCGCCGTCAAGGACCCGTTCCGCGCCGCGCTCGCGGCCC
>DASRJO010000088.1:0-15679 GCA_035649435.1 Candidatus Krumholzibacteriia bacterium | reverse complement strand
CCACCGAGATCAGCGGCAAAAGCTGCAGCGGCAAACGCTGGACGGTCTGATTGGCGCTCGTGAGACGCGAGATCTGCAGCGTGCGTTCGACGGTGCGGATCAGGCGCGCTGTCTCGTGCTGTAACACGTGCAAGAACTCGGGCACTTGGTCGAATCCCGGCGCGTTCCATTTCGCCTGCAGAGTCTCGACGTAGGCCTGGATGACGGTGAGGGGTGTCGCGAGCTCGTGCGCGGCCACCGAGAGACAATGATCCTTGAACCGGTCGGTGCGCTGGAGCTCGTCCAGCTCCCGGCGCAAGCGCTCGACTTCGGCATGCAGGTCGGCGGCGACGGGCGCCTGCGTGTCCACCGCCAGCACGGGCGCGGCCTTCTCCTTGCGCTCGCGTTGCGTCATCATCCCCCCGCTGCGGCTCATCGTCCCGCCGCTTCTCGTCGCTCGCTCACGACGATGCTCCCTGCACGCGACTTGCCGAAGGCACGCAGCTCGGCGGCGACGTCGGCCAAGCGGCGCGGGTGCAGGTCGCGTTCTTTGACGTGATCCACCAGCGCCACCGTCAGTGCGAGCAACGGCACCGTTTCGCGCCGGCCCTGGCGTTTGACCACCTCGTAGTTGCCGCGCGCTTGCACGTCGCTCGTGAAGAACTTGTGTGATTCGATATCGAAGCGTTGGATCAGTTCATCGGCCACACTGCGCGCCGCGTTCGGGCTCACCAGCACCACGAACTCGTCGCCGCCGAGGTGGCCGGCGAACTTGACGCTGCTGTCCTGTTTCTCGACGATCTCGACCGCGAGGCGCGAGAGCATGCGCACGACGTCGTCACCGCGCTCGTAGCCATAGGTCTCGTTGAAGCTGCGGAAATGATCGATGTCGAAGCTCAGAAAGGCGAAGTCTTCGGTGCCATGCAGTAAACGCGAGATCTGGGCTTCCGCCGCCGCCGAGCCCGGCAACCCGACGAAGCTGGGCGCGCCATCGTGCCGCCGCGACAACTCGATCACGTTGTGAATCCGCGCCAGCAGATCGTCCCACGCGTAGGGCTTGACGATGAACTCGTGCGCGCCGGCCACCAGCGTCTGCAAGCGCGTGGCAGCATCCCCGCGCGCGGTGATGACGATGATCGGCATGCCCTGGGTGCTCTCGTTGGCGCGCAGGGCGCGGCAAACGCTGAAGCCGTCCATCCCGGGCATCATCAGGTCCAGGAGGACGATGTCCGGTTTCCACTGCAAGACCGTGGGAAGTGCCTCGTCACCGCGACCGAGCCCACGCACGACGAAGCCCTCGCCTCGCAGCTGGAACTCGAGGATGTTGCGGAGATTCTCTTCGTCATCGACGACGAGAATGCGCGAAGGTTCCTGGGTCGCGGTGGACAGAATGCGCCTCCTTGCGATTCCATCGGATGTCCCGGGGCATGACAGGGCCCGGCACGGCGGTCGGAACGGCAAGAGCCATGCCACGCAAGTCCAAGCGGGACGCTCGCTTCAGAGCGAATCGCTGCGCATCGGGCTCGGCAAGGGCTCCGCGTCCTCGGTACGGGTCGAATCGGGCAGCGGTGGCGAGATTGCGTGCGGCGACAACAAGGAATCCACGGTCGCCGGGGGAACGAGCAGCGAATCCATGAACGTCGAAGGCAACGGCTCAGGCTCTCCAGTCACCGTCATGAGTGGCGGATAGAGAACGCTGCCAATGCGCACTTCTTCCTGCAGGAGATGCTCGGCGTAGGTCTCCCAGCGCCGGCGCAAGTCGTCGCGCAGCGCGCGTGCAGACTCGTGCTTCCCCATGGTGTCGAGGAGTTCGGCGCACGCCATCGCGTATCGTGGTTCGGCACGGTCGAGCCGCATCGCCCCCAGCTCCAGGCACGTCGGCACTAGCCGGTAGCCATCGTGTTGCAGCGCCATGGCGAACCGATCCAAGTCGTTCGCCATCCTGGCCGGGCGCAAGCACAACAGCGCCAACAGCAGGGAAACGAGGAGTGCCAGGGCGACGCGATCGCCATGCACCCCGCTGCGCTCGCCCGCCCGCAGGGCTTGCAGGCGCGCGCCGTCGAGGCCAGCCGCGATCCACGCCAGCCCGCCAATGACCGCCATCACCGTGGCGGACAAAACCACGACTTCGACCGCGATGTCGGGGACCGCGGCGCGGCCCGCGTTGCGATTGCACTGCCAGATCCATGCGGCGTGCCCGAGCACGAGCCAAGGCAGGACGGCAGAACCAGTCACCCATTGGACGATCGCTGCACGGCGTGCATGACCCGCGACGACATAGCCGAAGCTCGGGAGCGCGAGCCCGAGGATCGCGCAGAAGTTCGAGCGTCGGACCCATGCCGGCAGTGCTTCGGGAAAGAAGCGGTGATCGTTCGCGGTCAGGAACAACGCCCGGCACCATGCGACGAGGCAGACGCCGGTCGCCACCGCCAGACCCAGCATCCACGGCACGAGTGCCATGCGGCCGCTTTCGAGCGCCAGGCGCAGAGCCGGCCAATGCCACAACACTCCGGCCCAAGTGACGAACGCGAGCCCGGCGAGGAGCATCCACGGAAGATTGTTCTTCCCTTGACGGAGCACGGTGGGCGCGAACGGCCCGAACAGGTACGTGAGCGCGAGAATCCATCCCGGCGACATTGCACGTCCGTGTGGCTCGTCCTGCACCGGAAGCTCCTCCTCCGGTTCCAACGCTTTCGAATGCTTCGAAGCGCGAGAGGACACGCTCCACCTCCACGGACGCACGAGTCAACAAACGGCGCGCCATTCCGCGCGCATTGACGCAATGCGCGGCAACCCCCGTGCCGGCAGGTCTGGAACCGATGTGGTGTCGCGGGTCGATTCGAGGAACTCGAAACGGGCAGAATGCCGGACCGCGAACTCAGGTCCCGGTTAGTTCCAGACGTCGGAACTCTCCGGCGCCGTCGGGTCGGCGACCATGCGGCCGCCGCGGACTGTGGCTCCGAGCACCAAGCCCGCGCAGATCAGCACGATGTTCTTGATGATGTACTGGCCTTCCAAGGTCGGCGCGTAGGGGGCGTGGAGGAACGTCTCGCGCGGAAACAAGAAGATCGGCGTGATCGTACCGAGCATCTGCAGCCACAGCAGCAGCAACGTCAGTCGCATGAAGCTGCGCGTGATGAGCGCCAAGCCGATGCAACACTCCCAGAGCGCCAGGATCACGATCGCGACACGGTCCGGAATCCACCCGAACGTCAGCACCGCCATCGTGCGTGTCGCCAGATCCTGTGCGGGACTCAGATCCGGAAACAACTTCAGCACACCGAACCACAGGAAGACGACACCGAGGCTCGTGCGCAGCAAGCCGATGCCATAACGCGCCATCCAGCGGGTGATGCGCGCATCGAACGTCGCGAGCATGCGGCCTGGACGACCCATGGACCATCCCTCGCCGCTCACCGCCGGGTGTTGATCATGGAAATGAACCATTGCGGGTACGTTCGCGGCGGCGGCATCACGGCATCGAGCCGTGCCGCTTCTTCCGCGGTGAGCGACCAGCGAATCGCCGCCAGGTTGTCTTCGAGCTGCGCCATGTTCCGCGCGCCCAGGATCACCGAGGTGACGTAGGGCTTGGCGAGAAGCCAATTGATCGCCGCCTGCGCCACCGTCCCGTCGTGGGCTTTCGCCACCGCATCGAGAGCGTCGACGACATCCAGACCACGCGCCTCGTCGAACTGCAGGAACTGCGACTCGACACCGCTGCGCCGTGTCCCCGCGGGGGCCTTGGCGCCACGGCGATACTTGCCACTCAGGAACCCGCCGGCCAGCGGACTCCACGGCAGGATCCCCAGTTTTTGATCCTCGCAGAGCGGCACGAGCTCTGCCTCGATGTCTCGCATCACCAAGTTGTACAACGGTTGCAGGGTGATGAAGCGCTCGATGCCATGTCGATCGGAGAGCGCGAGCGCCTTCATCAACTGCCAGGCGGCGTAGTTGGAGGCGCCGATGTAACGCACCTTGCCCCAGCGCACGCAATCGTCCAGAGCGCGCAGGGTTTCTTCGAGTGGTGTCGCGGTGTCCCAGCAGTGCACTTGGTAGAGATCGATGAAGTCGGTGCCGAGGCGGCGCAAGCTCGCATCCACCCCGTTCAGGATGTGATGCCGGGTGAGACCGACGTCGTTCGGAGCGTCGGACATTCGACTGCGCACCTTCGTGGCCAGGATCACCTCCTGGCGGCGTTTCCCCAGCGCCTTGCCGAGGGCCGACTCGGATTCCCCGCCGCTGTAGACATCGGCGGTGTCGAAAAAGTTGATCCCGGCGTCGAGACAGCGGCCGACGAGGGCATCGGCCTCCGGCTGCGTGGTGATGCCGATCTGTTCCCACTGGGTGCCGAAGGTCATGGTCCCGAAGCAGAGCCGGCTCACCTCGACGCCTGAGTTGCCGAGACGTTGCATGGGCATGTTCATCTCGAACCCTCCCGGGTGTGTCCTCATCCATGCTCGAAGTGGACGTGTGAATCTGGGTGCGGGTCGGAGCGGAATCCGCGCTCTTCCAGGAGCTCGATCATCCCCACGGGTGCCGGGTAGATCTTGCGATTCCCTTCGTGTTGCGGGCGGCCCAGCATTCCTGCGTTGCCGCACAGGAACACTTGGCTGCGCTCCGGGTCCAGCGTCAAGCCTGCGTGCCTTTCCAGATTCCCGCTCGCCAACATCGCCTGCAGGCGCACGCCGCGATGTTCCTGCTCGCGTGTCGCGACCCCGACCCAGCGATAGGCCGGAAACATGCGCATGAGCCGCGCGTGCTCTTCGCGGTAAGCGAGATCCGCGGTGACGCGCACTGTCACGACCGAAGCGATGCGGCCGCGATGCCCTCGCCGCAGCAGTTCCCAGATCATGCGGTTGTGCGGCGCTTCCCCCGTGCCGGTGGCGAGGAAGAGCACGTCGTCGTCGGGTTGGACCGCATCGAGTGTGTAATTGCCTTGCGGCCGTTCGCCCACCCACACCCGATCTCCGGGTTCGAGCGCAGCGAAGCGCGCCGCCACCGCCGCACCGCTGGCGCCGGTGGCGCGTTCGGGGTCGAACCCCATGTACAGCTCGTACCAATCGTGCTCTTCGTGCTCGAGGAGACGATCCTCGCCGCGGGCGAGAATGGCGCAGGAGAGGGAGTACGTCTTGCGAGCGAGGCTCGTCGCTTCGGCGAGAGTTTCCTCCGGACACCCGGCGCCGCGTGGTTCCCACAATCCGATCCCGGCCGGCAGCCATTGCCCGGCGGCGTACTCCGGAATCGGGGCATCGGGGCGAACGCGCAGTACCAGCAGACCTTCGCGCGCGCGTCGCAGATCGATGACGGTCGCGTTGTAGTGTTGCTGGCGCAGCGCGGCGAAACGCGACGTGTCCTGCACGCGTCGATGCTCCTCGAGGAGTCAGTAGCCCAGCGCGATGCCATCCTTACGCGATTCCGTCGCGCCGAGGAGCACGCCACGCTCGTGATCGATCCAGATGCCTTGATAGCCGCCGTAGCCGCCGACGTTCTCGACGACCCGATGTCCCTTGAGCACGAGATCGCGCACGACCTCGGCGGAAACGCCGGATTCCAAGTGCAGGATGCCGCCGTCTTCCATGTGCTCACCCGTCGGCTCGCTCGAACCGGTGTGGTAGAAACGCGCCGCATCCCCGGCTTCTTGCACGTCCATGCCGAAGTCGATGATGTTGCACAAGATCTGCACGTGCCCTTGCGGCTGCATGTCGCCGCCCATGACTCCGAAGCTGAACACGGGCTTGCCGTCGTGCGTCACCATGGCAGGAACGATGGTATGGAAGGGACGCTTGCGCGGCTCGTACGCGTTGGGATGCGCGGGGTCGAGACTGAACATCTCGCCGCGGTCCTGCAAGCAGAACCCCGTGCCTTCGGGGACGACGCCGGAGCCGAACCCTCTGTAGTTGCTCTGGATGAGCGACACGATGTTGCGCTCGGAGTCGACGACGGTGAAGTACGTGGTGTCGCCGGCGCGCAACGGCAGATCGCCCGCCGCCACGCTCTGCTTCGCCCGCGCCGGATCGAACAGAGTCGAGCGCTGGCGCGCGTAGGTCTTGGATAGGAGCTGCTCGAGCGGCATCTGCACGAAATCCGGGTCGGCGTAATAGCGGGCGCGGTCCTCGAAGACGATCTTCTTGACCTCGACCATGAGATGCAGGGTTTCGGCAGTGTTGTGCCCCATCGCTTTGAGATCGTAGGGCTCGAGCATGTTCAACATCTGCAGGGCTGCGATCCCCTGTGTGTTCGGGGGCAGCTCCCACAGACTGTAGCCGCGATAGGTGGCGGCGAGCGGCTCGACCCACGTCGACTGATGGTCGGCCAGATCCTGCCGTGTGAGCGCGCCGCCGTGCTTGGTGACCGCCTCGACGATGCGTTGGGAGATTTCGCCACGATAGAAAGCGTTGCGGCCGCCGGCGGCGATGCGTTCATACGTGCGCGCGAGGTCGGGATTGCGGAACACGTCGCCGGCGCTGGGCGCCTTCCCGTCCGGGGCGTAGACCTGCAACCAGGCAGGAAAGTCCTTGAAACGCTGCGGTGCCCGGCTCCAGTAGTACGCGATGATGGGCGGTACCGGCTGTCCTTCGCGCGCGTAACGGATGGCCGGCGCTAGGATCTTGGACATCGGCAGCTTGCCGAAACGCCCGTGCAGCGCGAACCAACCGTCCACCGTTCCCGGCACCGTGACGGGCAGGCCGCCCAACTGCGGCATTGTCTCCAACCCTTTGGCGCGGAGCTCTGCGAGAGTGATCGCGCTGCCAGCGCGTCCGCTGGCGTTCAAGCCAACCAGTCGTTTCTCCTTCGCGTCCCAGACGATGGCGAAGAGATCACCGCCGACACCGCAGGCCGTCGGCTCCATCAGGCCGAGCGCGGCGTTGACGGCGATGGCCGCGTCCACGGCGGTGCCGCCCGCTTCGAGGATCTCGACACCGATGCGACTGGCCAATGGATGTGCGCTCGCCACCATGCCGTGGGTTGCGATCGTTGGAGAGCGCATGGAAAACCCTCTCCCGCTCGGCCGATCGGCGGCGTGACTGTGCACGGCACCGACGCCGGCGAGGATCCAGACCGTGACGATGGCGAAGCCGTAACGCATGGCAGGCTCCCGGGCGCGTGTGTCGACGGATCGTATCACATGGTGACACCGGGCGGATCCGGGTATGATGTCCGTTCAAATGCACGGTGCGTCGAGACACCACGTCTCCACGGAGGAACCCAATGGTCATGCCGCTGCGGGACATCCAGCAGCGCAATCGGTTTCCCGTGGTGACCGTGACGTTGATCGTCATCAACATGGTGGCGTTCTTCTACGAGCTCAGTCTGGGATCCGGCCTGCAACCCTTCCTCGTCCACGTCGCCTTCGTCCCGGTTGTTTACTTCGAGCCGGGGAACTGGCTCGCCGATGGGCGCTCGGTGTTGTACTCCATGTTCTTGCATGGCGGCTGGGCGCACGTTCTCGGCAACATGCTCTATTTGTGGATCTTCGGCGACAACGTCGAAGATCGCCTCGGACGTATCGGATATGTGATCTTCTATCTGTTCTGTGGTTGGGCCGCGACTCTCGCACACGCATACACCGACACGTCGTCGGCGATCCCTTCGATCGGCGCCAGCGGCGCCATCGCCGGCGTGCTCGGCGCGTATCTGGTGATGTTCCCGAAGGCGCGCGTGTTGACCCTGATCCCGCTCGGCTACTTTCTGCGTGTGGCGGAGCTGCCGGCGCTGATCGTTCTCGGCATGTGGTTCGTGCTGCAGCTGTTCAGCGGCACGTTGAGCCTCGGGGCCCAGGGCGCGCAGACGGGCGGTGTCGCCTGGTGGGCGCACATCGGTGGTTTCGCCGTCGGCATGGTGGTCGGTCGCATCTTCAAAAACCGCGGGGTGCGACCGCGCCACGCTTGGAAAGCGTGATGTCTCGCTGTCCAAGCCATTCATGTTTTCAATGGGTTCCAAAGTGGAGTCGCCGGTCTGCTTTGCTTTCATCGTCGATGGTAGCACTGGCTTGCGTGCTCGGAGCCGTTGCGGCGCAGGCGGACTTCACCCTGCCGTATCAGACATTGCAATCGCTGCGAGTGGAACTGCACAGCCTGCGCGACGAAGTGACCTTGTATTTGGGCACTCCGCAACAGCTGCTCGAGGTGCGAACGCAACCGGAAAACGTGTACCCGTACATCATCATCGGAGTCGGGATGAACCCAACCTTGCGCATCCGGGATCTCGCCCTGCTCGAGAACCCGCCAGCGCCTGATTCGCTCGACGCCGGCGACTTCCTGCCCGCGGAGCCGCGAGTTGCTCCACCCCGGGCCGAGAAGTGGGAACTCATGTTCTCACCACCCGCACCGACTGAATTCCTGCTGCGCTGCGAGGGCGGCCGCGGTGCCTTCGACTTCACCGACATGCCGGTCAAGGAGCTGCAATTGATCGGTGTGGATGCCGAGCTGCGCGTCGAGTTCCGCCGTGTCAACCGCGTGCCGCTCGAGCGCTGTCGCCTGGTTGCCGACGGCGGCAGTCTGGAGCTGCGCCAGCTCCTGAATGCACGCGCCAAGGTCGTCACCGTGCAGGCCCCGCGCGCCACGTGCAAGCTCGAGCTCACGGGCAAACCATTCGACGGCACGATGGAAATGTACTTCGAGGGCGCGAGCGCCGAGGTCGAGCTCACCGTGTCACGCGAGATCGGCCTGCATGTCGAAGGACCTATCCCCCTCGTCGCCCGCTTCGACGCCGATCACATGCAGCGCCAAGACATGGGCCTCGTCTCCCGCGACTACGACGAAGCCCGCTGCAAGCTGCGCCTGCACTTCACCGAAGGCGCCAAGTCCCTCGAAGTCATCTGGGATTGACTGTCTTCTCCATGCTGCCCAATGCGCCGGCGAGGTCATCCATCGACGTCCGCCGTTCGGGCTCAGCGCCCGCCCTTCGCGGCGGGCGCTGGGCGCGAGAAGTGGTCGCGCACGATGTCGCCGAGAGCGGTCATGGTGACGGCGCCGTGGCTCAGGACCACGTCGTGAAACTCGCGCAGGTCGAAGCTCGTGCCGCGCAGGCGCTTTGCCTCTTCGCGCAGCTCCAGGATCTCGACCTGCCCGAGCTTGTAGGCGAGTGCTTGCCCCGGCCAGGTGATGTAGCGGTCCACCTCGTTGACGATGTTGTTCTCGGCCAGCGCCGAGTTGGCGAGCATGAAGTCGATGGCTTGTTGCCGGCTCCAGCCCTGGGCGTGCATTCCCGTGTCAACGACCAAGCGGCAGGCACGCCAGGCCTCGAAGCTGAGCTTGCCCATGCGATCGAGATCGCTGGAATACAGCCCGAGCTCGTCGCACAGCTGCTCGGTGTACAGCGCCCAGCCCTCGACGAATGCGGTCGCGCCAAGGTGCTTGCGGAACGCCGGAATGCCCTCGATCTCCTGCGCGATGGCGATCTGCAGATGGTGTCCCGGCACGGCCTCGTGGAAAGCCAGGGCTTCGGCTTCGTAGCGCGGGCGCGTCTCCGGCTCTGACGTATTGATGTAATAGCGACCGGGGCGCGACCCATCCACCGCTGGTTGCCGGTAGTAGGCGATTGTCGAGTGCTTCTCTTCGTGCGACTCCATGCGCACGACCTCGCAGCCCGCACGCGGGCGAATGCCAAAAGCCCGCGGCACTGCCGCTTGCGCCCGCGTCAGCGCCTCGCGCGCCTTCGCTTCCACCTCGTCGCGCGTGGCGAAATGCAGCTTCGGATCGCTGCGCAAACGCTTCAAGATCTCGGCTTGGTCGTAAGTCTTGAACACGCGCTCACCCAGGATGCGCATTTCCGTCATGATGCGCTCGACCTCGGCGCGGCCGAATGTATGGATCTGGTCGGCGGTGAGCGCGAGCGTCGTGTGACGGCGAATCATCGCCGCGTAGCACTCGTCACCACCGGGGAGATTCACGAGGCCGACTTTGTCTTCCGCCCGCGCACGCGGCAGGATCTCCGCACGCAGGAAGTCGCGGTAGCGTACAAACGCCGGCCGAATGAGCTCGCGCACGGCACCGGTCAGGCTGTCGGTGAACGCCTGGCGCTCGGCCACCGGCCAATCGGGATGCGGGGTCTCGAGCGGTGACAGGAGCGCCCATTCCCGCACGTCTTGGGCGAGCTGCTCGTCCAGCTCTTCCAGCACGCGTTCCACTTGGTTGCGTGTCGCGACGCGGCCGTTCGCGAGCCCCGCGCGCAGGTTGGCGATGTGTGCATCCACCGCCGGGCCCATGGCGCGCCAGCGCCTCCCCATGGCCCGTGCCTGCTCTGGTGTGTCGACGCGCTGCATCGCCGGCACGTTCTGGAACGCCACCTGCGGACCTTCGAGCGGATCGACGACCCAATCATAGAAACCGCAATCGAGATTGGCGAGATTGCCTGCGATGACCTCGAGCAACATCGAAGCAGTGATGCGTTCTTCCGCGCTGAGCGGGGCGAGATCGAGCGCGGCCACCGACTGATGCAAGGCATCGAGCTGCTGGCGCAAACGCGTGCGCCCCGCGGGGGTGATGTCCGTGAGCAAGTGATCGAAGCGCCGGTCGCCGAGCGCTGTGGCTTCCACGGGCTCCGACCGCAGATACAACTCCCAGAAATCCGCCGCCAGGCGTTCCAACCGCACGGCATCGCTGCCTTCGGCCGCGGCAGCCGGCTGCCGCACGCCGAACGCTCCCGCCACCCAAACCAGGACCATGCCTCGGCACAGGCACCGCAGGATTCTCGCTGCGATCATGGAACCGCCCATCCCTTCAGGTATGCGGCCATCGAGCCGCCCGGTTTCTCGAGCCATCGGTCGTGCGTGGGCGCGAGGTCTGGCGTTTCGAATAGGTGACGCAGGTCTGGATCGTCGTGGACACAGCTCGCCTTCGCGACCAACGCCACCCCCTGCGTCGCCCGCTCGAGTCGCACCTCGTAGCTCGTGCCATCCGTGGCGAATGTAATGTTGTACTGGATACCGCTCCCGCGCAGGCGCCCGAGGCTCGCCGCGTCGTCGATGGCATAAATGTGCGCCCCGAGATCGGTCAAATCCGCCGTGGCGCGCGCGAGCGCCGACGTGAGGTTGCCGTCGAAAGTCAGTTGCGTGTTGGGAATGAAAGCGACACGCGGCTGCAGCGCTTGCACCCAAGCCGACGTCGACGCATCGGGCAAGCCGTGATGATGCGCCTTGTAGTACTCGACCTCGAGCTCCGAGGCCGGGAACGCCTGTAGCATGCTCGCTTCAGCCGCCGCCTCCGCGTCGCCACCGATGATGAAATCCACGTCCCCATAACTCCACCGCAGCACCACGGAGTCGTTGTTGATGTCGTCGTTCTCCCGCGCCGCGGAGGGAGTGTAGTTCGGCAGCCTGCCGCTCGAGAGCACGACCACCTGCACGCGCGAATCCCAGGCCAGATCGGGCGCGCTGGCCGAGGTTTGACCGCGCGAGAGGACGACGCGCCGCGCGCCGGCGCCGACAACGGTGGCGAGAGCCTCATCGTAGGCACCGCGCGACCAGCTCTTGGCTGGCGAATCGAAAAACACGGATGGACGTCGCGCGAGCAACCCATCGGTCGGGTTGCCGAAATCGCCGACCAAGCCACCCATGTGGTCGATGTGCACATGCGTCGCCAGCATCGCGTCGAGTGTCCCGACCCCGTGCTGGTCCAGGTACTGCGACACCGAAGCGGCGGCGGCGCGCTCGCCCCCATCGATCAGCACGCGCTTGCCATTCGGCAGCGTGATGAGGTGGCTGTCGCCGAAACCGATGTGGATCATCGTCGCGGTCAGTAGATCCGCCGCCGGGGTGACAGCCGGATCGAAGGCGCCCACCTCCGAGTAACCCGTGGGGTGACCAGAAGCTTCGTTCACCGTTTGCAGGAACACCAGTTGCCCGGCACGCACGTCGAGCAGGGCTACTGCGTGCTCCGTGAGCAGCTCACGATCGCGCCGGTCCGCGGCGGCGGGATAGGCCATGTGGTCGAGAGCATCGGCGGCGAAGCCATAGCGCACGCTGCCGCGGGATGAGAGTTCGGTCGACCAGTGAACGACGTTGTCCACGACGGTGACACCTTGCGGCAGCGGTGGTGTCGCGGGCGGCTCGACGATGCTGTCCTCGTGCGAACAGCCGCCAGCCACGAGCGCCAGGAGCCACACGAAGATCACCGATCGCATCTGCAACACCTGACGGTTTTCCCGGTCTCTGACCACTGCCGGTTCTCCGCTCCCTGATCGCGACCCGCCAACTCCGAAGCGCACCTTCCGTGCCTCTGAATGGCCGGTCCGGTCAATCGAGGCCGGCGAGGCGTCGGATGGGGTCACCGTTTGCGCGGCGCACCGAGCACGAAGCCCGCGAGCACGCAGACCGCGAGCGCGCGGCGGGTCACTCCGCCCGGAAATTCGCGCCGATTCATGTCGCACGATAGCACCGGCAAACCCACGTGGGAAGCGACTACCCCGTCGATCCTCCCCGCATCAGGCTTTTCGCGGAGTGTGGACTCCGTCGGCGACGTCTATAATGTTGCGAACATCGATTCGTGGAGGTTTCCCTGAAGAAAGAGCTCATCGTCGTCGGCGACCGCGTCCTCGTCGAACCGGAGGTCGGCGAGGAACGCACTCGCGTCGGACTGTACCTGCCGCAAACCGCCGTTGATTCTCGCGCCGTGCAGGGCGGCAGGGTCGTGGCGCTCGGTCCCGGAGTCCCGGTCGGACCCCTCGATGAAGCCGACACGGAACCCTGGAAACGCCAGCGACGTGAGCCGCGTTACATGCCCATGCAAGCCCGCATCGGGGATTATGTGCTCTTCTTCCGCAAGGCCAGCGTCGACATCACATTCGAGGGCCGGAATTATTTCGTCGTTCCCCACGACGCCATTCTGGTGATCGTGCGCGAAGCTCCGGACTCGGACCACCCCCCACTTTGAACGCAAGTGAGAGGTTCGGGCACCGCGATTCTTTCGGCGGTCCGTTTCCCCGCCCTCAGCTGCGGTGTGCCGGCGCAGTCTTGCGACGCGCGAATCGCAGACCTGACCAAACCGAGTCGATGGAGCTGATCTTGTAGTCCACGAACTTGTGTGCGAGGCCGAAAGCCCGGACTTCCTTCTCGCCGAGATCGGTCGCCTGCCCCGAAGCCTGCTTGCGCCACAGGATCCATAGGCTGCCACCCGTAGCCAGCGCGCGCCCGGCAGCTTCGAAGCGCCGCCGCAGATCCGCTTGCGACTTCGCGAACAAGAGGATCATGCGCGGCGCTCCGCGCGTGTGAGCCTGAAAGCGCACACCATCCGGGAGCGGCGGCAGCGTCGCGACAAACCCGGCTGGCGCACCCAAGAGAGCGACTCGCATGTCGGCACGGATCCCGAGTTTTTGCGGCAGCGGCGTCCCCGAGTAGGCATCCATGACACCAACGACGATCGGAGCGCTTGGACGCTGGCGCAGCGCCTCGCGCAACCCCGAACCGATGCGGCGCCAATCGGTGAAAGTCGCATCGGGCAGCAATGTCCGGATCCGGGCCACCTTCTCGGCATCCCCGCCCACGAATACCAACGGCAGCGCGCGCGTCGCTCGGCGTTGGCGCAACGACACACCGATATTCCGGCCTTCCGACGGCCGTCGCGACAGATCGATGAGAATGGCATCGAGCGGCTGATCCACGACCTTGCGCAGCTCGCCGCTGTCCTTGGCCACCACGAGCCGCGCGTCGTAGCGTGCGCGCCGCAGCGTTTCCATCCCAGGCTCCGCCGCCGCTGCGTTCCAGTCGATCAAGACCACGCGCAGTGATTGGCGAGAAGCTGCGGGCATCGAGGCCTCCCTCGAATCACGGTGAATTGCCATCACTCGAGGTCACTCTGGTCACGTTGCCTTGATCTTACCAATTCGCTCCCGGGTTTTCGACACGACGCCGCCCGGGTCCCTCTTCCCGTTTCGCTTCCTCGACGATCCCGTGGCGAGCTTCGACGAACAGCGTCTGGTCTTCGGATTGTCGCTCCTGCTGCGCAATCGCTGCCTCCCCTGACGTTTTCCGTGCACATTTTCTTGGCGACGGCGGAAAGCATTCCGTGCATTCGATCGCGTCGCGGTGTGCGATTCCTTCGCGTCGTTCCCCGTTTCCCGAGGTCATCCGGCACACTGATTGTTCATGCAGTCGTCGAGAGTGCGAACTCGGCAGGCTCGCACTGTGTCTGGAAACTCGTCCGCTCGACAGGAGGTCGGATCGATGCTTCGCTCGTCGCTTTTGGCTCTGGGTGTGTGCACCGCGCTCGCGGGGAGTGCAGCAGCTGCACCACCCAGCAACGGCTACATCGGCGCGTTCGGAGATGTGGCCGGCACAGTTTGCTGCATCAGCACCAACGCCTCGGGGAACGGCCACGTGTATGTCTTCGCCGTAACTGGTGGCGCGTCGGCGGCCGGGATCACCGGTGCAGAGTTCAAGGTGTCCGTCGAGCCGGCGGCTCCTGGCGCCACCTTCAGTTGGAATCCCGCCAGCGGCACCACCTCCAATGGAGCTCCCATGGACAATGGCAGCGGCGGGGGCATCACGGTGTCGTTCGGAAGCTGCCAGACGCAAACGGGGCTCGCGGGCGACAAGGTCCTTCTCGGCACGGTGCACGTGTTCGGGATGACGACCGAGCATCAGCTCGTGGTGCGGCGCACCGACACGCCGGTCAACCCATCGTTCATGTGCCCTTCGGTGCAACTCTGCGACTCGCCTGCGTTCACGCAGGTGTGTTTGACCTACCAGCAGGGCGACCCAGCGCTCGGCGGGGAGGAACCCGCGGCGTTCACTACGGTCGTGAACAGCGCGACGTGCGCGGGTACGTCGTGCGGCTTCGTCGCGGTGAACGAATCCACGTGGAGCCAGGTCAAGCACCTCTACCAGTAGGCGACGCGCGACGACCTCCTGAGACGGCGCGGCCAACCCTGTGGTGGCCGCGCCGTTGTGTTTTCGCTACACTCGGCTCGCCATGATGCAGCAGCGGCACGCGCATCTCGTCTTCGACTTCTCTGCCCGCGGGATCCTGCGCTCGTGCTTGACGGGTTTTGCTCTGTTCGCGACAGAAGCACAGGCCCAAACTCTCGTCGATCCCGTGCTCGAGGTCAGTCTGCAGGTTTCGTCGTTGGCGAACCCCACGAGCATGGCACTGCTCCCGACCTCGACAGGACAGCCCCTCGAGTTCCTCGTGTGCGAAAAGGCGACCGGCCGCGTCATGCACGTGCGTGGCAGCACGATCGTCGGCCCGGCGCTCGACCTGGCGGTGAACAGCCTCAGCGAGCGCGGCTTGCTCGGGATCGCCTTGCATCCAGCGTTCGCGAGCAACCAATTCGTCTATGTCTACTATTCCGCGAGCAGCACTTCGCTCGACAATACGAATCAAAACGCCATTGCCGCGAATCGCGTCGAGCGCTACTCCTGGGATGGAGGCGCTCTGTCGGCGCCAGCGCTCATCCTGAGCTTGCCAGCCACTCCGGGTCCGAACCACGACGGCGGCGTCATCCTCTTCGGACCCGATGGCATGCTGTACGGCGCCATCGGCGACTTGAATCGCAACGGCCAATTGCAAAACTACCCGAACGGCCCACTCCCCGACGATTCCGGCATCTTGTTCCGTGTGCGCGACGACGGCACTGCGCCCGCGGACAATCCGTTTTACGACCTCGGCGGCAACATGGCCAAGGTGTACGCCTTCGGTGTGCGCAACAGCTTCGGCCTCGACTTCGACCCCGCGTCCGCCGTGCTCTGGGACACCGAGAACGG
>DASRJO010000087.1:0-2065 GCA_035649435.1 Candidatus Krumholzibacteriia bacterium | reverse complement strand
GCGCTGCACGGGGGCTGGCAGGTGTGCCAGGTCCGCGTCGCTGATCGACTCAGCCGGCGCGTGGCGCGCAAGCAAGCGATCCACGTCGCGTTCGTACGCCGCGCGCAGGCTGATTGGCCCTTGTGCCAGGAAGCCAAAGATGACGCCCGTCAGCGCGACGAGGTTGCCGAGCGCGCCGAATTTCGCGTCGATCCACGAGGAAACGATGACGAACATCGAGACGACAATCGCGCAGGCCCCGATCGCCCACCAGCCGCGTGGCCAGAGGAACAGTGCTGCAGCCGCGGCGAGGAAGAGCACAGCGGCGAGAAGCCATCCGACTCCGAGCCATGGAGAGATAGGCTGCGTCAATTGCGGCAGGTCGGCCAACCCGAACGCTTTCGCAAAGCCGAGCACGTGAATGACGGCGTGCACCACGAGTACGATCGCAAAGACGACGGTCATGCTGGGCGCGGACGCCGTTCGGCGTCCGCCCTCAACGGCTTGAGGGAGGCCCATCGAATCAGGATGATGCCCGGCGACAGGAAGGACCAATATCGTCGGAACTTTGCTCGTGCTGTGGAGTCCGTGGCGACGGCGCGTGTTTCAGTGCGAAAGATCGATGTGTTCGCGCCGCTCGGGTCGGCACGCAATGTCCAGACGATCTTCACGTAGTCGGGTTCGTCAAAGGCGGCGAACTCGTGGGGCGGCAGCGAACGGAACACGACATTCGCTTCCCACGGCTGCGTGACCGCACCCATGACAACCTCTCGGCCCGGCACTTCCGCAAGCACTCCCCACCCAATCGATTTGGTAAATGCCAGCAATCCACGGGGATGCGCCGCACTGTCTGGTTGGCTACCGAGCAAGACTTCGCGCGCTTTGAAGATCGCGCGCACGACCGGCAACGCCATCATGTCCTGCTCGCACGCTGCTGCGAACGTGACCTCGGCGGGCGCGGCGACATGGATGTGATGACGTTCCGCGACTTCGCAGACCGGCATGAACTGATCGAGCAGCGGGTCAACATCGTCTGCACCTGCGGGCGCCGGATGTCCATATCGCAGCCACGTCACGCCCACGTAGCTCGCGTACGCGCCAGTCACCACTCCGAGCGCGCCAGCTGCCGATTTCAACGCGTTGCGCACGTGCGTGCTTGCCATGGCTCATGCCGCGCGCCGACCGCCGTGAGTTCCGGTGCGATCGGCTCTCCGCGCTTCGGCGCGCTCCTTGATCCCGAGCAACATTCGCCGCGTCATGAGAAATCCCGCAGGCTCGATCGCATACGTGAGCAGCCGCGCCCACACCGTGCTCGTGCGGACGCGGCTGCGCGACACGAGTCGGGTTCGTTTCTCGTCAATCTTGTAGAGGCCGAACTGCCACACCCAATCGAAGCCGCCCATGTTCCGCATATCCAACACGAGGGCGCGACGGGGTTCGACGATGGCCACCGGCCAGCTCGGGCCCCGGCCGAGGGGAATTTCGTCACCAACGGCGAGGTCCTGAAACTCCGGGAGGATGCGGGTGGCGCTCGGGCGATCCAGATAGCCGAACAGCCGGTCGAGCCAGTCGTAGCTGTACAAACCGCCGCGCTGATAGCCGATCTGCACCAGCCAGGGCCAGATGTCTTCCGGCGGCGCGTCGACGCTGACAGCCATCGTGCCTGAATACGTCGGATCCACGAGCAGGCTGTCGCCCGCCATGACGCGCACCCGATCGGATGGAGTGGCGCCCCAACGGCTCATCCACTGCCGAATCGGAAACCAATACACCACCGCCAGAATGAAAATCACGAAGAGGGTCGGAACCATGGGGATCTCCTTTCAGCCGACGCAGAGGCCAACTACGCCACGGAGCGCTCGGTTATCGCGCCTCGATGGTCAGTTCGTGTCTTCTTCAGGAAATCGAGCACCCGCGCATCCACGATTCGACGTTGACTGAAACACATGTCGTGGCTGGACTCGGGCACCAGTTCGCCTTGGAAGTCCGGAAAGAGCCGGCGCGCCCGGGCCAATGCCGTTGCCGGGTCGCAGATCACCTCGTGGTCGCCGATGAGCAGCAGTGTCGGGACACGCATCGCCCGCAG
>DASRJO010000086.1:0-3176 GCA_035649435.1 Candidatus Krumholzibacteriia bacterium | reverse complement strand
CGCGCTCACCGCCACCGGTGGAGCCGGCGCCGACATGGACGGCGGATGACGAGATAACATCCCGTCATCCGCGTCGCGGCTCTACGCCGCGGCGTGCGCCTTGTTCGACTTCTCCAGACCGACGGTCAGTACCGGGCATGGCGCCAGTCGAACAACACGTTCGGCGACACTGCCGATGATGAAGTGCGCGAGCCCAGTGCGTCCGTGCGTACCCATGATGACAAGATCGGCCTGAACCGTCTTCGCGTACTCGATAATGGTGTTCGCGACGTGACCCATCCGCACCGTCGTGACCAACGGGAGACTTCCGGCAGTCAGCGTTGAGCGGCAGCGCTCCAGGCACGCCTTTGCATCGTCGAGGGCTCGTTGTCTGAGACCGTCGAGGTCCGACATGTAGACCTCGGATCCCCAGCCGCCCGACGCGAATGGATCTTCGACCACGTGGAACAGCTCCACGCAGGCGCCGAAGTGTTTTCCCATGGTAAGGGCGTACTCGATGGCGCGATCGGAGTGTGCGCTGAAGTCCACGGGAACCAGGATGCGGTTGATGGCAGTCATGACAGCCTCTCCTGGACGTCGGATGAGCACCGATCGTGCCAGTGAGTCATCGGCACCTCGCACGCTCGTCGCGAAAGAACACGGCAGCATTGGGAGATTTCTCGCGCATGCTGCCGAGAAAGTTCCTCGATGCGCAGCCGACAATTCCGATCGCCCGCGCGGAGATTCTTCGTGCCCGGTGTGAATTTGTTCGCGGCGAGGATCCGCGTTGTCAGTCGCCGAGTGGACGGGACCGATGTCGGCGCGAGTGATCTGTCGGTACGACCGTTGCTCTTACGGATTGCAAATGCTCGTCACCATTCCCGACCGCAAGCTTGTTCACGGACACGTCAGTCCTGGCTTCGAGCCCGTGCGCGCAGCGTTCGTCGACAACTTCGTCCATCGTCACGAGCTCGGCGGCGCCTGCTGCGTGTTCTATGGCGGCGAGAACGTGGTTGACCTCTGGGGCGGCATTCGCAACGAGCGGACGGGGGAGCCATGGGAACGGGACACGATGGTCATCGTTCACTCGAGCACCAAGGGCCTGGCTGCAATGACGCTCGCACTCGCGCACTCTCGCGGGTGGCTGGACTACGAAGAGCCGGTCTGCCGGTACTGGCCCGAGTTCGCGCAGCAGAGCAAAGAGCTCGTCACCGTTCGTCGGTTGCTGGCGCATCAGGCTGGTCTCTTCGCACTCGACGTCAGTGTCGATCGCGCTCTTGTCAGCGACATCGATCGACTGGCCATCGTGCTGGCGCGCCAGAAACCGGCATGGCAGCCTGGAACGCGCCACGGTTATCACGCCATCACCTTGGGCTTCTATGAAAGTGAGTTGCTGCGCCGGATCGATCCGCAGCATCGGAGCCTTGGAACCTTTTTCCATGATGAGATCGCCTCGCCGCTCGGGCTCGACGTCTACATCCGGCTGCCGGAATCGATCCCGAATTCGCGACTGGCGACGCTTGCGCGGCCGGGACTCTGGGAGATGCTGCGCGGCTTTGGCCCGCGCTTCATGCTGGAGGCGATGAATTCGCATTCGAATATTGCTCGCGCGCTGCAGGGCTCCGAGCTGCCGACGGATCCCGAGCACATCTACGCGCGCAACCTCGAGGTGCCGTCCGGCGGTGCCGTCGGCACCGCACGCGCGATCGCGCATGCCTACGGAGTGTTTGCCACAGGCGGGCGCGAACTGGATCTGCAGCGCGACACGCTCGACCTGTTGGCCGAGCCTGCCACGCCTCCGACGCACGGATTTCTCGACGTCTGTCTCGGAGCGGAGGTGCAGTTCTCGCTGGGCTTCATGAAGCCGAGTGCGGTATGGCCCTTCGGCAGCAGCGCCGCATCGTTTGGGTCGCCCGGTGCGGGCGGCTCTATGGGGTTCGCCGATCCGCAGGCCGGAATCGGCTACGCCTATGTCACGAGCCGGATGGGGACGACCCTCACGGGTGATCCGCGCGACGTGGCGCTCAGAGATGCGCTGTACGCGGCTCTTCGCCGCTAGGCACGGTGGGTGCGGTCATGAAACCCTGTTACCGGAACAGGAGAGACGCGCCCGCAGCCAGCACCATGCCGAAGAGTGCGCCGCCCGCGACGCGCCGGAAACCGGCACTCCCAAAGAAGAGCGCGACAGTCAGCTTCAGCACCGTGTTGGACAACACACCGATCGCGATTGCGAGTGCGGCCGTCTCGAGTGAGATGTCCGACGCGACGCGCCGGGCCATCGAGATCGTGAGGGCATCTACATCGGTCAGGCCGAGCACACTAGCCATGCTGATGATCCCGCGGTTCCCACCGTAATGACTGGCGAGCCACACCAGCATCAGGACAACCTGAAAGATAGCCGCCATCTGTAGAGCGGCTGGAAGCTGCAGGGGATTCGTAACCGGCCGCTCGTCGACATCGTCGGCGGGCGACTGTTTGGCGCCGAACCACGTGATCGCGAAGGCCAGCAGCGCCGGAAGAGTCAGATACGTCACGACGTGCGGCAGCAGCGTCACGTTCAGCACCGCCGTGGCAAGCAGCACGCGGGGATAGAGCATCGCGTTCGCCGCCACCGCCCCGTACCCCAGGGCGCGGCTCGCTGCCTCATCGCTGTGGCTGGTACGAGCAAACGTGAACGTGACGCTGGTGGATGAAGCAAGACCGCCAATCAATCCGGTCACCAGATACCCGCGGCCGGGTCCTGCGGCACGGCGTGCGAAGTAGCCCACGAAGCTCAAGCCGGAGAAGAACAGGACGAGCGCCCACAACTCGCGCGGGCGAATCCCTCCCATCGGGCCGTACGGCCCTTCCGGCAGGAGAGGTAACACGACCAGCGCCATCACGGCGAAGCGCGCTGCTGCGCGCAGCGTGATGTCATCGAGCCGTGCAACCAGAGCGTGGAGACGCGACTTCTCGACGAGCAGCAAGGTCGTGACGGCGATGACCCCAGAGGCCAACTGATGGACGCCAGCGCCCGCCACCACGCCCGCCGCAATGACGACAAGTGCGGCGACCTCGGTCGTGCCGTCAACATCGTTCCGCATGCGCGCCACGTACGCGGCGCTGGTGATCGCCGCGGCCCCCGCGAGGAGCACCGTTGCGGGAAGTGTGTAGCCGGCCTGCCAGAGCCAACCGGCCAGTCCCCCTAAGCCGCCCAG
>DASRJO010000085.1:0-15755 GCA_035649435.1 Candidatus Krumholzibacteriia bacterium | reverse complement strand
CGCGCGAGTTCGAAGTCTGGGAGCGCCTCGCATCCACGAACGAGCGCGCCTGGGAACTGGCGCGAGCCGGTGGCGCGACGGGAACCATGGTGCTCACCGAGTGGCAGGAGGCCGGCCGTGGGCGCCAGGGCCGGCGCTGGGACTGCCCGCCGCACTCCGGGCTCTTGTTCTCGCTGGTCCTGGACGGCGATCTGGAACAGAGCGAGCGCCCGCAGCTTCTGCCGCTGGCGCTCGGTGTCGGTGTCGCGCAGGCGCTGCGCGCGGCCACCGGTCTCGACATCGGTCTCAAATGGCCAAACGACATCCTGTGCGCCGGACGGAAGTGCGGCGGGATCTTGGTGGAGGCACGCCGTCCCGGCAACGGGCTCGTCGTCGGCTGTGGTTTGAACGTGCACGTCGACGACGCATGGTTCACGGCGTGTGGGCTCCCGGGCGCCGGATCGCTGCTCGAGAGCGCTGGCAGGATGGGGCGCGAAAAGCTGTTGGCCCGCGTCCTCGATGGGATCGAAGCGCGCTATCACGATTGGTCGGCAGGGCACTGGGAGGACGTGTTGCAGCACTGGGGAGCTCTCGACGTGCTGCACGGTCGGATGGTGGAGCTCGAGAGCGCCGGCAGTCGCATTCGCGGCCGCTCCTGCGGCATCACACCGGCGGGGCTGCTCGCGCTCGAGCTTGACGACGGAGTACTCGAGACCTACTCGGCCGGCGAGGTGCACTTGCGATGACCACGCGCGCCAAGCGGCGAAGGCCGCGTCTCGCTTCCGACTTGCTCGCCGTCGACGTCGGCAACAGCAAAGTGCAGGCCGTGCTGGTGCGCGACGGCAAGGAGGTTTGGCGCTGGCGCGTGGACTATGGCGCGGGCGACGCGTGGCGGCGCCACTTCGCCGTTGCCGCCGCCGCGGCGCGGCGCGACGGCAGAGGCACGCCCATCGTACTGTCCAGCGTCGCTCCGCGTCGTGCCGCCGTCATCACGCGCCTTCTCGAGCGCGGACTCGGTCGGCGTGTGCATCGCGTCGGCTGGCGCGATCCTTGGCCGTTTCGACTCGACATCCGCCATCCGCAAACCGTCGGCGCCGACCGTTTGGCGAATGTCGCAGGCTCGATGGCGCTCGGGCACACGACCGGCATCGTCGTCGATGCCGGCACCGCGGTCACGATCGACGTGCTGCGTCATCGGCGTTTCATCGGCGGCCTCATCTTGCCCGGGCCGGCGCTCGCGGCGCGGGCGCTGCATGCGCACACCGAATCGTTGCCGCCGCTCGTGCCGCAGACACACGCAGCGCTCTTGGGCACGGACACCGCGAGCGCGATGCAAGCCGGCATCCACCACGGGATGCTGCATGCCGTGGATGGGATCACGCGGGCGTTGCGCGCGCAGCTCGGCAGAAGGACGCGCGTCCTCTTGACCGGCGGGGGAAGTGCAGTGCTCGCGGCGGCGCTGCCGCATGCGGACTTCGAACCGGACTTGTTGCTGCACGGATTGCGTCTCCTCTGGGCCCATGAGCCCGGCCGCAGGGGGTCACCGCGCCGCGCTTCTCGCCCGCCCGTGCCTGGCAGACCACGAGGGGGAGTGCTAGGGACCCGCTCGGGAAGAAATCTCAAAGCTCGATGAATCAATAGGTTACATAACGTCTCGGAATCCACTTTCGGACCGCGAGGCCCCCTTGCCAAACGAGCCGTCCCCTGGGTATATTGTCCACGTTTAGCAGTCGTAACCATCGAGTGCTAAGGAAGTCTTCGTCCGTGGTCTGCCCTGCGAACAGGGCGGCGAAAAGGAGGTCACCATGTCCATCCGGCCGTTGTCGGATCGGGTTCTCGTTCGAGCCCTGGAGGAACAGGAAGTCAAGCGTGGCGGGATCATCATCCCCGACACCGCGAAGGAAAAGCCGCAGGAAGGCGAAGTCATCGCCGTCGGACCCGGTCGCTTGAGCGACAAGGGCGAGCGCGTTCCGATCGAGGTCAAGACCGGCGACCGCGTGCTCTTCGGCAAGTACTCCGGCACCGAGGTCAATGTCGGCGCCGAGGCACTGCTCATCATGCGCGAGACCGACATCCTCGCCGTCCTGTAGACGCGCGCTGCGGCGCGTGCAAGGACTGTCCGCGCACATCACGTTTCACGATTGAATGGAGGCGAATCGATGCCGAAGCAGATCGAGTTCGATGTTGCCGCCCGCGACGAGTTGCGGCGCGGCGTCGACATCCTGGCCAACGCAGTCAAGGTCACACTCGGCCCACGTGGCCGCAATGTGATCCTCGACAAGAAGTTCGGCGCGCCCACGATCACCAATGACGGCGTCACCATCGCCAAGGAGATCGAACTGGAGAACCATTTCCAGAACATGGGCGCGCAGATGGTGAAGGAGGTCGCGACCAAGACCAGCGACGTGGCCGGCGACGGCACGACAACGGCGACGCTCTTGGCGCAGGCGATCATCCACGAAGGTCTCAAGAACGTCACCGCCGGGGCCAACCCGATGTATCTCAAACGCGGCATTCAGAAGGCCGTCGACGCCGTCGTCGAAGAGCTCAAGCGCCGCAGCACGGAAGTCAACGACCGCGAGGGCATCGCCAATGTCGCGACGATCTCCGCCAACAACGACCGTGAGATCGGCAAGCTCATCGCCGACGCCATGGAGAAGGTCGGCCGCGACGGCGTCATCACCATCGAAGAGGCCAAGGGCACCGAGACCAGCCTCGAGGTGGTCGAGGGCATGCAGTTCGACCGCGGCTATCTGTCGCCCTACTTCGTCACCGATTCGGAGCGCATGGAAGCGGTGCTCGAGGACTGCCGCATCCTGATTCACGACAAGAAAATCGGCTCGATGAAGGACCTGCTGCCGGTGCTGGAGAAAGTGGTGCAGACCGGCAGGCCGATGCTCATCATCGGCGAGGACGTCGAGGGCGAAGCGCTCGCGACGCTGGTGGTCAACAAGCTGCGCGGCACGCTCAGCGCCTGCGCCGTCAAGGCGCCGGGGTTCGGCGACCGGCGCAAGGCCATGCTGGAAGACATCGCGATTCTCACCGGCGGGCGCGTCATCTCCGAAGAGGCCGGCTTCAAGCTGGAGAACACGGTGCTGAGCGACCTCGGGACGGCGAAGCGCGTGGTCATCGACAAGGACAACACGACGATCATCGAGGGTGGCGGCAAGCAGTCGGACATCCAGGGTCGCGTGCAGCAGATCCGCACGCAGATCGAGGACACCACCTCGGACTACGACAAGGAGAAGCTGCAGGAACGCCTGGCCAAGCTGGCGGGCGGCGTTGCCGTGATCCATGTCGGCGCCGCCACCGAAGTCGAGATGAAGGAGAAGAAGGCCCGCGTCGAGGACGCGCTGCACGCCACGCGCGCTGCTGTCGAGGAAGGCATCGTTCCTGGCGGTGGCGTGACCTTGTTGCGTGCGGCCGAGGTGATCAAGGGCCTGAAGCTGGAGGGCGAGGAGAAGCTGGGATCCGAGATCATCTACAAGGCGCTCGGCGAGCCGGCGCGCTGGATCGCCAACAACGCCGGTGTCGAGGGCGCGATCGTCATCGAGCGACTGCGGCGCGAGAAGGATCCCATCGGCTTCGATGCCGGGACCTTGGAGTACCGTGATCTGCTCAAGGCGGGCGTCGTCGATCCGACGAAGGTGACGCGCTCGGCGCTGCAGAACGCGGCCAGCATTGCCGCATTGCTGCTCACCACCGAGGCGATCGTCACCGACATGCCGGAAGAGAAGGACAGCTCGGCCTCGCCGCCCCATGGGCACGGCGGCTACTGATCCGACGATCTGCGATGTCGTGAGCACGGCGGCGGGTTCCCGCCGCCGTGCTGCTTTCACCGCCGCATCGGACAGACGGCGCGGCGCGAACCATCATGGAGCGATCGCCCGAAACCATCCGGCTGGCTCGGGTTGACGCCTCCCGAGGCAGCCGCTATTTTACGGCATGCTTCTCTGGCGCCAGAGCCCCCGATTTCTCGCGTTGCTTGCCTGCGTGGCGCTGCAGCCGTGCCGTGTCGATGGCGCTGCGCCCGACCTGTCCAGCATTCCGACGTTGCGCATGGTGGCACCTGCGCGCAGCCTGGATCCTGCGGCCACGATCTTGCAGGGCTGCACCGCGTTCACGCAATCGAATCAGTGTTTCAACCCGAGTACGTTGACCACCTCCGTGAACGTGGCGACGTTCTTCGACGCGCAGGAGACGAGCGCTGCCACGCACTATTTCATGAAGCTGTTCCGCAACGACACGGCCGACAGCTTGCGCTTGCAGGGCATGGGATTCTATTCGACGAGCTCGAGCGCCGAATCGCACATCTTCCAGGCCGCGGGCGTGGTGCTGAGCGGACCGGACCTGGTGTTCCCGCGCGGCGATGGGTTGCTCAACCTGCGCGCGGTGCAGATCCCCGGCAACCCCTTCGGGCAAATGACCTGCGTCGAGTTCGACGCCGCCATCGACACCAAGGGCCGGCGCGTCGAAGCAGTGCTGGCGCCCGGGGAAGCAGCTTGGGCAGTCGTGCGTTTCCCGACACTCGCGGTCGGCACGTTCCTGGGGATTCTCGCCGACACGGACGCCAACGACATGCCGTGCGACTACATGACGCAGGATACGGGCGAACACTGGTTCCGGCCCGACCCGCTGAATGCGCCGGTTTTCGATTGGGGCATCACGGTGTTCACGACCGCCGTGCTGCGTGAGATCGAGTCACCACAACCGACGTGGTCGCTGGTCAAGGCGCTGTATCGCTGAGGCGAAACTTGGAACGGATGCGGTGCCGAGGCACCGGAGGGGGAGTCTTGAAGCACCGCAAGCTCACCGTGCTCGTGTTCGCCGGCCTGTTCGGGATCGCCGGCTGCGGCTCTGACCCGGCCGCCCCCCCGGGCAACGGCGGCAACGGTGGCGGCGGCGGCGGAGGTCCGATCGACGTCTTCGACATTTTCCTCCGTCCCTACGTGATCGAGCGCGGCTCGTCGCTCGCCGACGGTCTTCCGAGTCCGCAACAAGCCCAGTATGCCCTCACCGCGTTCTACAATGGGGGGGAAGTCGGAGCCACCTTCAGCTGGGGACTCGATCCTCGCCTGGGTGTGATTCTGCCGAAGACGATCGAGCTCGCGACGAACAGCGTGACGATTTCATTGCTCAACCCGGGCGATACGCCGATCGGCTTCTACGACATCAGCGTCGATGCCTCGAGCGGCGGCCTCCAGAGCTCGATGACCAAGCGATTTGCCGTGGTCGAGCTCAACTGGATGAAGCACGAACGGGCCACGATCACCAATCCAGCCGAGCCACCGGTGGATCTCGAACTCGACCCGGTCTTCGTGCCGCGTCCGACCGGCGAGATGATCTACTTCAGCGGCGCGCCGAGCAGAAATTCGGTCAGCCTGTGGGCGATCGTTCCCGATCGGAGCTTCGCCTCGCCGCCCGAGCCAGCGGAAACGGCGCTCTTCCGCATCCCTTTCTGCGATCTCGAGCCATGCGCGATCGGCCAGGTGAACAGCGAGCAGGCGCGCACCGCGGACGAGCGCGAGCCGGATCCATCGCCCGCGACGCTGGGGCGTGACGAGTTGCTGTTCGCCTCGCAGATGGATCCACAGTACTACGACCGCCTGACGACGCAGGTGGACGATGTTTTCCCGTTCAACCTCTGGGTGGTGAAGCAGCAAACCGGGGTGCCTGCCGTCGCCAAGGCCCTCACCTTCGACGTCAAGAGCACCGGCGCGGTCGAGCGCTACGCCGTGCATCAGCACCGTCAGCCGCGCTGGGATCCGTCGTCCGTGGCGGGGCCAGGACAAGCGGCGCGCATCGCCTTCATCTCCAACCGCGGTCCGGATCCAATGGTCTCCTATCCGGCCAGACTGTGGCTCGCGGACCTTCTCGATTCCAACTCCGATGGCGTGAGCGACACGCTGGTCAACATGAATGCCATCACCGAAGAAGCCGTCAGCAGCTTCGACTGGACGCCCGATGGTCAGTTCATCTACTTCCTGCGTGGAGGTTCGACCGTCTACCGTTTGAACGTCGCCAACCCGACGCAGGTCGAGGAGATCGATGTCGGCGTCTACGATCCGGAGCTCGGCAATCTCGGCTTCATCAGCGTCTTCCGTGGCGATGCCAACTTGCTCGCGTTCCAAGGCACGTCGGAAAACCGCGTCTATCTCTACGTGCTGGACCGCAGCGCGAACTCCCTCGTCCGCATCACGCCGTACGAGTTCGCCACCGGGCGCAATCTGTTCCCGCGTTGGCACCCGACCCGGCGCGAGGTCGTCTTCGTCTGCGACTACACGGTGGCCCGATGGTTGAATGGCGGGGATGTCTACCCGCTCGGCAATCCCGGGTTCGCAGGCCAAATTCGCACGCTGTATCCCTCCGTCTGGACCGTCCGGCTCCAGGAGCGCTAGTCCTTGACAGCGCCGGCTCGAGCGGCCCAAGCTCGATGCGATGACGGAACTCCAGCAAATCTGGTGAGTTGGCGGTGATTTGGAGCTGCCATGCGGCAAGCCCCGGTGCTCGTCTATCTCGGGCTCGGATCGAACTTGGGCGAGCGCGTGCAGCATCTGCGGCGCGGGCTGGAGAGCTTGCAGCGCGGGGGATTGGTGCTGCGGCGGTGCTCGCAGCTGGTGTGCGGGCCCTACGTCGGACCGGGAGCGCCGCAGCGCGACTACGTGAACGCCGTCCTCGAAGCCGAAACCACCCTCTCGCCGCTCGCGCTGCTCGAGCTGGCCACGCAGGTCGAGGCGGCTTTGGGCCGGCTGCCGCGGACGCACATGCAGCCGCGCACTTTGGACGTGGACGTGCTTTTCTATGGCGGTTGGCACGTCTGGCACCCGCGCCTGGTCGTGCCTCATCCTCGTCTCGCCGAGCGCAGGTTCGTGCTGGAACCGCTGGCAGAGCTCGGAGTCCTGGAGAAACTTCCGGTGCCGGGCCTCGTCGCACGTCTCGAGCACCTGCGCACTCTGCAGCCGATTTCGATGGTCGCACCGTCCCCCATCCCCGGAGACCGACGTGTGTGCGCTCAAGCCTGAGATCCGTTACATCGCCATCGAGGGCGTGATCGGCGCCGGCAAGACCAGCCTGGCGCGCATGCTGGCGCGCGATACGGGAGCCCGTCTGCATCTCGAAGTGGTGGACGACAATCCGTTCTTGCCGCGCTTCTACGCCGATCCGAAACGCCATGCCTTCCAGACGCAGATCTTCTTCCTCCTGTCGCGGTTTCGCCAGCAACAGGAGCTGTTCCAGCACGATCTGTTCGGCACCGGGGTGCTGAGCGACTACATCTTCGCCAAGGATCGCATCTTCGCCAACGTCACCCTGGACGACGAAGAGCTGCGGCTGTACGAGCGTTTGGCCTCGGAGCTCGAACCGCGCGTGCCGGTGCCCGACGTCGTCGTCTATTTGCAAGCCGCGGTCGACGTGCTGATGGCGCGGATCGCGCGCCGCGGGCGCGAGTACGAGCGCAGCATTTCGCGTGCGTACATCGAGGAGTTGAACGACGCGTACAATCACTTTTTCTTCCACTACCGCGACAGCCCGTTGCTCGTGGTGAACACCAGCGACTTGGACTTCGTCCGCACGCCGCAACACTACGAGCTCTTGCGCCGGCAGATCGGCGAGCCTTTCGATGGCGTGCGGTATTACACTCCGGCCTGGGGGAAGTGACATGGCATCCAAGTTCCGGTCCGCCCCCCGGAAGCCAGAAGCCGGGGGGCTGCGCGCACCGCAGCCAGCTCAGAGCGCGCCGGCAGCCGGTGCGCAGCCAGCCAAGCCGCGCGCGAAGGTCACGCGCGCGACCTTGCACGAGATGAAGCAGCGAAGCGAGCCCATCGTCATGGTGACGGCATACGATCATCCGTTCGCGCGCATCGCCGACGCGGCCGGGGTCGACGTCCTGCTCGTTGGAGACAGTCTCGGCATGGTGGTCCTGGGATTCGACAACACCCTGCCTGTCACGATGGAGCACATGATCCATCACACGCAGGCGGTGGCGCGCGCGCGGCCGAAGGCGATGGTCGTCGCCGATCTGCCCTTCATGTCGTACCAAGTGAACGCCGAGGAGGCACTGCGCAATGCCGGACGACTGGTCCAATCCGGCGGCGCCGAAGCCGTGAAGCTCGAAGGCGGAGCACGCTCTCGAGCGGCCATCGAGGCCATTGCCGGCGCGGGCATCCCGGTCATGGGCCACATCGGGCTCACGCCGCAGTCCGTGCATCAGCTCGGCGGCTACCGGGTGCAAGGGCGAGATGCGGATGGGGTCGAGCAGTTGATGCAGGACGCGCAGTCCTTGCAGGAAGCGGGTTGCTTCGCATTGGTGCTCGAGGCCATTCCCATGGCCGTTGCGCGCGAGATTACCGCGGCGGTGCGCATTCCCAGCATCGGCATCGGCGCCGGACCGCACTGCGATGGCCAGGTCCTCGTGCTGCACGACATCATCGGATTGCAGATGGATTGGACGCCGAAGTTCGTGCGCCGTTATGCCGACATCGCCGCAGCGACACGCGCGGCGCTGGAAGCATTCGTCGGCGACGTGCGCCGCGGCGATTTCCCGGATCGCGACCACAGCTACGGAGGCTGACGCGGTGCAGGTGGTGCGGGACAAGCGCCGCATGCAGCAGGAAGCGGCACGATGGCGGCGACTGGGTCGGCGCATCGGACTGGTGCCGACGATGGGGGCGCTGCACGCCGGACACTTGTCGCTGGTCGAAAGGGCTCGACCCGGCTGCGACACACTCGTCGCTTCGATCTTTGTCAACCCGTTGCAGTTCGGGCCGCAGGAGGATTTCCAGCGCTACCCGCGCGATCTGGCCCGCGACCTGTCCCTGCTCGAAGGCGCGGGCTGCGACTGGGTCTTCGTCCCGGAGACCGAGGACATGGTGGCGCCGGATGCCACCACGCACGTCGCGGTCCTAGCCCTCGACCAGGTCCTGTGCGGCAGGAGCCGCCCGGGTCATTTTCGTGGCGTCGCCACCATCGTCACCAAGCTGTTCCACGTGGTGCAGCCGCATGTGGCGGTGTTCGGTCAAAAGGACGCGCAGCAAGTACTCCTGCTCCAGCGCCTGGCGCGCGATCTCGATTTCGATGTCGAGATCCGCGTCGCACCGATCGTGCGCGAAGCGGACGGACTGGCGATGTCGTCGCGCAACCAGTATCTCGGCGCCGACGAAAGGCACGACGCCTTGCGGCTCGTGGGGGCGTTGCGCCGGGCGCTGGAGATGGCACGCGCCGGAGAGCGCGACAGCTCGGCCTTGCAGGCGGCGATGCGCGCCGAGTTCGGGTCCGGAGCGCGGTTGCGCCTCGACTATGCCGAAATCGTCGACACGCAGACGCTGCAACCGTTGCCGCGCCTGCAGGACCGCGCGCTGGTGGCGGTGGCGGCGACCGTGGGGACGACACGCTTGATCGACAACCTCGTGCTCGAGGTTCGCGGTGAGCAGGTGCACGAGGGTGCGCTGCCCGATTGGCTGCCTGGCGCGCCGCGTCGCGCCGAGATCCCGAATGGTGCGGGGCTCTGACGGAGGAGCACCTGTCCCGCATGGTGGCGATCACAGAGGAGGGAGTGCGGGTGACGGAAGCGAAACGCGCGCGGGCTGCCATCGTGCTGGCGGCGGGTCTGGGGAAGCGCATGCAATCGGACCTGCCGAAGGTGCTGCACCCGGCGCTGGGCCGGCCGCTTCTCCTGCACGTGCTGGACGCGGTGCAGGAAGCGGGCATCGCGCCCGTGGTGGTCGTCGTCGGCCACCAGGCCGAGCGCGTCCAGCAGGCGTGCGCAGGGCGTGCGCTGGGCTGGGCGCTGCAGGTGCCGCAGCTGGGAACGGCGCATGCGGTGCAACAGACGGCGAGCCATTTCACCGCCTACACGGGGGACGTCGTGGTGTTGTGCGGCGACACGCCACTGCTCACGGCGGCGACGTTGCAGAAGCTGTGCGCGACGCATCAGCGCCTGGGTGCGGCCGCGACCGTGCTCACGGCGGAGGTGGACGACCCGCGGGGCTACGGCCGGATCCAACGCGACGCGAACGGAAATGTGCTCGGGATCGTCGAGGACAAGGACGCGAGCCCCGCGGAGCGGGCACTGCGCGAGATCAACTCGGGGCTGTACGTCTTCGCCGCACCCGACCTGTTCGCGGCGCTCGGGCAAGTCGATGCCGACAATGCCCAACGCGAGTACTATCTCACCGACACGTTGGCGATTCTGCGGCGAAGTGGCAAGCGCATCGGCGCCTATCGCTGCGACGATGCGCGCGAGGTCCTGGGTGTGAACGATCCCGCGCAGCTGGCCTTGGTCGAAAAGATCCTATCCTCGAGGGTGCGCGATGCGTAGACTGTGGGCGCCTTGGCGCGCCAAGTACGTCGAAGGGGCTGCTGGCGCTGGGACCGAACCGTGCTTCCTGTGTGCCTACGGCGCCGACACACCCGAAGCCTTGACGCACGTGTTGTGGCGGTGGCGACACTGGTATGCGACGCTCAATGCCTACCCGTACACGAATGGGCACCTGATGCTGGCACTCGTCCGCCATCATGAAGGATTCATCGGCCTCGAAGCCGGCGAAACGGCCGAGCTCCCGACCGCGCTCGCAGCCTGCGAGGCGGCGTTACGGCGCGTGTATCAGCCGCATGGGATGAACATCGGCGTCAATGTCGGACGCGCAGCCGGCGCGGGTGCCGTGGGACACCTGCACGTGCATTTCTTGCCACGCTGGAACGGCGACACGAACTTCATGACGACGATCGCGGAGACTCGTGTCGTGCCCGAAGGTCTCGAGGTCAGTCACGCGCGCTTGCGCGCCGCGTTCACGCAAGGGGCGTCATGAATCGACTTCCATCGCGGTGGCCGCGGCTGACGGCCGGGCGGTTGCGCCGCCGGCGCGCAGGGAAAACGAGCGGGCCCTGGTATCATCGGCTGAGCCCGCTCACGTGGGGACTGCTCGTCTTGCTGCTCGCGATCAGCGGTTCGATGGCCTTGCGCTCGGCGCGCGCGCTTCGTACCTTGCCGCGCGCGGCGCAAGTGGAAGTGCTGAACGGCAGTGGCGCACCGGATCTGGCGCGCGCCATGACCGATCGCCTGCGAGACCGGGGACTCGATGTCGTCGCCGTGGGCAACGCCGATGCCTCGAGCTACCCCGAAACGCTGATCCTGTTGCGGCGGGGCGATGCGTCCGTGGCGCGCATGGTGGCTCAGCGGCTCGGCAAGGGCGTGCCGCTCGAGCAACGCGATCCGACCTTGCTCGTCGATGTCACCGTGATCCTCGGGCGCGACCTTCTGGACCGCCCCGCCGAGCTGGCGCGTTCCAGGCCATGAAGGGGCAGGGAGTCCGCGGATGAACAACATTGGCGGCACCGAGTTCATCATCATCCTGGTGGTCGCCCTCGTGCTCCTCGGTCCGAAGCGGCTGCCGGAGATCGGCGACGCCTTCGGCCGCACGATGCGGCGATTTCGTCAGGCATCGCGCGAGATTCGTGACGAGGTCGACATCATGCGCGACATCGACGACGACCGCAAAGGCCGTTGATCGTCCGGGTCAAGCGCAGATCTCCAAGGCTGCACGCACCAGGAGCAACGCCAGCACGGGAGCGAAGACCCCGGCGCTCCACGCCAAGAGAATCCCGCCGACTCCGAGCATCAGCCCGAAGCATGCAGTGAACGTGTGACGAGTGGGCTTGGCATGCGCCGGCCCATTGCCTCCCTGCGCCGTGCCAGGGTCGGTGGCAGCGACGGTGACGAAGGGATTTCGTGCATCGCTTCCGGCAGGCAACGATGCCAGAGGAAACGTCCAAGGCAGCGCCAGCAGCGCTGCGATCCACCAGCGCCGCGAAACTCGTGTGGCCATGATCGACCTCCAGGGGAGGAGAGTGCGGGGACGGGTCGATCTCGGTGCACGCCTCGCCGAGCGTCGTGCGCCACGTGTGAACGCCCTGTCGATTTCGAGCGGCGAGGAGTCCGCGATCAGAGACACGCCGCGAAGCCCACGACCGACACCAAGAAGCCGATCACCGCTCCAGGTCCGGTGAAGCCGGCGATGAGGATGTATGTGACGTTGGCGCTCGACAGGGCGCAGATCGCCAGCTCCTGAAAGCGTTTCTTGCGCTCGGACCACCATCCGCCCCCAGGCGTCTCCAACAGCTCTTGCGTCGACGACGGTCCAGCTTCCCAGGTCGACGGCACGGACCGAGGCGGTCCGGCAGTGCTCGAGCCTTGACGCAGCGCGACGAACGTCGCGATGAGGAGGAAGCCAGCGAGGAGACGCAAAGCCCGGTCCCGCGCGCCGGCAACCGAGTCCTTGCGAGGTGGCGCCGATGGGTCCCGACTGACGAACGAAGGCCGAATCAACCTCGACACCTCCGATGGGTGCACGGGATGAAGAATCGAAGCGTGGCAGTCGCACTGCGAGCACTCACTCGCACGTGGTGAGCCACACGAGCCCGGCGGTCATGAAACCAATGGCGACTGCGCCAAGCAACGGATTCGCGATCAACCCCAACATGCCGCCTGCGATCAGGCCGACGGCCAGGGCGCAGTGTTCGGCTTTGCCGCCCAGCGCCTCGAGCTGCGCCGTGCCGACGGCCTCGCCGCCGCCCCAGCGCAGCAATCCGAACAGGAGAACGATGGCCGAGGTGAGTATTCGAGGCACGTGACGCATGGGATGAGTCTCCTGGAAACGGGAAGTGTCAACGGGGTTGGAGAAAGAAACGCAGGAGGATGGCCACGCTCCACAAAGGCAACACGAGTGCGGCGGCACGTGGCCAGGAGAATTGCATCAACTGCGCCACGCCGCGCACGAGCAACACGCCCCACCACACGGTAAATGCATTGACCGCCGCAAACGCGGCGCGCAGCGTCGGATCACTGTTCGTGAACCACAGATCGAGCCCGGCACGCAATTGCATGGCGCGAGCTTCTTCCCAGGTCTCCGGGCGCTCGAGCACGAGCAGACCGAGCAGGCACATGGCTTCGAGTAGGAAGATGATTTCCAGGTGCACCACCAGCGCCACCGAGTGGCGCCAGTTGCCTCGACCGCCGCAGGCCAGAGCGAGCGCGTGCAAGAGCGAGCCGAACGCCAAGCCGCGTAGTACCACCCCGAGCCCTGCGACCGTGGCGACGAGTAGGCGCAGAGCGAACCAGGGAGCTTTCCCGATCGCCGCGCCTGCGGGCAAGTCGGCGCGCAACGGGTCCTGACGCAGCGCGGGCTCGAGTAGCGCCGACTGTGCGAGCAACGTCACGGCGGACAACGCTCCGAAACAGAGCACGGCGGTGCCGAAGTTGGGCCGGGCCTCCAAGGCGTGGAAGGCCACGTCGGGCGCGACGAGGACGTCGAGCATCGTTCGGCACACAGCAAGCGGACGGTTCATGGAGCCGAGGCTCCCTGGCGCAAGGACGGCCGGGACGACGGTCGTTTCTCCTCGTGCGAGCACGCGCACGTGATGGCGACGCCGGTGGCGCGTCGGGCCAGACTTTCGCGCGGCACGAGCAGCTCTCCACACGCGGGATCGAAAACGTGCACCGTTCGCGTGCCGACGGCGCGCAACAACACGAAATGGCCCTGGCGCAAATGCACGATGGCGGGCAATCTGCCGCCAGGCGCAAGCGTGAAGACACCGCAATCGCAGCCGAGCCAGAGGCCGACGCTCGCGAGTCGACGCGCCGACGATCCGCCGGACGGCAGCCTGGTCATGCTCCAGAGCAAGCTCTGTCGCACCGCCGTGCCCTCCGCGCGGAGCAATGCTTGCAGGGCCGCAGCACCACACCCATCTGGCGTCTGCTGGTGCCAGGCGGGATCATCGGGCAGACACCGGCTGCGAAGACCCCAGGAAGCCGACACGCGCCATGCCTGCGGGCCGCCGCGCGCCATTACTGCCACGTCCGCGAGCCAGGGCAGGAGGCGCGGAGCGGCATCGAGATGCGTGCACTCGGCGCATCCCCAGGCCAGGAGAGCGACGGGCCACGGCCAGCGTGAAGTCGAGCTCATCGATCCTCCGCCAGCACGAATGCCAGCGCACGTCGCCATGCGTCCACATCGCGCGCACCGCGCCACGCGCGTGCGATGCTCGTGTCGGCTGCGACCCACCACGTGAGCGGCGTCGGACCGATGCCGAGTGCATCCAAGGTGGAGGCAGGATGACGCTCGACCGGCGAGGCAAAGGGTGCATCGCCAACCACGTGCAGCCGCGCCTCGGCGCGCTGGCGGAGCGGCGGAGGCAGCCCGTCCAGGGCACGTGCGAGCGCCCGCAGGTGTTCCTCGCAGTGGCCACAGTCGTCACGCACGAAGATCCACAGCGCCGGGACGGCCCCGGATAGCCGCGCGACCGGGAAGCGCCGTGGTGGCTCGCGGGCGATGCGTCGCGTGTCCCCTGCACGCGCCACGCACCATGCGATGCACAGCAACAACAGGATTCCGATCAGCGTGCGCATACGTCCCTCGTGGTTCCCGATTTCCAGCGACAAGCCGCTTCAGGCGAGCAAGGCAGCCGCCAATCGACGGGTTGCCTACATCGCGCCGCGGGCCACAAGAGGTCGATTCGATGTCGCTCCGGTCGACACGGGTCGCCACACGTCGTGTCATGCGTCTGCTCGCGCCATCGAGGCGCCGGGGTTCGTCTTGACGCCGCAAGCGCAGCGTTCCTAGAATGCACGCGCTTTCTCTCGCCAAACCGTGCCGCATTGGGGACACATGGAACGGCAGCCAGTCTTCGATCACATGGTCGGCAGCTGTCCGGCCATGCTGTCGGTGTTCGCCACGATCGAGAAAGCCGCACCCACGGATCTCACCGTTCTGGTCCTGGGCGAGACCGGAACCGGCAAGGAATTGGTGGCGCGCAGCCTGCACGCGCGCGGAACGCGCGCCCGCGGCCCCTTCGTCGCGCTCAACTGCGGTGCGATCCCAGCGATGTTGCTGGAATCGGAGCTCTTCGGCTTCGAGCGTGGCGCATTCACCGGTGCGGATCGCAACCACATCGGCCACATCGAAAGCGCCGGCGGCGGCACGCTCTTCCTCGACGAGATCGCCGAGATGCCGCCCGGGGCGCAAGCCAAGCTGTTGCGTGTGTTGCAGGATCACCGCGTGCGCCGGATCGGTGCGTCGCGCGATCTGCAGGTGGACGTGCGCGTCGTCGCCGCCACGCACCAGGATCTGGCGAGCCTGGTCGGCGCCAAGGCTTTCCGCGCCGACCTGTATCATCGCTTGAACGAGATCCGCGTGGAGCTGCCGCCATTGCGCGAGCGGGGCGACGACATCGACCGGATCGCCGCCTTCATCCTCGAGTGCGTGGGGCGGGAGCAGGGCCGTCGGCTCGAGCTCACGCCTGCGGCATCGGCACGGTTGCGCGGCCACGACTGGCCCGGCAATGTGCGCGAGCTGGAGAACTCTCTGCGGCGGGCCGCGGCACTCGCCGATCGTCGCACGGTTCTCGACGCCGCCGATCTCAGCCTCGCTGGCGCCGCGCGTCCGCTCCGCCTGCAGGAGATCCTGGAGCAGGCCACCGAGGCGGCGCTTCTCGCGAGCCTGCGACGGCACGGAGGGGATCTGGCCGCCGCCGCGGCCGAGCTCGACGCACCGCTCGGCGAGATGCAGCGGGTGCTGGAAAACAGCAACCGGCGCCAGCGGTCGCCGTAGGCGAGGACAGATGCCGAACCACGTCGGATCCATCGCGCGCCGCCTGATGCTGCTGCTCGTCTGCACGGCATCCGTGCTATGCGCGTGCACCTGCGATGCGCCGACACCGGATGCGGCGGCGACCCCGGAGCGCGGCGGCACTCTGATCGTGGCGCTGGCCCAGGAACCGGAATC
>DASRJO010000084.1:0-2589 GCA_035649435.1 Candidatus Krumholzibacteriia bacterium | reverse complement strand
ATTGCCAAACGGACTGAGGCAGGTAGCCAGACACATTGGTCGCTGCCCCCTGCAATGGCGCTAGACGCGCTAGAGAAGACGCGCGCCACCTGCACAGGCTGACGACGGGCCGTCCCTGCGGTGGGGATGTTGCGCTCGTTGAGCGCGCTGGCGATGCCGCCTAGGTGTCAAACGCCATCCGGAACTGCCCCCTTTGCGTCATGAAGAACTGCCCCTACCCTGAGGTTCATGATCTCGGTTGAAGGTTGGCTTCGCCGGTGACGGGGCGAAGGGAGGCGGAGTCGACCGGAGGCCCGTCACCGGCGGGCGGCTTGATGAGGCCGCTCTTTCGCTTGGCGCGGAGCCGGTAGCTGTCGCCGCGGATGGTCAGCACGTGGCTGTGGTGCAGGAGCCGGTCGAGGATCGCGGTCGCGACCACCGGATCGGCGAACACCGTGCCCCATTCGGCCACGCTGCGGTTCGACGTGATCAGCATGGCGCCGGTTTCGTAGCGCCGGCTGACCAGCTGGAAGAACAGGTGCGCGGCGTCGGGCTCCAGCGGCAGGTAGCCGAGCTCGTCGACGATCAGCAGCTTCGGCTTCGACAGCGCCAGCAGTTTCTCGTCCAGGCGCCGCTCGCCGTGCGCCTTGGCGAGGCCAGCGGCCAGCGTCGTCGCGGTCGTGAACTGCACCGTGTATCCGGCCAGGATCGCCTCCCGCCCGAGGGCGATCGACAAATGCGTCTTGCCGACGCCCGGCGGGCCGAGTAGCAGCACGTTCTCGCCGTTGGCGATCCAGCGTGACGCGGCCAGGTCGCGGATCTGCTTCGGATCGATCGACGGCTGTGCCTCGAAGTCGAAGCCCGCAAGCTCCTTCACGGCCGGGAAGTGCGCGAGCTTCAGCCCCATCTCGATGCGCCGGTGATCCTTGCGGGCGATCTCGCGCTCGCACAGCAGGATCAGCGTCTCGCGCGCCGACAGGTTCGCGCGCGCGGCCTCGTCGAGCAGGCTGTCGAGCTGGTCGCGGATGCCGGAGAGCTGCAATCGCGCCAGCATGGCGTCGAGCAGATCGGTCGGCGCTTCGGTTGCTTTCTTTGCGCGCGCCATCAGAAGCTCCCTCCGACCGCTGCTTCGTATTCGGCAAGAGGACGCAACAATGAGGGCGGTGGAGACAACGCCGGCACCCTCGGTGCCGCAATCTCCGCTCGGCAGACGGCGCCATCGCGACCGGCAATACCGTCGAGGTGGGCGGAATCGACAATCCGCAGACGGCGACCCTCCGATTGCTTGTGGACTGCGACCTCGCGCACGCCGTGGCGGATGCGCACCTCGCCGGCCGCCACCGTCACCGCCACGCGTTCGCCGATCAGCCGCCACGGCACCGAGTAGCTGTTGGTGTCGATCTCGACGGCACAATCGTTGCCGACGACGCGGCTCAGTTCGCGCAACGATCCGAACGACGGCCGCCCGCCGAGTGGCTTCAACCGGTGCGCCTCGTCACGCTCGAAGCGGGCGATCGGTGCTTCCCCGATCGTGCCGTGGATACGCACGTTCGCCACCTCGCGCTCCCACCTGGCGAGATGCGCCTCGAATGCCTCCCAACTCGCGAAGCAATGGCCCGCGATCGCGTTCTTCTTCACGTAGCCAACGCCGCTCTCCGTCTTGCCCTTCGTGCGCGCCCGATACGGCGCGCAGGCGCGAGGACGGAAGCCCCAATGCTTCGCCAACGCGAGGAGCTTGTCGTTGAACTGAACCGACCGGCTCACCGCGTCGTGGCGCACGACCAGCGCGCGCGGATTGTCCATCAGCACTTCCTCCGCCACGCCACCGAAGGTCGTGAACGCGCTCTCGAGCCCGGCGAACCAGTGCTCTTGCTTCTCGCCACGGAACGCACGCACGTGCAGCCGTCGCGAATGCCCGAGCGTCGCCACGAACACGAATGCCTTGATCTTCCCGCCGCCGATCTCCACCAGGCGCTCGCCAAAGTCGATCTGCAGCTGACGGCCCGGTGGCGTCTCGAACCGCATCGTTGCCAGCGCCTCCGCCTTCAGCGCTTGACGATAGGCCTGCACCGCGCGTTGCAGCGTGCGCCGGCTCACCGCCACGCCTTTCTCGGCCAACAGGTCCTGGCGCACCACATCCGCATTGCCGCGATGCCGAATGAACCTCTCGCGCAGCCAACCCGCCAGGCCATCGAGCCGTTTCGGGCGCTCAGGTGACTTGAACGGCTTCACCCCGCCGGCCGCCACGTAGCCCTTCACCGTGTGATGGCTGCACCCCAGATGCCGCGCAATCCGCTTCAACCCCCACCCGCACGCCTTCAGCCGCAACATCTCCGCCACATCGTCCGGCGTCTTCATCACATGCCCCCGTGGATCACTCCACGACGGGCTTTCCGTGATTCGTTCCTCGCTCATTCGCTCTCTCCTCAGTTATCCCAAGGAGGGGGCAATTCCTCGTGACGCCGAGGGGGCATTTTTCCATGGCGCGCGACAGGCAGGAGCCTCGATCGTCCGCCAGAAACAACTCAGCGAAGGGCGCCGAGTCCGGGTTGAGATCAAGGTTTTTCGTTCATCGAGCCGTCATGCGAAGCAGCAAAAATTGCCAAGAAA
>DASRJO010000083.1:0-12310 GCA_035649435.1 Candidatus Krumholzibacteriia bacterium | reverse complement strand
CGGATTATGATTCCGCTGCTCTAACCAACTGAGCTACGCCGGCACGAAATGAAGCCGCTGAGTCAGCGGGAACTTACCCGATCGCTGGCGCGGGTCGCAAGTCCCCCGCAGCTTGTCGACGCCGCACCACCGCCGAAGGATGCAGACGAGCGCCGCTCCTCGCTGTAGTGTGGGCGAACGAAGCGGGAGGCGAATCGATGCAGCGACGAGCACCTGGCGAGCGACGGAACCGCGGGCGGCGCACGTGGGCATTCGCTCCAGCGACGGCTGCTGCGGCATTTTTCTGCGTGCCCGTATGCGCTGTCGCGGTGGCGCCCGACTCGATCGCCGCGGAAGTGGTGCCACAGCGCGACGTGTTCGATCTGGTCAAAGAGTGGTTCTTCGACAAGCGAGTCGAGCCCCAGTTGGAGGGCACGCTCCCGAGCGGGCTCGCATGGTCGATCCTGCCGACGCTGAATTACAATCCCGTGTACGGCTTCGCGTTCGGCGCCTCGGTGTCGGGAGCAGGAACACTCGGCAGCGGCCCCAATTCGCGCCCGTCGGCGTTGTCGATCTCGGGCAATTATTCGACGCAGGGGCAGGTGCAGGCGCAATTCAAGGGCGACATCTTCACGCCCTCCGGCGATTATCTCATCAAGGCCGACGTTCGCTACCTCGACACCGAGCGCTCGACATGGGGGCTCGGGCCGATCCACGACAATCAGCAGGAATACCCGATGGAATTCAAGCTCAGCCGGTGGTATGCGACCGTGTTTCGTCGCACGAGCGGGCCGGTGTATGTCGGGATCGGTTATCATTACGACGACTACGCCGAGATCGTCGACGAGCGCGCGGTGCTCGGTGAGAGCACGCCGTTCACGGAGTACACGGGCAGTGCCGTGACGCGCACACGCGCCTCCGGGGTCTCGATCAACCTGCTGGGAGACACGCGCGACAACATCGTGAATCCATCCTCCGGCTACTATTTGAGCGGCGTCTTTCGCGACTATTTGAAGAGCCTCGGGTCCGACTTGAATTGGCAGGAATTCTGGAACGAGGTGCGTCTCTACGCCAAGCTGCCGCAGCAAAGCCCCAACGTGCTCGCCTTCTGGATCTACAGCTGGTTGACATTCGGACCCGCGCCGTACCTCGACCTGCCCGCCGTCGGGTGGGATACCTATGGTCGCGGCGGGCGCGGCTACCTGCAGGGTCGAAGCCGCGGCGTGAACCAGATCTATTTCGAGACCGAATATCGGCTGCAGCTGACGCGCGATGGCCTCCTGGGAGCCGTCGGCTTCCTCAACCTCATGGCGACCACCGATCCGGAGTCGCAGGTGTTCGGACGCGTCGATCCCGGTGGGGGTGTGGGACTGCGCTTCAAGTTCAACAAGCGTTCCAACACCAACCTCTCCGTCGATCACGGTTGGGGCCAGGCCGGCTCGCGCGGCTGGTTCATGGGAATGATGGAGGTGTTCTGACGCGCGGCATTCAGGTCCGGCGTCACACCAACCGCGGGCGCAGTGCCGAGCGCAGCGCATAGATGGCGAGTCCGAGCACGACGGCGAGCGTCCACAGCGTGGTGTAGCCATCCCAGCGCGCGACGTCGAAGTCGAGAGGCATGTTCGAGAGGATTTCGGAGAAGGTGGAGGTCGCCACCAGACCGAGGAACCCGAAGCGCAGCAGCACGACCCAGATCACCAGCACGACCAACACGTAGAGCACGATGTCGACCCACACGGAACCGGTGTCGGGATTGATCATCACGATCGAGAGGATCGAGAAGGCGATGACCGTGAGCAACGTCCGGCGCAGCAGCAGCTTGAGCATGAGAAGGAACATGACGCCGACGAAGATGCCCAGGACGCTGGTGACGTGCAGTCCGACGATCGCCACGAGCGCGTGATGCGGGCCACGCAGTGCCTCGAGTGACCAGACCGAGAATTGCGGCGTGGCTGTGACCCAATTCGCGCCGAGGGTCAGACCGGCTCTGATGATCAAGGCCAAGAGGACGCCCCCCACGATTCCCATGAGGAGATCTCGCCCCACCAGTGGATCGCGAAAACGACCCGAGAGCAGGCGGACCCAGGAGATCATCATCCGCGGCCACGCCCGGCGGGCGAAGGGTTCGAGCGCGAGATAGAATACCCACACGAGGCACACGCGGTAGCACGACCAGGCCAGGTGCGCGGTGAAGGTATCGAGCTCGGTGCGCGAGGGCGTGTGGTGCGCACCCAGGTACCAGAACATGCGCATGGCCCCTAGATAGATCGCGAGCCGCAAGGCGCCGCGACGATCGCCGCGCCCCGAGCGCACGTTGCGGAAGGCCGCGATGCTGGCCGCAATCAGCACGATGACGAACCATGAATTGCGAATGATTTGACCGACGCGATCCCACGTACTTTCCGGCGGCGTCCGTTGAAATGGGCGCGTCCAGGGTTCGATCACCCGGAAGGCGACGGGCTTCCCGTGCAACGAGGCGGTCTCGATGCGCAACGGGATCTCCGGTGCGCGCGGATCGGTGCCTTGCCACGCCGCGCGCTGATCGGCGAACACAGGCGGGTTCCATTCCGGCTCGACGGGGCTCCAGGCGGATGGATCCAGATCCGCGGCAGCGAATAGCGGCGTCCAGTCCGTGGCGCCGCTCGTGCGGACACTGTCCTTGTCAGCGGGAATCTCGAGGTAGGCGAACAGCCGGCCCGCAGGGTCGAGTCCGATGGATGACATACCCGGCGTGGTGAGCGGTGGATCGACGCGCCAATCACCAATGGAGCCTCGGTGGACCCGGTCGAGCTCCTGCGGCGCTGAGCGGTACCAGAACAGCATCCCGCTTGGCCGTTCCGCGGAATACGACTGCCGTGCTGCCGGGATCTTGTCGTGCTCGAAATGGCGGATGTAATCGACGTTCGGTTCGAAGAAGTAGATCTCGTCCTGGATGGCGCCCTCGTGGCCGAGCGTGCGCAGGATTTCCCGTGCACGCTCGGCCAAGACCGCCGTGGATTTGGGACGATGCACGGCTCCGACCAATGTGGCCTTCCCCGCCAACCCGACGAGAGCAGCGATCCCGATCAGGATCGCGCCGAAACCGGCCCACGCGACCGCGGGCCGTAGGCCGCCTTGACCGCCCGCGCGCGCCAGAAGGTCGGGAGACGGAAGCTCGCCGGCTGCGAGAGCGGCGGCAAGCGGGTCGCCGCCGGGCAGTGCCGCGGCCACGGCACGTGCCGACTGCGGTCGCTCCTCGGGGTCCTTCTCGAGACAACGCAAGATGACGCGCTCGAGCGCCGGATCGAGACCTTCGACGAGTGTCGTCGGACTCGGAGGCGCCGATTCGCGGTGCAGGCGTTCGGTCTCGGCCCAATCGTGGCCGGAGAATGCCGATTTGCCAGTGAACAACTCATACAGGACCAAGCCGAGCGCATAGAGATCACTGCGCACGGAGGGCGGACTGCCAGTCCACAACTCCGGCGCCATGTATCCGGGCGTGCCACCGCGCACTTGCGGGCCCGTTGCATCGCCCTCGAGTGCTGCCAGGCCGAAGTCGGTGATGCGCACCCGACCGCGGCCGTCGAGCAGGACGTTGGCAGGTTTGAGATCGCGATGCAGGATGCTCTGATCGTGAGCGGCGGTCAGGCCAGCACAGAGTTGTCGTGCGACTTCGACGGCCTTGTCTTCGGGAAAATGCCCGACGCGCCGTAGCAGCGAAGCGAGATCGTCACCGTCGACGTATTCCATCGTGATGAAGTGTTGTCCGTGCACTTCGCTGATGTCGTAGACGCGACAGACGTTCGGATGCGTCACGCGCAACGCCATGCGCGCTTCGTCGAGGAAGCGCTGCAGCCGGCGCGCATCGCTGCCGAGATCGGCCGGAAGGAACTTGAGCGCCACGGCCTGACCGAGCTTGAGATCGTCGGCGCGATAGACTTCGCCCATGCCGCCGCGGCCGATCAACGCCACGATGCGATAGCGCCCCGCGAGCAACGTGCCGGGAACGAAACGCGCATCGTAGGTGACGCTGGTCGACCGATGACCGTCGGAGGGCGGCGAGGAGAACCCGATGTCGCTGGCAAGTGTGACGTCATCGACAACGCCGCCGACTGCCTTGCCGCAAGTGCTGCAATAAGCTTGACCTGCGGTGATCACGCTCGCGCAGGAGGTGCAAGCTGCCATGAGCGGATCATGCCACAGAAGGCGGCGAGGAAGAAGGGCACGCGGAGCGCTCCGGTGCACACTACGCGGCCGCCACCAACGAGGGCGCGTGGGTATCAATGGCGGACGAAGATGCGACGAATGGGGTTGGTTGGGAGGGAGCGAGCGTAGTAGACGCCGGATGGGACGAGTTTGCCTTTCGAATCGCGTGCGTCCCAGAGCCAGGTCCCTTCCGATGTGGCTTCGAGCTGGCGCACCAGACGACCACGCACGTCGTAGAGGGACACGCTTGTCGCTGGCATTGTGATCTCAGCCTGCGGTGCTGTGTCGGATGTCGTGCGCACTGCGCTTCGTCGCATCGGGGAGTCGGGTGGCTGATGGCGCGCTGGGTTTGCGTCGGGAGCGAGCGGTTGCATGAGGCCGATGCCGCGTGTCGTCCCGACCCAGAGCGAGCCGTTCGCATCGACATCGAGGGCGCGGATTTGTGCGCCTGGGAGGCCGTCCAGGACGCCGAACAAGCGCCACACGCCGTGTGGGTCGAGGACCCAGAGGCCGCGGTGTGTGCCTGCGGCGATGGTCGTGCCCCACATCTGGATGTCGGTCACGGAGTCGCTGGGGGATCCCGGCAGCCGAATCACGTTCAGACCGTCCCACCAGGCGATCCCGCGGTCGGTTGCAATGACGATGCGACCATCGGCTCCGCGGCTCAAGCGGCCGAAATGAGCGCCGGCGAATTCGCTCGCACACGGTGGAACGATCCATGTCCGGCCGTCGTGGTAGGCGACGCCAGCGTGAGAACCGCTCACCCAAAGGGTGTCGCCAACGCTCAAGACGTCGACGACTTCCGAAGCGCCGGGCCAAAGCGGGAACCCCTCCCATGTCAGGCCGCGGCGCACACTCAGGCCCGAGCTCCCTCCAACCCAATGCGAGCCGCGAGCATTCGCCTGAGTCGAGATCTGCAAGGGTGCGCCAGCCACAGGATTGAAGGACAGTCGACCCGAGCTGGCCTTGTGACTCGAGTCGAGACGAGGGAAGGAGCGCCCGGTGTTCGGGCCGGCGAGAACGAAAAGACCCGAGGAAGCGGACCCGGCGTAGAGCTTCCCTTCCCTGTGCAGGAAGCTCGTGATGTCGTCGGCAGGCAGACCCTCATTGGCGCCCCAGGGAACCCACGCGCCTTCGGTGAAGGTACTCGCCAGTCCGAATGGATGTCCGACCCAGAGCGTGTCACGGTGCGCCAAGAGGGCAAGACCATAGTTTGTCGCAGGGCCGTTCGGCAGCGGGAGCTGGTGTCCCGTCAACGAGGCGATCGTGTTGCCATCACTGAACCAGAGTGCATCGAAGGTGATTGCGAGCGCGACAATCGGCCCGGAGACGCCGGGAATGCGCGCGGCCGTTTCATCGGGCCGATTCGGGTCGAATCGGGCGAGACCGTCGTCGAGTCCGAGGTAGAGCAAACCATCCGCGCCCTCGGTGAGCGCGTGAATCCTCCGCCCGAGCACCGGATGGCCGGCGAACGAATGCACCCTGAGATCCGCGCCGATCCAGGCGAGGCCGGCGTCGGTGGCCACCCACAAGCGGCCGCTGGAGTCGGTGCGCACATGGCGCACGCGATGCGATGGCAGGCCATCTTCTTGGACGAAGCGCAACCACCGGACCCAGGATCCCGAGGACCGCAGCAACCAGAGTCCATCGTTGTCGAGCCCAGCCACTAGGCCCACGGGGAAAGGTGGTTCGCCGCTGTGTTGGAGGGAGTCGACGGCATCGCCCGAGGCCAAGACACGCGGAGCGAGGTCGGCAGGAGGGATCGCAGGTTTGTTCCACAAGGATGAGTTGCGAGTGGCGGCGGCATCGACCCAAGCATTCCAGAATGCGAGTGAGACGACGCGTCCAGATCGCGTCGGGACGCGCAGCGAGTCCAGGCGCTCTTGGTTCCATGCGAGCAGAAGTCCGTAGGATCCTCCGGCAACCACGCGCCCTCCGGGGCGTGCCATGCAGGAGTAGAGCGCCAGACCTTTGTCGTCATTGCGCGCACCGAAAGTACGCCAACCCCCGTCGAACCAGCCGCGTGCGAATCCATTCGTGGTGGCGACCTCGAGCTCGTCGCGGTCGGGTGGGATGTCGAGCGCGAGGGCGATTTGAGTGGGGAGACCCTGAGCGGTCGTCACATGTCGGGCGCGTTCCGAGGACAGATCCCAAAGAACGATTCCTCCGGCAGTCGCAGCCGACAGAATGTCGCCCGCACCGACGAGGGCGTGGATCGGTGACGGCTGCGACCACACGGCGCATGCGTGTGCACGCGAACCCAGGCCCAAGAACAGGAGTGCCGAAGAGAACCAGAGCGTCGCCGCATGCGGCGCGCCGTGTGATGAGTGTCGTGAATCCAAGGTGCGCGAGCCCCTCTGGGAGGTCGGGATGTGCGGAAGCCAGGCAACCTTCGTGCTCGCGCTTCGGATCACGGGGGACGTCACGAAGTGCACGCGGCAGCACGAGTTACGCCTCGCCCGCCACGAAGTCACCGCGGTGGGGTGCGTGTCCGTTCGTCTACTGCGTGGACGGAGGATGTCGACAGCGTGAACACTTCCTGATGCTTCCGGGTGGTGGCGCATCGGGGCTCGCGGCATCGGTCCGATGTGCGCGCTCGTTCCTCGTTGCATCCACGATCCGGCCGGAGAAGAGCGTTCCCTTGGAAGCACGATCCTTGCTTCTCCAGTGGGGGGCCTTCTTCCCGAGGGGCGTAGGGCCCCAGGTCGCCGGGAGGCGAACGGAATGCTGCACACGTTGCTCGGCGGAGTCATCTTGGCGAGTGAGCTGACCGCGATCGCTCTCCCGATCGATTCGGTCGAGGTCTACTATTTGACCCATGACTTCGCCTCGGTGATTCGCTTGGTCGAGGCGAAGGAGCATCCGCCCATGCACGATCAGCTCTTGCTCGGCTGGTCGTACTATCGACTCGGCGACATGAGCCGCTCGAAGGCCTCCTTTCGCAGCGGGCTCGAAGTCGCCCCCGCGAGCTTGGAACTCCTCAATGGTCTCGCCTACGCCCACTACCGCTTGGGCGAAGCGGCGGAGGCCGAGGCGGCATTTCGCCAGGTTCTCGCGCGCAGCCCGGAACGCGTCGAGAGCCAGCGCGGACTTGCTTTCGTGTTGTTCACCAGCCAACGCTTCGACGAGTGCCTGCCGATGTTCGACAGCTTCTGGCGTGACGACTCGTCCGACGGCGAGGCGGAGTACCACTTGGTGAAATCGGTGGATGGAATGCTGACGCGCTGGCAACAGCAACAGAAGACGCCGGCCCAGATGGTCGAGCAAGCCTGGCAGTTCGATGCTCAGGGTCTCCGCCGGTCCGCGTTCGAGATGTTCCAATGGATCGTGCAGCTGGAGCCATTCCATCCCGGCGCTCGCCTGGGTCTCGGCACGCTGGGGCCAGCCTTCGGCCACGAAGCCGAGGCGCGCGCGGCGCTGGAAAGCCTGCTGCGGGAGAATTCCAAGGACGCCGATGCTCGCGCCACGCTTTCCCGTTTGCACTTGCAGGCAGGTCGCGTCAAAGAAGCCGAGAAGGAACTGCAGCGGCTGCTCGCGGCGCACCCGAAGGATCCGCGCGGGGAGACGTTGCGACGTGAGATCGCAGCCCGACGTGCGGGGGAGGCGGTGCCGTGAGCCGCTGGCAGTGGTTTCTCCGCGACGTCGACTCTTACGTCCGACCGATTCTCTGCTGCGTGCTCGCCGGCATGGCGTTGCGGGTGGAAACGGCGTTGGCACAGGCGGCGTCCAAGCCCAGTGCGGCGTCGCAATCGGCAGCGGACGGCAGTTCCGCGCGCGATCACTGGATCGCCCAGGGCGATCGGCTGGTCGACGAAGGCAAGTACGATGAAGCGCGCGCGGCCTATTTGCACGCCGATGAAGTGCGGCCGAACGACCCGGCGGTCTTGGCGAAGCGTGCCGCGCTCGAGCTTCGGCGCGGGAATCCGGCTGAAGCCATCGATCTGTACGGCCGCACGTTGGCGCTGCAGCCGGGATACTATGACTTTCGCATTGGCCTGGCGCGCGCGCTCGCAGCCGACGGCCGCTTCGACCCCTCGATTCGCGAGTGGGAGAACATCCTGCAGTCGCATCCGGTCGATTATGTCGCGCTGCTCGGGGCAGCGCAGACGTCGGGCTGGGCGGGGCAGTTCGATCGCGCCATCGTGTTCTACGAGCGCTTGCTGACGCATCATACGCACAGCATCGAGGGCCTTTTGGGTCTGGCGAGCGTGCTGGCTTGGAACGACGAATTCGAGCGCTCCATGGACATCTACAAGCGCGTGCTCGGCATGGATGCGCGCAACCGCGAGGCCAAGATCGGCATCGCGCGCGTCTACGGCTGGCAAGGGAAGCTGCAAGAGGCGCGCGCGCAGTACGAGATGCTTCTCGGGGAGACACCGAACGACCGCATTCTGCTGGTCGATTACGCCAAGGTTCTGGCGTGGAGCGAAGACTACGACGCGGCCATCCGCATCTACGAACAGGTCCTGGCTGGCGACCCGGACAATACCGAAGCACGGCTCGGGCTCGCGCGCGTCGTGGCTTGGAACGGCGACCTCGATCGCGCCGAGCAAATCTACGATGCGGTGCTCGAAGAACAACCGCGCAATCGCGATGCGGTGATGGGCAAGATCCAGATCCTCCACTGGGGCGGTCGGCCGCTCGGTGCCAATCGCAAGGGCGCGAGCGAAGACGCGGCGCCGCCCAAACCCGCGGCGAAGGCCGACGACAAACCCACCAATCGTTCTCCTGGCTCGTGAGCACCTCGCAAATGGAATGATGCGAGCTCCGAGCCGAGCGCCACGCCCCCGATCGCGCCGTGCGGCGGGATGCGGATCGTGGCAATGGAGACGGTCACCCGCACGGAGCCGGCGGTTTCTCGCCGGCGTGCAATGCGCGATGCGGGCGGCGAAGTTGGGTCGTTCGCAGCTCGAAGCATCCGATTCGATCTCGACGTCACGGGCCGCGCCGCGGACGTACGCGGCGGCTCACGCCATCCGTGGATCCTCTGCCCCCGGCCGCGCTGCGACGAGGCCGGAAGTGGTGCGTGGTACGTCCATTGCAGGACTCGGATGGAATCCACGCACGATTCCGCGACGACAGTCCCGGAGTCGGAGCCGCCGGAAGGATCGAGCGAACATGGCGCGCACCAAGACAATTCTTCTCGTCGATCAGGACAACGCGATCGTGAAGTTCGTGACCCTCATTCTCGAGAACGAGGGTTACCGTGTGTTCACGGCGCGTGACGGCGAGGAAGCGCTGCAGAAGATCGGTCAAGCGCGCCCGGACCTGGTGTTGCTCGAGATCGTTCTGCCGCGCAAGAACGGGTACCAGGTGTGTCGAGCACTGCGTGCGGACAAGATGCTGCGCACGCTTCCTGTGGTGTTCATCTCGGCGAAGAGCCAACCCAGTGACCGCTTCTGGGCCAAGCGTGTCGGCGCGGACGGTTTCGTTGCCAAGCCCTTCGATCCTGCAGATCTGGTGCGCGAGATTCGGGCTCGCCTGCGCAAGCATCAGCTCGTGAACGCCTGATCCGCCGCGCACGGATGCAAAGGCGGCAAGCTTGCTCGATTCTATCGCGAAAATTCTGCTGCAGATCTGCCTCGCGGCAGCCGGCGTTTCCATCTCCGGCTACGCCTGTCGCGAGTGGGTGCTGCGTCTGCGCGAACGGCGCCTGAACGCACGCGTACAGCACCTGAAGACTCTCTTTGCCGAGCTCGACGGCGAGAATGCCACCGCGTACCGCGCCGTGCGCCGGCGCAGCGCCACGTTGCACGATCTCGACGCGGTCGAGCGCTTGCTCGAAGAGCGCCGCCTGCAGCTCGGTCCGCAAAGCAGCGCCGAAGAGATCCAGTCCGTCTATACCTCGTACGACGAGCTTGGCATCCTCGATCGCACCATCCACGTCCTGCAGCATGGCCGGCGCTGGGCCGAGCGCGCGTTCGCGGCGCGCCTCCTGGGCGAGATCGGCAGCGTCCGCGCCGTCGAGCCGCTGGTGCAAGTCATGCGCAACACGCGCGAAGAGGACCGCGACGTGCGCATGGCCGCGAGCCGTGCGCTCGGGCGCATTCGCGACCCGCGTGCGCTCGCGCCGCTGGTGGAAGCTTTGTCCTTGCCGGAGAGCTGGCTGCCGCCACGCGTCGCCGAGATCATCCTGGAGTTCGGCGAGCCCGCGTGCGAGCCGCTGCTGCAGAAGCTGAGCGGTCGCGGCGAGGTCGGTGCGCGCGCCTGGGCAGCGGAAATCCTCGGCGAGCTCAAGCACCCGCGCGCCGTGCCCGCGTTGCTCGCGTGCCTCAGCGACCTGCACGACCAAGTGCGTTCGCGCGCCGCCAGCGCTCTCGGCAAGGTCGGCGACCGCCACGCCGTGCCGGAGCTGATCCACCTGATGCTGGCGGATCCGGTGCCATACGTCCGCATCCAGTCGGTGCGCGCGCTGGGCGCCATCGGCGACCCGCGCGCGCTGCACCATCTGATCGAATCGCTCAAGGATGGCGAATGGTGGGTGCGCGTCCGCGTCATCGAGGCCTTGGAACACTTGGGCGAACGCGCCATCGACCCCCTGGTCATGGCTCTCGAGGATGCGGACATGGAAGTGCGCCAGCGCGCCGGGATGACGCTCGAACGCCTCGGCGTGTTGGAAATGCTCATCGACCGCGCCGGCGACGGCGACATCGCGGCGCGTGAAAAACTGGTCGCGGCCGGGCAAGCCGGCGTGATCGAAATCCTGATCGCGGCGCTGTCGCACTCCAACCCGCGCGTGCGCTACGCGGTGGCCGAGATCCTCGGCGAGGTGCGGCACGGATCCGTATCGATCGCGCTCGTCGATCGCTTGCAGAAGGAAGAAGCACCGCCGATCGTGGCCGAGCTGTTGCGCTCGCTGGCGCGGTTGCGCGAGGAGAGCGCCGCCGAGCCGATCTGCCGCATGCTCGGACATGCAAATGACTCGATTCGCGTCGAAGCGGTGCGGGCGCTGGAGCGCATCCCGTTTCCGAATCCCAACGAGCTGCTGGCGACGGCGGTGCGGGACCCGCAAGCGCGCGTGCGCGCGGGCGCCGCGGTGGTGCTCGGGCGCGTCGGCGATCCGAGCTCGGTGCCGGCGTTGCTCGAGCTGCTGGCCGATTGCGACGCCATGGTGCGCGCGGAGGCGGCGCGTGCGTTGGGTCTCTTGCGCGCCCTCGAAGCCGCGCCGCGCCTGGTGGACGCGTTCCACGATTTCGTCCCGGAAGTGCAAGTGGCCGCCGCGCGCGCGCTCGGGCAGATCGGGGATTCGAATTGCCTGGAGACTCTGGTGCGCGGCCTCGAAAACGCCAGCGCCGAACTTGGCGATGCAATCGCGTGGGCGCTGGGACAGGTGCAGTGGACCGATCCGGATCGGGTCATCGATGTGCTGTTCCAAGGTGCCGACCGCATGAGCCGCCTCGGCGTCATCGACGTTCTCGGACAGCTCGGCCACGCCGCGGGCCGCGAGCTCATCCGCGCCATGCTCGGCGATGCCGACGAAGCGGTGGTGTGCAAAGCGGTGCGGGTCCTCGGCGATCTCGAGGATCACGATGCCGTTGCCGATTTGCTCGAGCTGCTGCGGAGCCCCGTGGAGGAAGTGCGCGTCACGACATTGGATGCACTGGCGCGCATTCACGACGCCGCATCGTTCACGGCACTGCGGGCCGCGGTCTTCGACCCGTCGGAGCGCGTGCGCGGGCGCGCGGTCCTGGTGTTGAGCGCGCTACGGGATCGGCCATCGGCCGATCTGCTGCGCGGCGTGCTGGCTTCACCGCGATCGAGCGACGAGATGCGCGGATATGCGCTGCTCGGCCTCATGGCGCTGGACCGCGACCAGGATTTGGCCGCCATTCTCGAGACCCTGGAGTCGTTCCCGCTGTTCGATTTCCTGCAGGACCGCAAGCGCAGCCACGACCCTCTCCTGCACGCCACGGTGGAATCGGTGCGGACCGATCGCACCATCGAGTTCGTCGTCGCTTCGCTGCACTCCCGCACCGAGCTGGAGGAAACGCTGCTGCAGAAACTCGAGACGTCGCAGGATGAGCGCATCCGCGTCAAGATCATCCGCACACTCGGCTACCTGCGCAGTGCCTCGAGCTATCCGGCGGTGCTGCGCACGTTCCACAAGGACCCGAGCGAGGAGGTGCGCATCGCGGCTCTGGCGTTC
>DASRJO010000082.1:0-10403 GCA_035649435.1 Candidatus Krumholzibacteriia bacterium | reverse complement strand
CGGCATGTAGTCCGCCAGACCCTTCGCCGCCAACACCCGCGTGATCGCCGACGTCAAGGTCGTCTTGCCGTGATCGATGTGCCCGATCGTCCCTACGTTCACGTGCGGCTTCGTCCGCTCGAACTTCTGACGCGCCATCTCAGTCCCTCCGTTCCGTGGGCCTCCAGGCCCCCCGCAGACCTGCAACCGCTGGGCTAACGGCCCACGGCGCGCGCAACGACTTCTTCCAGCACGCTGGCCGGCACCGGCTCGTAGCGTGCGAACTGCATGGTGTAGACCGCACGCCCCTGCGTCAGCGAGCGCAGCCGCGTGGCGTAGCCGAACATCTCGGACAGGGGCACCGAGGCATTCACCACTTGGGCATCGGGACGTTGGGTCATGCCGGAAATCTTGCCGCGGCGCGAATTGAGGTCGCCGATGACTTCGCCCATGTAATCGCTGGGGACGACGACTTCGACCTCCATGATCGGCTCGAGCAAGATGGGCTTGGATTTCTTCACCGCGTCCTGCAACGCCATCGACCCGGCGATCTTGAACGCCATTTCGGACGAATCGACCTCGTGGTAGCTGCCGTCGTAGAGGGTGACCTTGAGCCCGACCAGCGGATAGCCGGCGACCGGACCGTTCTGCATGGCTTCCTCGACGCCCTTGTGCACCGCCGAGATGTACTCGCGCGGGATGGAGCCGCCGATGACCTTGTTCTCGAAGATGAGGCCGTTGTTCTCGCTCTGCGGCGCCAAGGTGATCTTGACGTGGCCGTACTGGCCGCGCCCGCCGGACTGCCGAATGAAGCGCCCTTCGGCGTCGGCGGTGCCATGGATGGTCTCGCGATACGCCACCTGCGGGCGCCCGACGTTGGCGTTGACGTTGAACTCACGCATCATGCGATCGACGATGATCTCGAGGTGCAGCTCGCCCATGCCCGAAATCAGCGTTTGGCCGGTTTCGGCGTCGCTGCGCACGCGGAAGGTCGGGTCCTCCTCGGCGAGCTTGAGCAGCGCCATCGCCAGCTTGTCCTGGTCGGCGCGCGTCTTCGGCTCGATCGCGACCGAGATCACCGGCTCGGGGAAGGACATCGACTCCAGGCGCACCGGGTGGTCCGGGTCGCACAAGGTATGGCCGGTGCGCGTGTTCTTGAGACCGACGGCGGCGATGATGTCACCGGCGTAGGCGGCGTCGACTTCCTCGCGCTTGTTGGCGTGCATGCGCAGCAGGCGCGAGATGCGCACTTTTTTGTCCTCGGTGGCGTTCAGTACGTGCGAACCGGAGTTCAAGGTGCCGGAGTAGACGCGCAGGAACGTCAGCTGGCCGACGTAGGGGTCGTTCATGACCTTGAACGCGAGCGCACTGAAGGGCACGTCGTCCCGCGGCGGCTGCGCCACCGGAGTATCGTCTTCGACGCTCACGGCATGCACGACCGGCATGTCGAGCGGGCTCGGCAAGAAATCCACCACGGCGTCGAGAAGCCGCTGCACGCCCTTGTTCTTGAACGCCGAACCACACAGCACGGGAACGACGCTGCAATCGACGGTCGACTTGCGCAAGGCACGCATGAGCAGCTCGCCGGGCACGTCGTGCTCGAAGAGATAGCGCTCGGCGACTTCGTCGTCGTGGTCGGCGACCGCTTCGATGAGCTCGACGTGCAGTTTCTTGGCTTGTTCCAGCAGGTCGTCGGGAATGCTCGCGTCGGTGAAGGTGGTCCCCAAAGTCTCTTCGTTGTAGAACCGGGCGCGCATCGTCAGCAGGTCGATGATGCCGGTGAACAACTCGCCCTCGCCGATCGGCATCTGCACCGGCACCGCGCGCGCCTTGAGGCGTTCGCGGATGTGCTTGACCACGCCCATGAAGCTGGCGCCAACGCGATCCATCTTGTTGACGAATGCGATGCGCGGCACCTTGTACTTGTTGGCCTGGCGCCACACCGTCTCCGACTGCGGCTCGACGCCGCCGACGGCGCAGAACAGCGCCACGGCGCCATCCAGGACGCGCAGGCTGCGCTCGACCTCGACGGTGAAGTCCACGTGCCCCGGGGTGTCGATGATGTTGATGCGGTGATCGCGCCACTGCGTGGTGGTCGCGGCGCTGGTGATGGTGATCCCGCGTTCCTTCTCCTGCTCCATCCAGTCCATCGTGGCCCCACCCTCGTGCACCTCGCCCATCCGATGCGTCCTTCCCGTGTAATAGAGAATGCGCTCGGTGGTCGTGGTCTTCCCCGCATCGATGTGGGCCATGATGCCGATGTTGCGGTATTTCTGCAGGCTCAGTTCTCGCGGCATGACTCTTCCACACTCCGACCGACCGTCAAAAAAATCCTCCGCCGGTCCGAGGCACCGCAGCGGAGGGCTCGAGCTCCACTGTTACGGTTCCGTCGCCGGCCTATAACAGTTCTTGCATACGCGGCCCCTGTCGGGCCCGGTTCCTCACCAGCGATAATGCGCGAAGGCCTTGTTGGCCTCTGCCATCTTGTGGGTGTCTTCCTTCTTCTTCACCGAAGGACCCTCGTTCTTGTACGCCAGCATCACTTCGGCGGCGAGCTTCTCCGCCATCGAGCGTTCCTTGCGCTGGCGCGAAAACGTGATCATCCAGCGCATCGCGAGCGCTGTGCGGCGCACCGGGCGCACTTCCGTCGGCACCTGATAGGTGGCGCCGCCGACGCGCCGGGAGGCCACTTCCAACGTCGGCTTGACGTTGTTGAGCGCCTGCTTGAACACCGTCATCGGGTCCTGGCCCGTGCGCTCCTGGACGATGTCCATGGCGCCGTAGAACACACCCTCGGCGACGCTCTTCTTGCCGGCCCCCATGAGATAGTTCATGAACTGATGCACCAAGGTGCTGTTGTAGCGCGAATCCGGCTCGATCTCGCGCCGCGCGATTTCCTTGCGTCTCGGCATGCGTTCCTCCGGCCTGTCGTCGCCGTCCATCCCCGTGGCGTCCACGGGTGCGGACGACAGAGGCGTGGGCTCAGGCTACGACTTTGGCCGCTTGACCCCGTATTTCGAGCGCGACTTGCGACGGCCTTCGACACCCGTCGAATCCAAGGTGCCACGCACGATGTGATACCGAACTCCGGGCAAATCCTTCACGCGTCCGCCGCGGATGAGCACGATCGAGTGCTCCTGCAGGTTGTGCCCCTCACCCGGGATGTAGGCCGTGACTTCGATGCCATTGGTCAGGCGCACACGCGCCACTTTGCGCAGCGCCGAATTGGGCTTTTTGGGCGTCGACGTATACACGCGCGTACAAACACCGCGCTTCTGCGGGTTGCTGCGCAGCGCCGGCGACTTTCCCGCGACCTTCATGGTCTTGCGGCCTTTTCGCACCAACTGACTGATCGTCGGCAAGCTCGTACTCCGTTCAGGACGGATCGTTTCGAGATCCCAACCGCGACGTGGATCCGCCACGCTACCCACGCCCAGCAAGGCTGTCAACGCCCTGCGGGTGTGTGCAAAGCTCTTTCGGAAAGCCTCTGGTGCAGGACACAGCCTCCAGGCGTCATTCATCATGACGCCATTCGACCCCTGAAGGGCCATTAGGCGTATCGTGCCCTGGTAGTAGTGTTCCGAGGGAAACGACTCCCGAGGCGAACCGGTAGTTAACACCACGGCGGCTCGGGAAAGCAAGCCCCCAAGAAGACAGGACTTGGATGCAGTCCGAGGCTTCCGCCGGCGGACCGAATGCCGCCATTCGGGTATTGTGTCTGGACCAGTGCAAACCAGTTAATCGACTTTATTACAATCACTTGAAGAGATGTGCTTGTGCCGCCCCCTGGAGGCTCCTAGAATGGGTGGCGTTCCTTCGCAGTTTCCGGGTGCCCACATGGGCTGAAAAGGGAATGGGGTGCGAAACCCCTACGGTCCCGCCACTGTGATGGGCGATGTCGTCTCGCAAAAACCACTCGCGCACGTGCGCGGGGAAGGTGCGAGTCGGCGCTCGAGCCCTGAGTCAGGAGACCTGCCCGGAGACATGACCCAGGTTGGCGCTTCGTGGAAAGAGCGTCGGGCAGTATGTCGCACAGTCTCCTTTGCATTTCCCGCGAAATGATCGTGCTGCGCCGTTCCTTTCCCGCTCGCCGCGGCTGAGGAGTGCGCGCCATGTGGCGCAGTTTCGCGGCTCTAGTCGTCATCACGCTGGCGCATCTCTCGGTGCGCGCAGACGCGGCATCGTCGCAATCGACGTCGAGCTCGCGCCCGGCGCCAAGTTCGCGCACGTCGCCGCGCGCCATCGCCGCCGCCGACACGAGCGACAGCGTCTACACCCTCCCGCCAATTCAAGTGAAGGGCGCGCGTGTTCCGCCCGTCGATGCGGCACTGCTGCTGCCCGGTCAGGTTTCCATCGTGAGCGTCGAGTCTTTTCACGGCGACATCGCTGATGTCGCGACCGTGCTCGACCGCTTGCCGGGACTTTCGGTGCGCGACTACGGCAGTGCCGGCGGCGGCGCGAGCGTTTCGATCCGCGGCGCGAGCCCGTCGCAGGTGCGGGTCTACCTGGATGGAGTCCCTCTGGCACGTGCCGGGCTCGGCCTCACCAATCTGGCCGAATTGCCGTTCGCCGGCCTCGATCATATTGCGGTGTACCGCGGCTTCGCGCCGCCGGGATTGCCGGGCAGCGCGCCCGGCGGCGCCATCCAGCTCGTGACGCCGCCGCTCGATGGCAATGCACCACGCACCGGCAGCGCCGTGGTCGCGGCCGGCAGCTTCGGCAGCGGCCGGTTGGGGCTCACGCAAGAATGGGGCGTGGGCACGGGATGGCGTGCGCTCGTGGTCTTCGACGCTCTGCGCAGCGAAGGCGACTTCGAGTTCCACGACGACAACGGCACCGAGCACAATTTGAACGACGACGAGGTCACTGCACGCATCAACAACGCTGTGCGTCGGCAGGAAATTCTCGCCAAAGCCGGCCATGCCTGGGGCCGCGACGGCCGCTTCGAGCTGCTCTATCAATGGGTCGATCGCGAGCAGGGCGTTCCCGGTATCACCAGCAACCAGTCGACCGCGACCGTCCAGAGCAGCAACCACCACATGGCCACCGCGAGCATGCGTTCACCTGCGCGCTGGGGTGGACGTCTCCGTGGCCGCGCCCAGGCCTACTACGATTGGCGGCGCGACACGTTCGTCGACGCGAAGCGACCCTCGGGCGAGATCGGCCTCGGCTTGCAGGACAATCGCGACGTGAGCGAAACGCGCGGCGTGCACGTCGAGACTTCGCTGCGCGCGCCGTTGTCGCAGCGCCTGGCGCTGCACATCGACGCGCGCCACGAGACCTTCATGCCTTGGCGACAATTCCCCAAGCCGCAGCTCGGCCCGGAACAGCAGCGCCGCACGCTGGAAACCGCTCTCGATTCCGAATGGCTGCTGGCGCGCGGGCGCCTGCGTTTGCAGGGCGTGGTGCGCGCCTCGCAGGAAACCGACCGCTTCGCCGGCGATCTGCGCACTCCCTATTCCAAAGCGCCGGCCGTTTCCGGTACGCACGAGTTCATCGAGCCGCGCGCGGGAATGCGCTTGCGCCTGCTTCCCGGCGTGCATCTCGAGGCGAGCGCCGGAGGCCATCATCGCACCCCGGGCTTCCTCGAGCTCTTCGGCGACGGCGGCAGCATCGCCGGCAGCAGCGATCTCGTCGCCGAAGAAGGCAAGAACAGGGACATTGCCTTGGATTGCGCGCGATCGTTCCGCCATGTGCGAACGCAATTCGAGGTCGCATTCTTCCGCAATCATGTCGAGCAGCTGATCATCTATTTGCCGCAGTCGCAGCGCACGTTCGTCGCCCGCAACATCGGGGCGGCGGACTCCGAGGGCGAAGAGCTGCAATGGCTGATCGCTGACGCAAGCCCGCGTTCGTCGTGGAGCGTCGAGGGCAACTACACCCGGCTGCGCACCGAAGACCTCGGTGTCGACATCGATTGGTACGCTGGCAAGGCGTTGCCCAGCCGGCCAGCGCACCAACTGTTCACCCGCGTCGCGCTGCGCTTCGCCGGCGTCGCCCTCGGCTATGACTACCGCTTTCTGGGACAGAACTATCTGGACCGGTGGAATCGAGATGTGGTGACGCGGCGCGACCTGCATGGGGTCGACCTCAGCGTGCAGCGCCGCAATCTGCAGGTGCGCATCGCCGTGCGCAATTTGACCGATGATCGAGCTCGCGATGTCGCGGGGTTCCCGTTGCCGGGACGCGTGTTCTCGCTGGGCTCGGACGTTCGCTTCTGACACGAGAAGGAGATCGACACATGCGACATGGCCATCATCCCATCGGCACGATCGTCACCCGCTGGCCCGGCGCCGACACACTCCGCGCCGTCGGTCTGGCCGCCATTGCCAGCGCCTCGCTGCATTCGCCGGCACGGGCACAGTCGGCCGTGGTCCTATCGACCGACTTCGCCACCGGCTACTACTCGACGCTGGCGCTCGCGCCGCCTCACGGCACGAGCATCGCCATCGAATCCACCTGCGCCGACGCCGTCGTTCGCGCCCATGGCAATCGTGTCTATTCGCTCGGCCGTTTCGGCTGCGACCACGTGCAAGTGATCGATGCCGCGAACGGCGCGACCTTGACGCAATGGAGCACCGGCAACGGCACCAATCCGCAGGACATCGAGATCTTCACGTCCACCAAAGCCTACGTCAGCCTCTTCGAGACCGATTACGTCGGCATCTTCAACCCCGAGACGGGGGCGTCGCTGGGTCAGATCAGCCTCGCCGGATTCAGCGATGCCGATGGGCTGCCCGAAACGACGGAGATGGTCCTCGTCGGCAATCTCCTCTTCGTCGCCTTGGAGCGCCTCGACCGGCCCGGCGGTTTCGTCGCGTCCAATCCCAGCTACCTCGCCGTCGTCGATTGCACCACCGACCAGCTGGTCGACGTCGATCCGAACACGAACGGCGTGCAGGGCATCCTGCTCACCGGGCGCAACCCGCTCGGCGAGCTCGTGCTCGATGCGGTGCGCCAGAAGATCGTCGTCGCCGAGGTCGGCAACTTCGGTGTCCAGGACGGCGGCGCCGAGTTCATCGATCCGGTGACGCTCACGGCCGAAGGCTTCTTCATCACCGAGACCGCGCTCGGCGGGGACGTGAATGCCGTGCGCTTGTGGACCGACTGCACCGGCTACGCCATCGTCAATGACTCGAGCTTCAACACCAACCTCGTGCGTTTCGACTGGTGCACCGAGTTGGTCACGAGCACCTGTCTCGCGACGACGGGGTTCCGGCTTGCCGATGTCGAGATCCACACGGACGGCACGATCTTCCTCGCCGATCGCGCCCTCATGAACCCCGGCGTCCGGCTGTTCCGCGCCCCCGGCTGCAGCGAGATCACCACGACACCGATCGGCTTGGGCTTGCCGCCGCAGGACATCGCTTTCGTCCTTGCCGACACGCCGTCGTCGCTTCCGGCACCGCCCCGAGCCACCTCGGTCGAGCTGCTGCCGAACCGCCCCAACCCGTTCAACCCGAGCACGACGTTGCGCTTCGTGGCACCCGCCGGCGAGCACGTGGCGCTCGAGATCCTGGATCTCCGCGGCCGGCGCGTGGCGGGTCTGTGGAATGGTCCGGTCGATGGCGAGAAGCGCGTGGAGTGGCAAGGTCGCGACGCACGCGGCCGCGACGTGCCATCCGGCGTCTATGTGGCGCGCTTGCAAGGCAACACCACGACCGCCACACGCCTGCTCACGCTCGTGCGGTGAATGCGGCGTGCGACAAAATGCAAGCTGGGTCGGGCTCGCGCCCGACCCAGCCTGAATTCGACACCGAAGCGTCGGTTACTGACCCAGCTGCACGCAGCGGCCGAGGTAGAACTCGTCGCTGAGTCCGTTGCCGTCCGGGTCGGTGAACTGGAAGTAGATGCGCGGGTTGCCACCCACGCCGCCCTCCGGCGGTTGCTTGGCGAAGGTGATCGCCTGGCCCGGATCCAGGATGACGATGGCCAAGTCCGTCTTCTCGTCGCGTGAATGCGTGCCCTTCGCATTGTTCGTGAACATGAGCTTGGCGTTGATGCCGCCGAGCCGCAGCTCGCCGTTGAGGTTGATCTCCGGGCCACCGGAGTTGTCGCAGTCGCCGCCAGTGACCTTCACGCTGGCATTGGTCGGCATGCCGAAGTCGAGGTTCGTGGTCTTGAGCCCCTGGACGCAGCGCCCGAGCAAGGTCGGCGATGAAATCGACTTCCAGCCGCCGTCGAAGAACTGAATCCAGATCCAGGGATTGCCACCGACGCCGCCGCGCGATGGCTGCTTGGCGAAACGGATGGTCTCGCCCTCGTCCAACACGACGACATCCACAGTGACGTCCTCGGCGTGCTCGTGCGTGCCAATTTCGTTGTTGCGGAAGATGAGCCGGCCGTTGACGCCGCCCAGCACGATTTCACCGCTCAAAGTGATGAACGGTCCGGGATTGTTCTCGCAGCCGTCGGCCGTCGCTTGCGCCTCGACGTGAGTTTTCATCGGCACTGTCGCGTGGATCAGGCCGGTGCCCGAGGAGGTGACCGGCTTGGCGGCCATGCCATCGGCGGCGGATTCCGCCGGGCTCGAGGACGGCTCGAAATTGCAGCCGGCCCAGATTCCCGCCAGCGCGATCGTGAGAATGGACGTAAAGAGGACGCAAAGCTTGCGCTTCACAACAGAACCCCCAAGGGATGTTGCACATTTGGCTATCTCTGTTGGAGCGGGTACGAGAATTTTATCATCGCCCGACATGGGCGGCAAACGGGGCCCCTGTCGGAGTCCACGAGCATGCTGGAAATGGGATCGATATCGGAAGTACCCAAGATGCCGAGCTCGAATTCGCGGAGATTCACCCGGTGGAGCCACGAGGTCCGCTCGCGCCGCCGCGCGAGTTGACAAATTGTCGGGGTGCGTCAGAGCGATTCGGCGGCGGTGTCGCGGATGCGCGAACGGCGGCGGCGCCGAGAACGACGCACACCGTTTTCCGAGGCGGGCGCCGCGGCACTCGGGGTGTCTTCGGCGGGTTTCTCAGGCCGGCGGCGGCGGCGGCGGCGCGGGCCGCTCGACTCCGACGGTCGAAGCGCCGCGGCGGGACTTTCCGCCGCGACCGTCTCGTCTGGGCTTTCGGCGCTCGCCTCGGCATCCGCGGGGCGCGCTCGCCGCACACCGCGGCGGATCACCGGGGCTTGCGGCTGAGACGTGGTTTGGAACTCCGTCACCACGTAGGTGCCGCTGCGCGAATCGGTGGAAAGCTGCAGCAGACCCGCCGCCTGCGCCGCTTCCAACAAGGCGCTGAAGCTGCGATAGCCGAACGCGGATTCGCTGAACGACGGTTGCTTGCGCCGAATGGTGTCCTTGATCATCGATGCGAGGATGGGACCCGCCACCTCGCGCTGCAACGCGGTCAGGGTTTCGAGCAGCAGGCCGAAGATATCCTTCTTATCGCCCGGCAGGATTCGCCTGAGCTGCGCGCGCTCGTGCACCTGATCTGCCTCGAGCTCCTCGTAGAAGATGAACTCGTCGCAGGCGCTCACCAGCAGCTCCGAAGAAGACTTGCGCATGGCGAGTCCAAGCACGCGTTTGCCGTTCTCCTTCAGTTTGGCCACGAGCGGCGAGAAGTCGCTGTCGCCCGAGATGATGACGAAGGTGTCGATGTGCTCCTTGCCGTAGCTCATGTCCATGGCATCCACGACCAGGCGAATGTCTGCCGAGTTCTTGCCCGTCATGGCGCGGCGCGGGATCTCGATGAGCTCGAGCCCCGCCTCGTGCAGAGAGCGTTTGTAGTCGGAGTACCGGCTCCAGTCGGCGTAGGCACGCTTGACGATGATCTTGCCCTTCTCGACCAAACGCCGCAGCACGCGCTGAATGTCGAATCGATCCTTGCGGTCATCCAGGCCGAGCGCCAAATTCTCGAAATCGACGAACACCGCGAGCGAAGACACTTCCGGCATGTCCACCCCTTCCAATGACAGCAGTATAGGCCCCCACTCGCCACATGGACAACGGAAAGACGGCGTCCTTGACGCCACCACGCGCCACCCGGAGAATCCCCCCGCTGACAAGTCGTCCGCAGCCACGACTCGCGCCGAGCGAGTCCCTGCGCAGGTTGTCGCCTCGCGTCTAGGCGCCAACTCGCGCCGCGCCGGCATGAGCGGTTTCGGCGGCGTCACGGGCGCGCCCGCGAGGGCATGGATGCCCGAGCAGCGCCCGTGCCGAGAGACGAGCGCGCAGGAGCGCGCGCGAGGAGCGTCCGCCGAAACCGCTCATGCCGGCGCGGCGCGCGCATAGCACTTGTGAAAGGAGATTCGCCGTGAAGGGCAGTATTTCTCGCCGACAAGGTTTCGTGAAGCTGGAGGTGGATCTCCAGGAGTGGGGTCACCTGAAGTCGATCATCCTGTTCGCGCGCAAGGCCGCGAACGGGCCGCTGTTCGCCAACGACGTCGAGTCACCGGACATCGAGCGCCTGGCGCGCGGGATT
>DASRJO010000081.1:0-14379 GCA_035649435.1 Candidatus Krumholzibacteriia bacterium | reverse complement strand
TCGCCGGTGGAATGCTCCGCCACGATGCGCACGGGTGCTCCACCGAGCAGCGCCGCCAAACGCCCGACGACGCCGGTGCTGAAGCCGTGCGTGAGCACGATACGAACCCCCTCTCGGTGCACGAGCGCTGTCGTGCGCCAGAGGAAGCGCGGGTCGAGGCGCCGCGTGTCGGAGAGCTGGTGGACCTTGCAGCCCGCAGCCGCGAGCTCATCCCCCACGGGCCCGCTCGCGTGCTGACAAGCCACGATGGGAGTCCACCGCGTCCGGTCGAGCCGGAGCGCCAACGCTTGCATCTGGCGCTCGGCGCCACCGACACCGAGGGATGGGAACAAGAAGAGAATCGGCACCGGTCGCAAGTTCCGCCGCCTAAGGCAGAGCCGGACTCAGAAATTGAACCCGGCGGTGAGGACGAGCGCGCGGTTCTTGGCGTCGGAGAACAATAGCGTGGGTTCAACGGCGATGCCCGTCAGTCCCAGGTTGTAACCGACTTCGATGAAACTCTCGTATTTCCCTGGAAACGTCACACCGCCGGAGAAATACAGCGCCACCTCGGTGCCTTCGGTGTCGTCGTCGATGTCGGCTTCGATGTTGGCGTATTCGGCCTTCGAATCCAGCAGGAACCCGAAGTGCGGACCGAGTTTGAGGAACGGTTTGTACTTCATCGTCGGGGACGTCACACGCAAGAGCACCGGCACGTACATGTACGCCAGGCGAATGGTCGCCGCCCCCGAAACCGTCTGGTTGAAGAATGTGCCGGAGCCCTCGATATCGCTGCCCTGCTCCGCGAAGGTCAGACCCGTTTCGATGGACAAGTACGACAGGACCGGGATGTCCACGTGCCCGGCCAAGAAGTACCCGAGGCGGTCCCCATCAGTGATTCCTGTCGCCAGGTCGTCGTACGACAGCGAAGCGAGCGTGGCCCCGGCGCGAAATCCCACCGGCCAGGGCAGCGTTCCCGCGCTCGCCATGGGAACGTGAGCGAGCAGCAGCAAAGCCATGAGGCGGCTCAGGAGCGGGCGGTGTTCGGCTGTCCACGAGGATCGATTTCTCACGACGTCATCCTTCCCGAGAAGTCCAGCCCCTTGGTGGTCCCGATTGGGTCCAAACCAGAAGCCGCATGGTCTATCGAGGAGGAAACACGACCCGAGGTCCTCGTGGCAAGCAGGATCACGTCTAACCCGTCACGTCCACCCAGCAGTGCACATCGTGCGCAGGCCCGACATTGCGCCCGGCAGGGTATTCGCGGCGACAGACGTCCTGTGCATGGGCGCAGCGCGGGACGAACGGACATCCGGACGCGGGATCGATGAGGCGGGGTGGGCGGCCGGGGATGGGGACGAGGCGATCGCGTTCGCCAGTGAGGCGCGGCAGCGATCGCAGCAGCGCCAAGGTGTACGGGTGCCTCGGGTTGGCGAAGAGCTCCGCCGTGGGAGCCTGCTCGACGATGCGGCCGGCGTACATCACGGCCACTTCGTCGGCGGTGCCAGCGACGATGCCGAGGTCGTGCGTGATCAGCACCACCGCCGTGCCGTATTCCTGCCGCAGATCGCGCATCAAGTCCAGGATCTGCGCTTGCACCGTGACATCGAGGGCGGTCGTCGGCTCGTCGGCGATGAGGATCTCCGGCTTGCAGAGCAACGCCATCGCGATCATGACGCGCTGGCGCATGCCGCCGCTCATTTCGTGCGGATAGCCGTCGAAGCGCACAGCCGGTTCAGGGATGCCGACGCGCGCCAGCATGTCGATGGCGCGCGCACGCGCCGCGCTGCGTCCCATCCGCTCGTGTTGCTCGAGCACTTCGGTCAACTGGCGGCCGACACGCAGGTACGGGTTGAGCGACGTCATCGGATCCTGGAAGATCATCGAGATGCGCTTGCCGCGAATCGCACGCATCTTGCTTTCGGGAAGCGCCAAGAGGTCCATGCCGCCGAAACGGATGCGGCCGGAGACGATGCGTCCGGGCGGCTGCGGCACCAGGCGCAGGATGGACAAGTTCGCCACGCTCTTGCCGCTGCCGCTTTCCCCCACCAGCCCGAGCGTCCGGCCTTGCCGCAGCACGAACGAGAGGCCGTCCACCGCGCGCACGACGCCGTCCTCAGTGTCGAAGATGGTGTGCAAGTCTTCGACCTCGAGAACGCGAATGCCGCCGGTTTCGTCTGCCGTCGCCTGCATCACGGTCCCCATCGTGTCGTTGCCGAAAAGTGGGTTCTGCATCCCTCGGCCCCTTTGCCGGTCAATCATGACGCAGATGCGGATCGAGCGCATCCCGCAACCCGTCGCCCAGGAAGTTGAGACAGAACAATGTGAGTGCGAGCGCCAGGCCGGGGAACAGCGACAGCCAAGGGAAGAACGCGATCACGCGCGCGCCATCGTTGACCAGCGTGCCCCAGCTCGCCTGCGGCGGCTGCACGCCGAGGCCGAGAAAGGAAAGAAACGCTTCCTGCAGCATCACGGCCGGCACCGTGAGCGTGGCGTAGACGATGATCGGTCCCAGGGTGTTCGGCACCACGTGGCGGAAGATGATGGCGAAGTGTCCCGTGCCCATCGAGCGCGCGGCTTCGACGTACTCGTTCTGTTTGATCGACAGCACTTGGCCGCGCACGATGCGCGCCATCGTCAGCCACTGCACGAGCCCGAGCGCCACGAACAGCATCACGATGCTGCGGCTGAAATACACCATGAGCAGGATGACGAGGAACATGTACGGCAGCGAATAGAGAACGTCGACGAAACGCATCATCCAGTTGTCCACCCGGCCGCCGAAGTAGCCGGCAGCGGCGCCGTAGCCGACGCCGACGGCGAAGCTGACCAAGGTCGCCACCAGCCCCACCAGGATGCTGATGCGCCCGCCGTGCGCCACGCGCGCCAGCAGGTCGCGCCCCAGGATGTCGGTGCCGAAGGGATGGGCGAAGCTCGGAGATGTGGCCCCGAGCTCGAGGTTCTGCAGCTCCGGATCGCTCATTCCCGGCAGCACCGGTGCGAGCAGCGTGACCACGCCCAGCAGCAGCAAGAACGACCCGCTCACGACCGCCATGCGGTTGCGGCGCAGGCGCCGCCAGGCATCGCGCCACAGGCTCGTGCCCCGTTCCGCTTCGACTGCGCTCGTCTGCACGTTCACTCCAATTGCACGCGGGGATCCATCACCGCGTACATCAAGTCCACGACCAAGTTGAACAGGATCAGGAACCCGGCGTAGAAGATGACGATCCCCATCACCAAGGTGTAGTCGCGGTTGAAGGCGCCGTTGACGAAGTACTGGCCGACGCCGGGGATGGCGAAGATCTTCTCGACGACGATCGAGCCCGTCACCGCTCGTGCGAGCGCCGGGCCCAGGAAGGAAACGACCGGCAGCAAACCGCCGCGCAGCGCATGGCGCCAGACGATGAGGCGCTCCGGCAGGCCCTTGGCGCGTGCGGTGCGAATGAAATCTGCTCGCGTCACCTCGAGCATGCCGCCGCGGGTCAAGCGCGCGATGTAGGCGATGTAGATGGCGGAGAGCGTGAACACCGGCAGGATCTTGCTCTGCAGCGACCCCCACGTCGCCGGCGGCACCCAGTGCAAGGTGAGCGCGAAGACGAAGATGAGCATCGGGCCGAGGACGAAGTTGGGGATCGAAACCCCGAGCATGGCCACCGACATCGGCCCGTGATCCCAGACGCTGTTCTGCCGCAGCGCCGCCACCGTGCCGATGGGAACTCCAATCACGAGCGCCAGGAGAATCGCCCACGCGCCGAGCTCGAGCGAGATCGGCAGCGCCCCGAGCACGATCTCGCGCACCGAGCGCGCCGGGTACTTGTACGACGGCCCGAGGTCGAAGTGCACGACGTTGCGCAAGTAGCGCCCGTACTGCACGTGCAGCGGCTGGTCGAGCCCGTACTTGGCCACGAGCGTCGCCCGCGCTTCGGGGGGAATCTCGCGCTCGGACAGGAAGGGCCCGCCCGGCGCCAGCCGGATGATGAAGAACGTGATCGTGATGATCGCCCACAAGGTGGGGATCATCGCCAGCAAACGCAGGAACACCGTCCTCATGGTGCCCTCTCCCCGCTCCGCGCCAGGGAGACGAACTTGAGCGGATGTTCGTCGAGCGCCGTCGGATGAATGCCGCGCACGTAGGGTGCCACGAACTCGCGCGTGCGATAGGCGTAGATCGGAATGAACGGCATCGCATCGAGCGCGATCGCCTCGGCCGCGGCGAGCAGCTGCATGCGGCGAATTGGGTCGTGCTCGCGGCCGGCGCTCGCGAGCAGCGAGTCGAACTTCGCATCGCCCCAGTTGGTGCGGTTATTACCGTCCCCGCTCACGAGGATGGCGAGAAAAGAATTGGGGTCGACGTAGTCCCCGATCCACGATCGGCGCGCGATCTGATACTTGCGGTCCACCGTGGCCCGCATGTAGCTCGCCCATTCCTGATTGGTGAGGCGCACGTCGATGCCAAGGTGCTGCTTCCACATCGCCTGGATGGCTTCGCCGATCTTCTTGTGGTCCTCGCCGGTGTTGAAGAGGAGCTCGATCTCTGGCAACCCCTGGCCGTTCGGGTATCCGGCCGCGGCCAACAGCTCCTGGGCCCGCTCTGGGTCGAAGCGCGCACCTTCTGGGTACGGGTAGTCGTCGAACCCATGCGGCACGATGTTGCCCCAAGGCGCCACGCTCTCGTGCAGGACGTAGCGCGTGATCTGCTCGCGATCGATCGCGAAAGCGAGCGCTTGCCGCACCCTCTTGTCGTCGAGCGGCGGCTCGGTCACCACCAGGCTGTAGAAATAGAGCGCCAGATACGCACCGGCGCGATAGTCTTTGTAGTGTTTGACATAGGGGACGAATTGGGCCGGCACGAAGCCGCTCGGATTCCAATCCGTCATCCCGGCCCGATACATGTTGAGCATCGTGCCGGGATCGTCGACGCTGTAGCAGATGATGCGCTGCAGGCGCACGCGCGCGGCATCCCAATAACCATCCCATTTCTCGAACACCATCTTGTCGTTCTGCCGATGGCTCACCAGGCGGAACGCTCCATTGGTGACGATGTGCTCGGGGCGGGTCCAGCCGTCGCCGTGCGCCTCCAAGGTCGCCCGGTGCACGGGCAGGAACGGATGATAGGTGAGCAGCTGCAAGAAATACGGCGTCGGCGCATCCAAGGTCACCTGCAAGGTGCTGTCGTCGAGCGCGTGAATCCCAACCTGCGCCGGGTCGGCGATCTCGCGTTTCTTGTAGGCGCGCGCATTCTGGATGAGATAGAAGAGATCGGCGTAGCGCGCCGGTGTGTCCGGATGCAGGACGCGCAGCCACGACCACTCGAAATCGTGCGCCGTCAATCGCTCCCCGTTCGTCCACGAGGCGTTGGTGCGCAAGTGGAAAATGTAGGTGCGACCATCGGGCATGAGCTCCCACGCATGGGCGATGCCGGCACCGGGCCGCAGCGTTTCCGGATCGGGCACGAGCAGGCCCTCGAAGAGAGTGCGCGCCACGCGGCCGTCGGGCTGTCCCGACAACAGGGCTGGGTCGAGGGTCTCGGGCTCGGCCCCATTGGTGAAGCGGAACACGTCGACGGCGGCGGGCGTCGTGCGGCCGAAGTACGCGGAGTCTGCCGGCGGCGCGCTCGCCTGCCGCGACCACGCGATCGCGAGGGCGACGCCAGCGATGGCGACACCCACCAGCCACAAGGCTCTGGTTTTGCCGTTTCTGATGAGCGCGGAGTCCACACGGACCATGCGAAGAAAATAACACGCCAGTCGCGCAACGTCGCCAAATCCCGTGCGCGCGGATCGATGCTTGGTCTGCGTGCCGCTCTCAGCCTCTGCCAGAGGTGCCACGGGGCCCGTTCTTCACGTACAGTGACGTCCTCGTAAGCGGTCGCGAGGGGAAATGCAGCGCAGAACCTGGGCACTGACGCTCGCCGCGCTCGTGGTGCGCCTGGCAATCTGGGCATTGCGCCCCGGGCTCACTTACGACGGCACCTACTACTTGCGCCAGGCCGAGCGCATCTTTCACCTCGATTTCCAGGTGATCGGGTTTCCGCCAGGATATCCGCTGGCGGTGGCGTTCGTGCGCCTGCTCTGCGGCGACTTCGAGCTCGCCGGACGCTTGGTGAGTCTCGTGTCGGGAATCGCCACCGTGAGTCTCTTCGCCATCTGGGCGCGCCGCCACCTTTCCCCGCGGCTCGCGATGGCCGCAACGCTCGTGCTCGCTCTGCACCCCGAGGTCGCACGAAACAGTGTCGAGATCATGAGCGAGCCTCTCTACATCTTGTGTGTGATCGCCGGCGTGATGGCGCTCGAAAAGCGGCGTGACTTGGCCGCAGGCGCGTTGCTCGGCTTCGCCTTTCTCGTGCGCCCGGAGGCATTGGTCCTGCTCGTCGGTGGAGCGGCGTGGCGGCTGTGGGAGTGGCGGCAGTCCGCCGCCGGCACTCACCGAGACATGCCTTCCAAGTCACGGGCGTTGGCAACTGGTCGCGAACTCTTCCCCTGGCGCTTCCTCGTCATCGGATTCCTGCCGGTCGTGGTGTACTCCGCCATTGCATCGCAAGCGGTCAGTCACTGGGTGTTGACACCGAAGCAAGGGCAGATCGACATCGATGCCGATGTCTGGCGGCGGCTGCGGCTGACTCTCCTTTCCCTGCACACGATCTTCCCGGTCGTCTTGCTCCCCGGCGCACTGTGGGTGGGGTGGCACACGCATCGTTTGCTTCTCCTCGGTGTGGTTCCCATCCTGGCGTTGCCTTTCTTCACCATTCACATCCAACCGCGCTTGCTGTTGCCGCTGCTTCCCTTCTTGCTCGTTCTTGGCCTGGCCTGGGTCATGAGGCTGCGACGTGCCACGCAACGCCTCGTGCTCGCGGTCGCTGCGGTCCTCTTGTGCTGGGGTGCATCGTCGGTGTTCGTGTCGTTGCGCTATCCCGGCATCGTCACTCCCTTCGACAAGGCGCTCGGCGCGCAGCTGCACTCCCATTTGCAGTTCGAAGATCGTGTCGCCTCGCGCTTCCCCATCGTGCCGTATTACGCCGGTTCCGGTTTCGTGCGCGTGCCCAACGCGTCTTACTTGAGAACAATGGACTCACTCGTTACAGCCCGTGCGACACATCTCCTCCTGCTCGAGCACGAAGTGATCGACATGGTGCCGCAGCTGCGACCGCTGTTCGACGATGCCAACTTCGTGACGGCGGAAAGCAGACTCCGTTTCGTGACCGCGCTCTCGCCGCCCGCAGGGCCCCGCGCGCTCCTGTATCAATTTCGCTCACCGGCGCTGGCATCGAGCCAGCTCGTCGACAGCACGGCGACCGCGGCGGCCTGGCTCGGCAACGATCTCGTCTGTGCTGGGCGCGACGGCAGGGTCCGTCGGATTTCCGCTTCTGCCGATCACGACTCGGGTCTCGTCCACAGCGGCCTGGGCCTCGTGACCAATGCTCGCGCACTCTGTGCATCTGCTGACGGCAGGCGTGTCGCCTTCGTGCAACAACTCGAAAGTTCGACTCGGCTTGCAGAAGTCGATCTCACCAACGCAGTGCTGCACGTGCACGATGCGACCGCCGCGGACATGCCGCACTCGCCGTGTTATGTCGGCGATGCGCTGCTCTACGTGCGGGGCGCTGGATCGGGCGGCCTGCGGGTTCTCGAGCCGAACGGCCGCGTACGTGCCGTCTATCTCGCCGGCCTCACGTCAGGCCAAGCGCAGCCGCTCTTCGTCGCGGCGCGCGGACGGGATATCGCGATCACGTTCATTCAGCCGCAGCGCGAAATCGACAGCCACCGCATCGTCGTCACCGCCGTCTGGCCGGCGGTGGCGCCGGCAGACTCTGCCATCGTCCTCCCCGGACGCTGGGCGACTCAGCTGTCGCTCGCGGACGAAGGCGTGACTTGGTTACTGGATGCCGACCGGCTCATCGGATCTCTCGCTGTCAACGAGGTCGACGAGAATGGGGATGTCATCGGAGGCTTCTCGACGTTGGCGGTCTTCGACTCGGACGGGCGCCTGCGCACGCTCGGGTTGGGACTCGACAAACCGCGCCGTCCCGTGCTGGGCCCCGGGCACATCGCATTCCTCACCGCCGGCGCAGATCTGCGCACGGCTGCGCTCGAAGCGGAAGATCTGCGAATTCCTGAAGCACGAGTCTTCGACGCGCCGCGTCCCGGGCTGGTCCCCCACGCCCGTTGAGTCAGGCCTTGCTCCCGTTGAATCAGAGCTTGCCCGACTCCAGTTGAGTCAGAACTTGGTGAAAATGAGGTGCGCGGTCGTGATCTGACCGATGTGATCGCGCGCTTGCAGGAAAAAGTGCGATTCCGTCATCGTCAGCGGGTGGGGTGGTGCAACGTGCAGGACGCTCCAAGGAGACCACTGTTGGTCGTCGCTCGGGTTCGTGATCTCCCAGCCGTAGCGGTAGTCGCGCGACGTCCCCCCGTAGTGCCGTGTTTCCATCGGCCCCCAGGCGAGAGTCACCGAATCGACGCCGGCCGCGTCGACCACGATCGCTGGCGCCGTATCGCCTTCGAACAGCCAGTCTCCCAGCGGCACCTGGGTCTCGCGCACGGGAACCCGTGGCCCGACCGGAAGGTCCGCTCGCACGTGCAAGACTCCGAAGTTGCTGTCGACGAGTGGCGTGTCGCCGAACTGCGGCGTGATGGCACCGCCATCGTCCAGGCCTTGCACCGCGAAGGCGAAGAAGGCATCGCCCGACGTCAGGACGTTGGACAACCTCGCTTCGCGCGTCGAATCGACGACTCCCCAGGCCAGCCACTCGCCCCATTGGTCTTCGGACAGGTCGTAGAGGAGATCGCGCACCCGCTCCGTTCCCACATCAGCCGCGGCCACCGGCGTGAGCACCCAGCGCATCGATACGGGGTTTTGCGTGCGTCCATCGCCGATATCGTCGACACCGTTCCAATGCATCACGAATGTGCGTGGCAGCTCCATCACCTGCGGGTTGGGAAGTGCCGGTTCGAGCAACCACAGAGCCGGTGCGAGGGTGAAGGCACTGAACGTGCGTGAGTCCGGGCTCTCGTCCCGCGCGCCTTCGTTGTCGATGGCGCGGACGAAAACCGTGTGCCAGCGGTCGAAGTGTCCATCGCCGATATCGCCGCGTGGATCCGCACGCAACGTGTCGGCCAAGGCGATGAGATCGATGGCGAAGTTGGTTCCCTCGCCCCGCGCCGGACCCCAGCGCGGATCGTTCACCGCCGGCTGCGGCACGACGATGTCCGCCCAACGCGCGGTCGACCGCGGGTAGGTGTGCAATAGGTACTCGAACTGCGGCACGGTGCCGTCGGCGTCGCGGCCGCTGAACCGAATCTCCATTTGATGGGGCACCGACTCGCCTTCGCCCGGGACCGAGCTGGTGATTTCGGTGTCAGGGGGTTGGTTCGGCGCCACAGAGCCCTCGTCGCTGCTGCAGCCCGCGAAGAGAATCGCGGCGATGCCGACGAGTCCTTTGGCTGCCGATGCACGCTGCATGGATCTCCAGGTGCGGGCCGCTGCACACGAGCGGTCGATTCCCGCCTCGGAGGAGCGCGGGCTGTGGCTTGCATGGTAGCCAGAGGCAGTCGGTCGCGCAACGCAGCGCTCGCAGCAGGTACCTGCAATCGACCGGGCGCCCGCCGGAGCGAAAATGTGCCCGGCCGCATGCGACCCCGCCGTCGGACCAGGCCGGATTCCGGAAGCCGCGGCGAAGTCCCCACCCGACGCGAACCGGGCACATCACCAGAACACGCAAAAGGGCGCGCGCGTGTGGGGACATCGCTCGCAAGCGTGCCGAGGGCTCCGGAGGAGCTTGCGAGCCCTCGGCACTCGAGTGCTGATCACGGTCGATTGCCACGTCCTTGGACGGGCCCAGGAAATAAGGGCGGGGGATCGCGGCTTGTCAAGCGCCGCGACGCGGTGACTCGTCGAGCACGTCCATGAAGGCGCTGACGGAGAAGATCGCGCGACCAACTCCCGGCTCCCCATAGCCTCGCGGGACCGGAAGACGATGCCGGCGGATGGTGTCGCGCCACACACGCAGCAAGCCCAGATGATAATCGAGCGGGGCCGGCCCTTGATTGCGACCCAAGATCGAAAGCTTCTCTGGGCACCAAGTGGTGAAGCGCGGCACGACGCCGTGCGACATGAAGAACTCCAGTCCCTCGCCCGTGGAGCGCAGTGCGTCCTCGACGCGCTCGAATCCCCACGGGCGCGCCATCTCCACCCCGGCGACGAAATTGGGAATGACGCGAGCGGGTCCCATGATCTCTGCGGCGGTGAGAATGCGCTCGATCCACGCCGTGCGGCCGATGAGGCGCTGCTTCCCGGGACAGAGAATTTCGAACAGGCGTGGGTCCCACACTTCGTAGTTCGGATGGTAGATCTGCACGCCGGCCGCATCGAAACGTCGCACGGCCTCGGCGTCATGCGCTTGCACCACCAGCTTCGAAATCCAGCGCCCGGGGAACCTTTTCTCGATGGCCGTGACATAGCGGCAGTAGAAATCGGTCTCGGACAAACCCTGCAGCTGCGTCGTGATGCTGCCGCCGGTCAAGGTGTAGGCGGTCGCGGGCTCGAGCGGCAACGTCGCGCCCGCGTTCGCCGCGGCGTGCGGCGCTTCCCCGGCTTGCGCCGCTCGCGCGGGCTGCCTGCGTTCTTCTTCATCGATGATCTCGAGCGCCGTCAATACATCGTCGATCTCTTTCACCTGCGTGTACGGCCTGCCGGCACGGCGTTGCTGGCGAAAGTTCTCGTTGATGTCGCAGAACTTGCATTCTTCTTCGGCACCGAAGTACTGACACAGGCGGAACACGGTGAGGTAGATGAGATAACCCCACTCGATGGTCGGGGCGACTTCCCGCATGCTCTTGCCCCCCGGCAGCTCGCGCGCGTACGCGGAGGGCATCGGCGCCAATTTGACCTCGCACAGTTCTTGTGCGCCGGCCATGAGCTGCAGCTTGCCTTGCTGCTCCTCGACCCGATACGGAGAGCTCGGGTTCAAGCGCACCGACACGATGGTGCGCTTCAGGTCATGGGGCCCTCCCACGAGCGCGATCTCTTCCGGCGCATGCAATGCCGCCGCGGGCAGCTCGGTCAATGGCACCATGTCGAAGGAGAAGATGAAATAGGCCTTGGGTTTGGTGCTCGCCGCCAAGCGCAACGCTTCCGGCGTGAACGCCAGGCCCAAACGCAGCAAGTCTTCCTTGAACACCGCCTCGAGCGGCAGATCGGCGTGCGCTCCGGCGAGACGCATCACCTCTTCGTAGTGCTCTTCCCCATCGTCGTGCGGCGAAAAGCGCGCCGATGCGCCGGTGGCCGGAGTGCGTGTCGTGCGGCTTGCCGGCTCCTCCGGAGTGCGGGTCGCGCGGCCTTTCCCCTCGCCCAGTCGGGGTTTGGTCATGGCTTTTTCTCGGGCTGTGCTGGTTCGAGCACCGGTGCCTGGGTCGGCACGATCGTCACCCGCTCGTTGCGCGCGCGGTTCCCCGGCGTGTCGTTGGCGACCAAAGGCGACTCTTCGCCGTAACCGATGGCCGTGAGCCGTGTGCGTGCGATGCCGCGTGACACCAAGTGGGCCGCGACGGCCTCGGCGCGGCGCTGGCTGAGCGCTTGATTGTCGGCATTGGAACCGATATCGCTCGTGTGCGCCTGCACCTCGATCTCGACGCCCGGATACGCCTTCAGCGATTGCACCACGGAGTCGAGAGCCGCGAAACCCGCGGGCTCGATCTCAGCCGAGCCGGCACGGAAACGCACGCTGGCGAGCACGCGCTCCTTGTCGATCGCCGCCACGGTCGGACAGCCGAGCGAATCCACCGGCACTCCCTGCGGCGTCTCGGCGCACGTGTCCTTCGCATCGGCGACACCGTCGCCGTCGTTGTCCGCATCGGGACAGCCGTCCTCGTCCTGGAATCCATCCTTGTCTTCGGCCTCATCGGGGCATTTGTCGTCGGCGTCGGCCACGGCGTCGGCATCGTTGTCCGGGTCGGGGGCGCCGTCTTCGTCCTGGAATCCATCCTTGTCCTCGGCCAGATCCGGGGCCTTGTCACTCTTGTCGGCGATGCCGTCGCCGTCGTTGTCCAAGTCGGGACAGCCGTCTTGGTCCTGGGTTCCATCGATGTCTTCGGCCTCGTAGGGACAAGCGTCGCTGCGATTGGCGATCCCGTCACGATCGGAATCGCGCTCGGTGAAGAAGTAGTGCACGCCGACGAAAAGGCTGGGCTGGAACTGGTTGACGTCGACGTGTGCGGCGCTGCCAAAGGCGGCGCTCGCCCCGGTATTGTCCTTGTCCTGGTCGATCAACCAATCGATTCGACCGCGTGCGTGCAGCCCGATCCGATGCGCCAGCTCGAAATCGGCACCACCGCCGAAATGCAGCGTCCAGTTCTCATCGGTCAAGAAATCGCGGCCACCCAGCTCGTTGAATCCAATCGGCACCGGGCCATCGGCGAACAACCCGGAGGTCTGGCCGGTCAAATCGACGACCTCCCAGAACGTCACGCCCCCACCGCCAAAGACGACCGGTGTCCAGCGCGCTTCGGGGTTGAAACTGTAGAGCAGACTGGCGGCGATCTGCGTGCTGTGATTGTGGATTGTGCGCCCGAGGTTGACCCCATGATCCGTCACGCTGTCTGGGAGCCCGCTGCTCGCGAAGGAGCCGTAACGCAGGCTCAGCAGCAGATCCATGTTGCGTTTCCATCCCAAACGCACGCCGCCATGGATCAGCGTGCCGATGTCCGAGTGATCGAGATTTCCGCCGCTGTACTTGCCGGCGCCGGCGCCGAGCTCGAGGCCGATGCGATTGGAATAGTCTTCCTGCGCCGCGAGCGGCGCGGCGAGGACGAGGCTCGAGATCCAGAGGCACCAAGCAGCCTTCTGCGTTCGTGGCACTTGAATGCCTCCTGATGCGATGTCGCTTTTGGCGACGCTGGGCGATCCTGCTTGCTGGCCAGCGTCGCGGCCCAAAATTGAGACTGCACGCGGACATCCGGGGGAACGCAAGAGCGGTTGCAGCCTAGAGGCCGCCAGGCCGACTTGTAAAGGCCCCGCAAGCGTTCCAAACACCTCAACGCCTGTCCGCGCGTTGCTTCCGCCTGGGTCGAGCCGCTCGTGTCGCCGGCGTGGAGCGCGTCCTCGCCGCCCGTGGTCTCCCGAGCGGCCGCTCGGCAGCGTCGAGTCGCTCGAGCACCGCCTTCACCACCAAGGGCCAGACGATGGTGGCGTCGGCGTACACCTCGGCAAACCGCCCCCCTTCGGACGTCGGCACGAACTTGCCCCACGACACGCCTTCCGAATAGGTGCAGCCTGAGAGCCCGCCCCAGTGCACCGGCTCCGGGCAGATGCGCACGCCATATTGGAAACGCCGCATGCCGTCGCCGATCCCTGCGCGCTTGTGCAGGAGATCGAGATAGGGTCCCACTTGCTGCGCCCAATTGCGCGGCGCGCCCCCGCCAATCGTGAAGATGCCGAGCATCTTCTGCTTCTCGATGCGCCGTGTGTAGTCCTCGAGATCCAACAGCGCGTCGAACACGAGCGCGGTTCGGCCGGCGTGCTGGCGCCGGCGGCTGTGAATGGCGAAATCCAGTCCGAGCTCCGAGTCGGTGAATGCGGGGACGTAGACCGGCACGTCGTGCTCGTATGCCGAGCGCAAGATGCCGCGCCCGGCGCCGCTGCGCGACAGGTGCGCGCCGAGGTCGTGATGCAATTGGACGCTGGACCACGGCCGGCCGTCGTCGCGCGCATCGAGAGCGGCGCGCACGATCGGTTCGACGTCGTCCAGGTTTTTCTCGAGCTCGAGGCTGTCGTAGACACGATTGTAGCCTCGGGCGAAGAGTTCCTCGTCGTCCATCGCCGGGTCATACTTGAAATGCAGCAGGCCGCTGGCTTCGACGAACCCGTGCGCCATGAGCGCACCGGTGGCGACGATTGCCTGCACCATGCCGCGCTCGATCATGTCGCAGACCACGAGACCCATCTTCGCCACGGTCATCGCGCCGGAGATGGTGAGCACGACGTAGCAATCCGGGTCGCGTGTCATCGTGGTGAGAATTTGCGCCGCCAGTCCGACCTGGCGCGCCCCGATGGCGGTGCGTTCGTACTGCGTCACCAGATCCGATACCGAGCCCACGGCACCCAGATCGAGCGGCACCGTGGCCTCGAGCCGATCGTCGAGCCCGGTGCCGTAGGCGGTCGTGGCACGGCGCACGTGCCCCGCGCCGGCCGCGCGGCGGCCGTGACTCTTCTTCGCATCACCTTTGCCTCTGCTCATGCTCCCCTCCGGCGGTACACGAGGACGAATTCGTTGTTCCAATGTTGTGGGACGGTGCGGATGAGCTCGTATTGCTCGTGGAACGCGGGCAGTGCGTTCATGGAGTAGTCCGGAATGCGCTGGAACGAGTACCCCGCACCCTGGTCGTTGAGCGAGACGAGGACGATATA
>DASRJO010000080.1:0-2048 GCA_035649435.1 Candidatus Krumholzibacteriia bacterium | reverse complement strand
GGTGCCGGAGATGTTGCGCGTGCCGCCCGAGCCGGCGCCCGCCACATCGAGCGCGGCATGCATGGCATCGAGCACGGCGGGGTGCTGGCCCATGCCGAGATAGTCGTTGGAGCACCACACGGTGATGGGCTGCGAGCCGCCCTTGCCGAAGTGCCGCGCGGACGGGAATCGGCCGCGGTCGCGACGGATGTCGGCGAACACCCGGTAGCGGCCCTCCTCGCGCAGCGCCTGCAGCGCCCGCGCGAACGCACTCCTGTAATCCATCAAGAAACCTCGCGCACCCCTTTGGGTGGTGCTTCCCTTCCCCTGGATTGCTGTCATCGGCAGTTACTCTGGAGCCATTCTAGACGAGCTGCGGCCCGCTGAAACCCCCCGCTTTGTCGCACGACGGCGTATCACCGAGTGTTGAATACGCTGGAATGGCGCCCGGTGGATCAACCGAATGGTTTAGGTGTCACCGCGCCACTTGAGGAACGGACATATTTGTCCGACATTGTGCCATGCAGAAACGGGATCGCTTCTTCGCCAGCTTCGGGATGCGGCGAGGTCCGTGGCCTGCGGTTCCGGGTCGAAACAGGGCGCGGGAAAGGTGGGCACGCAATGGTTGGGGTCGGTGACAAGGTCACGACGGTGCCGTCCCGAGAGATCGACCCGAAGACGGCCCGAAAGATCAGGAAGCAACTCGGCTTGGAGGACCAGCGATGACGGCCAAGGCGTTCGTATTTCCCGCGGTGATCGAGCCCGGCGACGAGGTTGGCTTCGTGGTGAGCTTCCCCGATGTGCCCGAGGCCATCACGCAAGGGGACGATCTGGACGATGCCCGCGAGATGGCCGAGGAGGCGCTCGGCTTGGCGCTCTTGAGCTATGTTGCGCGCGGTCGGCCGCTGCCCAGGCCGAAGACGGCGCGCCGCGGCATGGTGCCCGTCGCTGTGAGCCCCTATGTGGCCGCCAAATTGGCTGTGCTCCAAGCCTTCGCCGAGGCGGGGATCACGAAAATGGAGCTGGCCCGCCGGCTCGGCAAGGACGAGAAGGAGGTGCGCCGCATTCTCGATCCGCGACACGCAACCAAATTCGTCGCGCTTACGCAGGCGCTGCGTGTGTTGGGCAAGCGGTTGGTCGTCGCCGTCGAGAAGGCGGCGTAGCGCAGTGGAGCGCACACCGCAGAGCGGCACCCCCGACGCCTACTTCGGCGGCGAAGATGATATGGTGCTCTCTGCGATCCGGCGGGATAGCGCGCTTGTGTTAGACATTCGCTGTGATCTGTAAACCTGTGCTCGCCGAACGGATCATTGGTGCTGTGCATGCTCAGCCGTTTCAGCAAGACCGTCGCCGACTTGCTCCCGCACAAGTCGCGCTTTTTCGACGACAACGAACAGCTGCTGGCTCGCCAACGCGAACTCGCCGCACTCTATGTGAGCCAGCCCAAACGCACCGCCTGCATGACGTGCGCCATGCCGCTGCCGGCGGTTGCTCTGTTCAGCAAGCTCGGGGCGCCCTACTTCCTGTGCGATCGGTGCGGCCACCTGAATGGCGGGCACGTCGACAGCGATGCGTTCTGCCGAGCCGTCTACACCGATGGCGGCGGCGCCGCCTATGCCAGCACCTACAGGAGTGCGGATGCCGACGCGTACGCTGCGCGTGTGCGTGACATCTATGCACCCAAAGTGCGCTTTCTGATCGACGGCCTCATGGCGTGCGGCGCTGATCCTGGTGCGCTCACCTACGCCGATCTCGGCGCCGGCAGCGGCTACATGGTCGCCGCGCTTGGCGATGCCGGACTCTCTGCGACCGGTTACGAAGTCTCCGAAGCGCAGATTGCCGTAGCGCGAGCCGTGCGTCCCGATATCCTCATTCGGCACCGCGAAATGGCGGCTGTCTACGGCATCGCCGGCGCAGTGAACGCCAATGTCGTGTCCATGGTTGGCGTTCTCGAGCATCTGCAACGCCCGCGTGACATTCTCGCTTCGCTCAAGGCCAATCCCGAAGTGCGTTACGTCCTCGTCTCGGTCCCGCTGCACAGTTTCAGCGTGTTTGTCGAGCTCGCGTTT
>DASRJO010000079.1:0-18707 GCA_035649435.1 Candidatus Krumholzibacteriia bacterium | reverse complement strand
GTCAACTTGGACCACGTGAAGGCATTTCACCGTCACGGCAAAGGGCAGCTTGCGGCTGTGCTCACGGACGGCACACGCCTCGTGGTGAGCCGCAACCGTGCGAAGGATCTGCGCCAGCTCGGCGCGTGATGTCCTGTCTTGTGGACTCGGCGTGCCGTACGCATCGCCGGCCTAGAGGCGGACACGCTCGCGGAACAGGAGTCCCGTCGTCGAGACGCGGAGCTCGTACGAGGCGGGACGATCGGCAGGAACGAAAGACGCTGAGCCGTACTCGGCATCCACTAGCGGCGAGAAGCGCGCGCTGCTGCGCACGAGATGGAACAGATTGATGCGCCGTTCGGGCGCCAGGCTGTGGATCGTGCGGATCCCGGCGCGCTCGTCCTTCAAATCTTCGTAGCGCCCAGCCACACGATCGAGCTCGTAGTGGGTGTGCAACCCGAACCAGTTCGCCACTGATTTCCACTTGAGCACGCGGGCGTCCACATACAGCTCGTCACCGGCCAGCGTGTAGCGGGTTTGACGTCCATCCGCGAACTCGAAGCGGACCTGGAACAATTGCTGCCCGATCGGCTTGACCTCGACGCGCGCCGCCACTTCTTCCCGAGTGAGCGTGCGATAACCACGCAGGCCCATCGACACGGTGCCGACGAGCCCCGACGCCAGGAGCAGGAGCGTGGCGAGCAGCATCGAGACTGCACTCCAAGCAACCTTCCGCGCCCGTGCGGCCGCGAAGGCGCCGCCGATGCAGGCGAGGCCGAGGGCGACGCCCGCGACCGCCACGACCGCCAGCAAGCCTGGGTTCCACACGTCCAATCGATCCATTTCCTGCCCTCCGAGTCCTTCCCCGCCGTCAGCCGCGCTGATTTCCCCACGTGCAAGAAACACTCCGCGCGCTGCCCCGCCCGAGTGAGCGCCCCCGCCACGGACTCAAAGCACGGTGACGTAGTCGAGCAAGTCGAGCGACTCGAAAATCTCACGGATGCCGGGCGCGAGATGGCGCAAGACGACCTCGCCGCCCAGGTCGCGATACTCCCCCACGACCGCGACGATGGTGCCGATGCCGGTGCTGCTGATGAACTGCAGGCCGGTGCAGTCGAGCTCCAGGTCGCGACAGCCGTGTTCGAGCATGCTGCGCAGTGTGTCGGCCGCGTCGGGGGCGGCATCGGCGTCGAGATGTCCGGTGAGGAGCATCCGTGTTCCACCCGAAGCAGTCTTTCCGCCGTCGCGGATCGAGAATCTTGGGGAAATGTTCTTGTCGTTCGAATCCGTCTGTTTCATTTCGAAATCCCCTTGCTGAAGGTGATTCGGTTTCCAATCGAATTAAAATCGTGATGCAGAGTGTCCAGCAATGCTTGGATGAGCGTGATCCCGTAGCCCCGACGCAGCCGCGACGCCGCGAGTTGCGTCGACCTCGCCGGCTGGACCATCGTGGGATCGAACCACTTGCACGTGTCCTGCACCCAGCCACGGATCTCGCCCTCCCCGAGCTCGAGGTGTACGTCGAGATGACCGGCATCGGCGATGCGCTGGCCGTGTTCGATGATGTTGGCGCAGATCTCGTGGACGGCGATGTGAAGCTGTGTCAGGTGGCTCTTCGGATGGCCGTAGGTGGCGAGCAAGAGCCCGACATAGCGTGAGAGCTCGGACAAGCCGTCCATCGCATGCAGGAATCGGACGTCGTAGATCGGGCATCCATCGAGAAGCGTCCAGCGATGCCAAAGCAGATGCGATGCCGCTTCCGTTTGGACCGCGACGGTGGCGGCCGATTCGGAATCCTGCTTGCGCCGTGGCACCAGCTCCGGGTTCCGCAATGTGAACCGGCGTTGCAGCGCCCCGTTCAGCACACCGACCGAAATCTCCGACAATTGCAGGCTGCGGAAGACCTCGACCAGCCCCGAGATGCGTTCTTCCCAGTCGGCTGGGATTTCGCCGCTGTGGATGAACTCCGCCTGGCCGGCGAGCAGATCGATGTGACGGAGGACGATCATACGCGCCTCCCCGTCCGCGCCGGCGCCGCGGGGTGGGCGGGCTCCACATCCTCCGCCTCTTGGCGCTGCAGCGCCAGCAAGGTCAAGTCGTCACCGGGGGGAACAGGGCCGCAGTGTTCGCGCAGTCGTTGCAAGAGCGTTTCGATGAGCGACCCACTGCGGCGCTGGTTCCATGCCTCGGCTTGACGAATGACATTGTGCGTGCCGAGCTGCTCTCCATCTCGATTCATCGCTTCGACGAGACCATCCGTGTACAGGAGCAGGCCGTCTCCCGGCCCGAAGGACAGCTGCTGCCGGCGCAGGCTTTCGCGGAAGAATCCTTCGTCGAAAAGCCCGATGGGCTTGCCGCGAGCCGGCAGGCTGCGCACACCGCTCGGCCCGAATGAGAGCGGCGCACAATGACCGGCGCTGGCGTAGGCGAACGAATGTGAGCGCGCATCGAGCACACCGTAGACACAGGTCACGAACATTCCAGTGCGCATGCTGGGCCGCAGCGTGCGGCTCGCCGCGACCAGGACGTCCACGGGGTCGGCGTCCGCAGTCGCCAGCCCGCGCAAGGTCGTGCGCAGCATGGCCATGAGTACGAGGCCTGGAATTCCCTTGCCACTCACATCCGCGGCCGCGAGCGCCAGTCGATGCTCGTCGAGCGCGAACGCATCATAGTAATCACCGCTCACTTCGAGAGCGGGAACGTAGTGCGCTTCCAGGCTATAACCAGGCGCTGGGCGCAAGATGTCGGGCAGCAGCATCGATTGCAGCTCGCGCGCGATCTCGAGCTCGCGATCGAGGCGCTCCTTCTGGATGCGCGTGGCCTGGGCGGATTCGAGGTTCTCCGCCATGGTGTTGACCATGTGGGCGAAGAGACCGAGCTCGTTGCGCGATCGCACCGGAACACGCTGGCGCAGGTCCCCGGCCCCGATGCGCTCGACCCCCTGGCGCAGCGGCCCGAGCGGACGCAGGTTGATGCGGACGACACCGGTCACGGCCAGAATGGTGAGCAAGGTGGCCAAGGTGCCGACGACGACGAGATAGGTCTGCGCCCGGTGCACTTTGGTCTCGATGTCACGCCGGCTGGCACGAAGGACCAGCCAACCAATTGTGCGATCGAGATGGCGGATCGGTCCTTCGATCACCAGCTCGCTGCCCTCGAGCGCGACGGATTCACCTTCGAGGCCCGGAATGGGCAAGACTTGCGATGTTCCGCGCGGCATGATCGTTCCCACGCGGAGCAAATCGCGATGCCCTTGAATGCGCCGCGTTTCGTCGAGAACGACGAGATCGACCAGATCCGGAGTTTCGTCGAGGGCATTACGGATGAGCGGATGCAGGCCGAGCTCCGGATCGTGACGCAGCAGCGGCCCCACTGCGCCGATGGAAAGGCTCCGGCTCTTGTCCAGCAGTCGAAGTGTCAGCTCGCGCGTCAGCGTTTCGCGCTCGCGCCGCACCATGCTGGTGAAGGTGAATGCGAAGGCGAACCCGGTCACGAGAGCCACGGTCACGCCGAGCTGCACCGCCAGCCGGCGATGGAAGCGAAGTTCAGGCTTCCCGGCCTTACGGTTCATGGTGGCGCCTCTGTTCGACTTCGGCCTTTTCTTCCTGGATCCGCTCGACGTAACGCTTCGCCTTTTCGTTGTGGGGATCGATCTCGAGCACGCGACGGCAGCGTTCCAGCGCCGCGTCGTATTCGCCGCGCCCGTAGAGCTCGACGCCTTCCCACAAGTAAGCCTTGATCAAGTTCTCGGCGACGGACTCGAAGTCTGGCGCTTCCAGCCACACGGCGCGCCAATCACGGATGGCGCGGTCGAAGTCCCGTTTCGCGAATGCTTCCAGGCCTTCCTGATGCAGGCGCTCGAGCTCGCGGCGTTGATCCGCCGACAAGGTGCGATGTACCGTGGGTGCTGCATCTTCCGCGGGAGCCTGCACCACGGCGGCACGCGGCTGCTCTGGTGCGCGCGCCGATCGCGCTGCGGCTTTCGCGTCGCGAACGCGAGCCAGGAGCTCCTTGCCCAGGTCGTGGCGCGGATCGAGACGCAGGAGCTCGTGCAGCGCCGCTTCGGCAGCCGGCAGCTCTCCCTTCGAAAAGCGGCCGAAAGCTTCGACGAACAGCGCGCGTAGGTTGCGATCGAGGTCGGCTGCAAGCTGCAGCCGCGTGCGCGCGGACTGCAGACCCGCCGCAGCCTCTGCATCTTGGGGCCAGCGTTCGACGATGGATTGATATGTGGCAGCCGCTTGCACGGCGTTGCCCGAAGCGAGAGCAGCCGCCGCCTCGGACTTCAGGATCTGTCGTTGCGCCGCCTCCTCGCGCGCGCGCGCTGGCGCATCCTCCGGGTCGAGCGCTAGCAAGCGCCGGTACAGGCGCAATGCGTCGTCGTACTTCTTCGCCGTGAAAGCGGCTTCGGCCTGTGACCTCGTGGCTTCGATGGTCTCGTGCTCGCGCGCGGCGAGGAGCTGCTCCAGCTCGGCCGTGACGCGCTGCTGCTCGACCTGCCGGCGCTGCTCACGGCGCTCTCCGAGGCTCGACCCGAATTGCACGCCGATGCTGAAGCGATCGTTGCGCGGCAAGGTCTCGTCGTTGCGCAGCGCGTAGTCGAAGCGGATGTTTCGGTAACTCACGCCAAGCCCGAATGTCGGCCGGTTGTCGTCGAGACCGCCGCGCAACGACAGCATGCCGTGATAGGAAACCTCGAGCCCCACTCCGGGGCGCAGATCGGCCGCGCTCGGAAGATCGAGGTCGGTGGCGAGCACCCAGGCGATGGGACCCTTTGCGCCGCCGTAGCCGAGACCGAGCTTGAGGCTGCGCGGATCGTGGACGTCGTCTTCGGCGAGACGCAGGCGTGGTTCCACCGCATTCTGCAAGGTCGCCCCGAGGCTCAGTCGATGCAAGGCCGGGGAGCCGAACTCGCGCTGCAATGCGATCCCGAGGTCGAGTCCGACGCTCGCGTCGCTCGCGTCGTCCACCGCTTGTTGGACCACGCGCAGCGATGCGCCGAGCGCGACCAGCGGTCCGACGTTGCGACCGTAACCGACGAGCAAGCTGGACTCGGCGTTGTCGAAGCTGCCGAGAACGCGATTGCGCTCGTCGACGCGTTCGATGTCCGACACGTCGAGGCGCTGGTAACCGATGGCCAAGGTGCCGAGATCGAGCGTCGGGTAGCTGGCGAAGCTGGTGTGGTAGGTGCTGCCATCCACGAACAGCTCGGTGCGGAAGAGCGTGAGATCCGGTCGCTCCGTGTACGCCAAGCGTGCTGGATTCCAGTACAACGCTTCGGCGTGCACCGCGGTCGCGGCGCCCGTGCGCCCCATGGCTTGCTCGCGCGCTCCGGCACCGAGGAGGAAGGGGCTTTGCGTCCCGCCATCATCGGCGGCATGCGCCGCAGCAGCGCCGAGGATCCCGACGAGCACGAGCGCTGCAAGGTTTCTCATCGCTTCACCGCCAGTTTGCGCAGGAGCTGTCCGCCACCAGGCCCGCTCACATCGAGCCGCAACAAATAGGTGCCGCTTCGCACCGGGTCGCCGTTGCCGTTCCGGCCGTCCCAGTCCAGGTCGTCGTGCAGACCCGCGGCCAAGACGGTGTTCTCCAAGAGTCGAATCACTCGTTCTCCGGTGAGCGTGTAGATCTCGGCATCCACCTGCGATTCGGCGGCGAGGAAGAATGTGATGCGACAGCGATCGTGCATCGCCGGCGTGAACGGATTCGGGTAGCTGCTCAAGCTCCCGCTCAGCTCGTTTGCAGCGAGATGCACCGTCGGCGACAACCAGGGGAAGTCGACGCCTTCCAAGGGGCGAGCTTGCAGGAGCGTTCCGCCCGCTTCGGCGCCCACACCGGCAGCGTCGAGACCCAGACGAAAATCACTGACACGAGGGCTCGCGCCGATGTCGAGATCCAAGACGAGGTCTTGCATCTGTCCGGGGGCGAGAACGGGAGACCCGGCGAGATTCACCAGGAGACTGTCGGTCGAGAGAATCGCGTCGTAGACATTCGATCCCGCGCGGATTCTGCCGGCGCTCGCCACTGCATCCACGGGCAGCGGGCTTCCGTTCGCATCGCGCATGAGGATGACGATCACAGTTGGCTGGATGACCGACTCGTTCGGCGCTCCGGGGTGGGCGAGGCGGAGCGACAACACCTCGGCGGTGGTGCCACGGCCGACGTTCACCGGCGGTTCGGCGATGGGTCCAGCCGCCACACCCGAAGGCGGCGCCACGATGCGCATGAGATCGGTCGCGAACGGCAGCGATCCGATCGTCGACACGACTTGTGTCGTGTCGTTGGCGTCGCGGACGGTCAATGACTGCGGCTCGAAGGAAAAGCGCAACCATGGCGAGGCCACGGCGGCGCTCAGGTTGACGAAGAGCTGGAGATCCAAGACGTTGCCGGGAGAAAGTCGGCGCGGGCTGTCGAAGACGAGCGTCACAGAAGCGCTTGCCGCTGGAGCTCCCGAAGTGGGGAGAGGCGAGCCACCGGCAACGATGCGTGCGGCTGAAATCGCATCGACGGCTGGGATCTCGTTGCCGGCATCGTCCAATGTCCGGAACGTGAGGCTGCTGATCTCGACATCCGCATTTCCCACCGCATCCTGTAGGCGGGAAAGTGAAATGTCCGCTACCTGCAAGTCCCTCGCACTGGGGAAAGTCGAGGCGGGCGTGCGCGAGGTCGCCAACAGCTGCAGCGGTCCTGCGGCTTCCTGGACGGCGGCGGGTCCTTGTACCCAGGGAAATCCTGGCGCATTCGGCGCGACGACCACCGCGTCGCCGCTCGTCGCGTCGCGCACGAAGACGGCGCTCGAATCGACGAGGCTCAATGTGAACGCACTCTCGTTCGTGTCTGGTCGGAGATCGAGGAAAAGATCCAGCACCTGCGGCGCGCCGGAAGCGACGAGCTGTGGGATGGCGAGATTGAGCTGCAGGCGTCCGGCGCTCGCCGCGAGGTTCGTCGATTCCAGTAAGGTAGTGCCGCCGTTGCGAACGGTGATGCGGCTCGCGAGCGCGGCGGGATCGATGGGTGTAGCCGTCACGTCGCCGAAATCGATGGTGAGAGCGACGATGCGCGCTTCGCTTTCGTCGATGCTCCCCGGGAGCGAGAAAGCCAACCGGCCGGCTGGAACGCCGAGCTGCCCGCGATTGACCGTCAAGGGCAGCGTGCGCTCCAGGTCCAATGTCATTCGAGTGGCCAGCGTGTGGATCGTCGCCGACTGCGTCGTCCAAGGCAGCACGACGTCGACCGCCACGGGCTGAGCGCTGTTGGCATCGATGGCGACGATTTCACTGACGCCACCGAGGCGCAAGCGAATGTCGCGCGCCGTAGCCTGCGCCGCGATCGCCGCCGTGACTGCCAGACCCAGCTCATCACCGGCTTGCAGCACGACCGCCGGGTCGAGATCGAATTGGAGGCCATTCGTGGTGGGCACCGAATCGATGGACGCATGGGTCACGCCGCCGGCCGAGAGCGTGAGACGGTCGAACACCGTGGAAGGATCGAGCGCGTTGCCGGAGGTGTCTTCGACCAGGAGACGCAAGCTCGTGATGCGGATGTCCGCTGCCGTACCGGCCACGTCCGGATGCGCGAGGTCGAAGGTGCAAACCGGCACGACTTGGCCACGGTTCACCGTTGGCGGCAACGTCGAGAGCGGCGCGACCGCGAGCGCGCTCGGCGGCTCGACGACGACCAGCGGTGCGCTCGTTCGTGGGTCGCTGCGCGAAGCGGAATCCGCCACCTGCACCGTGAAGTGCAACGTGCCCGCGGCCTGCGTGACGAAGCGATAGGTGAACATTCCTTCGGCGCCCGGTGCAAGCGAGAGCGTCAGCGGCAGCGGCCCGCTCGTGAAGCTCGCCGCGAGAGGTGGATCCACGACCAATGAGGTAGGAACGATGCTCGACAATGTCATCGTGCCTTGGTTCCGCACTTGAACGGTGAGATCGAGCTCTTGGCCGCGGCTCGCGAGCGTTTGCGAGGTCCAGAGGTTTGCGAGGAGATCCTCGGCGGAGAACTCATGCAGCGCAGTGCTCTGGATCTCGACATCGAGCGGACCATCGTTCGCCGATGCCATTTCGATTCCAAGACGCGGCACCCGCAGTTGCACGCGCCGGCCCGCGGTCGGGTCCGCCGCCGTGTCGAAGCTGACATAGAAGCGCTGGCCGCCGGCGGGAATCGCGCTCGCGAGCGGCTCGAAGGCCAGCTGCGATCCATCTAGAGCTGCGTTGCCCAGGAGGGCATCGGTGGCCGGATCGAAATTCGCAGCCGCGGCCGGTGGATCCGTCTCGCGCCACAGACGTACCGGCCCAAAGTCCTGACCGAAGACGGCGGCCGACGTCGTGTCGGCTGCCTCGAGACGCAAAGAAAGCAAGGTGTCGTCTTCCCAACCGTTCGAGGGCAAGACGAGATCGAACACCAACACGTCGGTTTCACCGCTGCCGAGCGTGCGGGACAGCACCAGATTGTTCGTCACTTGAGCTGCGACGAAGCCATCCACCGTGTCGCGCCCGGGGGAATCGAGCGGGAAGGCACCCGCGGAGATGGTGCCGGTCTCGACGTAGCCGAGATCGTCGCCGCTTGCCAGACGGATGTCGATCACCGAGGCATCCCGCGCCGCGAGAGGTTCCAACATGTAAGCGACGAGCAAGCGTTCTTGCTGCAACGACGGCAAGACGTGGGCGAAGTCGGTGAAATCGACGCTGCCGGCGCTCGGTTTGGCGGAAGCGAGCAACTTCTCATCGACGTCGAGGAGGCCGTTCTGATTCTCGTCCGCGAACAGCTCCCAGGTACTGAATTCCGTCTCCGCGGCTGTGCCCGTCATCTGCAAGGCCACGGAGTCGAGCGTCCGGGACGAGGCATAGCCGTTGAAGATTTCGAGCACCATCGCCAGGTTGCGGCTTGCAAGTGGGGACACGACGTGGTTGTCGGCGATTCCCGCCACCCAAGTGACACGATCCGCGACTGAGAAGACGAATGTGCCGGCGCTTTGGAGCTCGCCATCGATCGGGCCATCGTTGCCGCTCGCGACGCTGATGCCGGAGCGCGGCACCTTGGTGCTCCAGGTGGCGCCACTCTCGGGCGACGTTGCGACCTCGACCGTGACAAGGCATCGCGTTCCCTTGGCAACGAGCGGCACACTGAGCCCGCTCGCTTCCCAAACGCGCCCCGCCAACGGCCGCAAGCTGCCGACGCGCACGTCCTGACCGTTCGCGAGGCCATCGTCATTGCCGTCGAGCCACAGCTCGACCGCTGCGACATCGGCCGACGTCGCGGTGCCGGAATTTTCGAGCCGGAGTTTTTCGAGTGTGTCGTCATCCACGCCATTGGACGGCAGCGTGATGTCGAGGACGACGGCGGTCTTCGAACCCGCGAAGAGCGCGCCGCCCGCGACAGGGCGAAGCCCATAGCCACGCGCCGACTGTCCATCGATCACAGGTGGTTCGAGGGTTTCGAAACCGGCGGCGAGCAGGACCTGCAGGCCGCCAGCTGTCGCGACGTCGCCGGCTTGCTGCAATGCCACACGCAGCGATTCGGCGTCGCGCACGAGAAGCGAATCGGGCGTCATTGTCACCACGAAGCCGATCGGCGTGTTGCTCTCGAGAAGAACCGGCGTTCCCGATGGAAGCGGGAATGCCAAGGTCCCTGCCGAATCCGGCGCGGTCGAAGCGATCGCCACGTCTCCGGGGCCGATGTCGCCATTCGCGTCGGCGTCGAGCCAGAGCGAGGTCGACGCCACTTGCAGGTGCGCCTTCGCGGCCGGACCCGAAGGTCCCACTGATGTGTGCAGCAAACGCAGCGACGTGAGCGTGTCCGTGTCCGGACTGTGGGCGAGGAGTTGGAAACCCAGGACAGGCAGATCGCGCGCACCGCGCAAGCTGGGAGCGCTCGGCGTCGTGACGGGAACCTGGGTCACGATCAGCGTGCGCTCGGCGCGGACGAGAAGCTCGGATGGATTGCTCCAGCCGGAGTCCTCGGGGCCCCGGCGTCCCGATGTGAGCTGCAGGCCGCTGATCGGCAACGCCGCGCGCAAGGTGCGGCCATCGCGCGCACGACCGGAGACATCGGCGACGATGCGGACTTCGAGACCACCCAGCGGGATCACGAGCTGGAAGCCACTCGCCGACCAGCGTTCACCACCAGTGTGGTAGAAGCGCGCGACTTCGACTTCCACCCAATCGCCGGGTCCCGAGCCCGCGATGCCGGGGTCCGCGCCGCCCACTGCCCCAGCTCGAACTCTTAGCGGATCCACGCTGTCGGGAAGAGCGATGCCTGCGCCGACCTGTAAATGCAGACTCTCGAGGTCGAGCCCAGAAACCGCCGTGCCGATCTGTTGCATGTCGATGCGCTCGAGCGTGTCGCTCGTGCCGCCATTGTCCGGAACGCGGAGTCGCAGCAGGGGCACGCCTTGAGCCGCGGGGAATATCGTATCGCCGGCGATTGGCGTGAAGCTGATTTGCGCCAGCGCGAGATCGACCGCGCTCACCGATCCGGGATTCGCGATCGGAAAACCGCGATGGGTGACGGCTGTGGTCGCGGATGCCCAGACGAGATCGGCCGGCGTCGCGATCGAGACATCGAGGGTTTGACCATGGCGGGCAGCGACCAAAGACACACGCCCGCTCAACATGAGGGTTCGCTCGGCCGCTGCGACGATCGTGTGCGCCAATCCCGCCACGGACCAGATTCCCGCCGTTGGATCGCCCGCTGCGAGAAGCGAGTCGCTTCCCGTCTCCAGAACGAGGTCGCCGTCGTCGAGCCACAGCTGCAGCTGCTCGAGACCTGCCGCGACGTCGATGTTCATGCCGTCGAGTGTCACGGGCTGCGCGCGGTGGTTTTCGAGATGGAGCAAGAGCAGCGGGACATCGCTCGTGCCGGGAAGGACTTCGAGCGGCCCGACCGGAATCGTCTCGATCTCGACGGTGCGGATGTCGATTTGTGCGCTGTTGTTGGAGCCCACGGGATCGGATTGATCGGCGCCGAACACCGAGACTGCGTTGGTGAGGACCTTGGCCCCGCTTCCCGGCGTCAATCGGACCGTGAGCGCCAAGCTCGCCGTGGCCGCGTTCGCCAGCGATCCCACCGTCCACGTACCGCCGGCCGGATCGAAGCTGCCGCGATTGCTCGTGTGCGAGACCGAGGCGAGCGCTGGCACGTGTACGTTGCGCACCTGAACCGAGGTGGCGAGGTCCGGGCCGTTGTTCGTGAGCGTCACGTTGTAGGTCAACGTGTCGCCTTCGCTGGGGTTCGGATCGTCTACCGTCATCGACAGGCGTAGGTCGCTGTTGCCAACGGGAAGGACGGCTCGGACATTGATCGCGGCGCTGCTGGTGTCGTTTTGCGCCAAGGCGTCGATGACGAACGCGTCGCTGACGTACGCGGTGTTGGTGATTCGCTGGCTCTGTGTGCCCGCATCGACGCGCGCCGTGATCAGCAAGGTGGCCGTGGCCGCGGCGTCCAATGTGCCCACTGCCCACACCCCGGTCGAGCTCGAATAGCTCCCGTGGCTCGAGCCGTGCACCATGTAGGTCACACCTGCGGGCAAGGCATCGAACACGGCGATCCCTGTCGTGGTGAAGGACCCATAATTGGTGAGCTCGATCGTGTACTGGACGATGCCGTTCGCGAAGGGTGTCGGGTCGTCGACGGTCTTCAGCACCTCCAGGTCACCGGAGAGGAAGGTGACCGGCGCGGTGCTCGCATTGTTCGACGGATTTGGATCGCCGCTGCCATCGAGATCCAAGATGGAGGCCGTGTTCGTGATGGTGCCGAGCGGAGCGGGATCGACGGTGGCTTGCAGTTGCATGCTGGCGCTGTCGCCGACGGCGAGCCCACCCGCGACCCAGAGACCAGTCACGCTCGAGTACGTGCCCTGGCTGGGAGCATGAGCGAGATACGTCACACCAAGCGGCAACAGGTCGTTGACGTCGATGCCGCTCACCGCATCGGGCCCGAGGTTGTGGAGCGCCAACGTGTAGGTGAGCGTGTCGCCCTCGGCCGGCGTCTGGTCGTCGACGGATTTGTGCAGCGCGATGTCGGCCGCCGTATTGAAGGCGGCGTAGAAGTACTCCTCCGACGTACTGTTCACGCTCGCATGGGTGCCAAGCTGGAAGCCATTGGGCACGAAGCGGAGAATCGCGTTCGTGAGCGTTGCACCCGGCGCTGAGAGGTACGATGAAACTCCACTGTCGAACGCGTCGGTGCTGAAAACCGCGGCGGAACCGCTGTTCCGTTGTGCGATCAGAAGAGTGCGCGGCTGGAATCCGAGCGCGTAGCTGCGGTTCGGGCTCGAGTCGCCGTTGTAGGCGTCTTCCACCAGGATCTCGGCAGCGCCCTTCCACGCGATGTAGTGATACAGGGCGCCGAAGCCATTGACGCTCGCATCGGTGCCGACGCGGAATCCAGTGCCGTTGAAGCTGACGATGCGGTTGTCGATTTCTCCGTCCGCCGCGAAGGACACGCACTGGCCGTCGCTCTGGGAGGCGAAGCGCTGCAAGGCCTGTTGGTTGCCCTCGCTCATCACGATCACGTAGGCAGGCTGGAACCCGACCGGTACCTGAGTGTCGAGGATGCCGGTGCCGATGTAAGCGCCGACGGCCATCAGATCCGACGAGGCTTTGAAGGCGATCCAGAAGTACTCGTTGGTGACGGCGTTCACCGAAGGATCGGACGCAACTGTGAATCCGTCGACGTCCAACGACGCAATGCGATCGGCGATCACCGCGCCCGCTGCGCCGAGCGGCTTGGACATGCCGCTCGCCATGCTCGAAGACCGGGTGAAGGCCGCTGTCCCGAGGTCCCCCTTGACGATGACGACGTCGGGCTGGAAACCGAGGCCCGTGATCGAATGGGTCGGAGCGCCATCGCCAGGGTAGCGACCCATCGCCATGCGATACGCGGTCGCGTGGAGGACTGCCGGGAAGACGGCGAGGAAGACGACCGTCCAGGCGGGGAGTGGGAGTCGGAGCATCGCCTTCCATTCTCGCTCGTGTGTTGGGTGCGTCGATGCGGAACGGCGCATTTCCAACAAGGGCTCTGGTCTGATCGCACCCGATCGGGCGCTTCGGAGGCAGGCGAGCAATCCACGTTCCCCAACGGGCACGTTCCGGGATGCCGCAGGATCCCGAGGTTGGGGCAGGAATCGGCCGGCAGGCCAACGGGACGAGCGAAGCGTGATGGTCGAAAACGCTACGAGCGGCAGCAAGTAGGCTGGAAGGATCTTTGCATTCTTTTAGTAGTCAGGACGGAGTACAGCGATGCCACACACGGAACGACGTCACGTCGAAGGGCGTACGCACCGCGAGTACCAGGCGCAGAAACGCCTGGCAGACGCGCTGTTCGGCCTTTTCCGCACGCTGGGGAGCACCCTGCGTGTGCAACAGGTTGCCAACGTCGGACTGCTCACTTTGACCGGGCAATTGCTGATCAAGCGCGCTGCTTTCTTCACACCGAGCGGTGACGAAGGCTATCGCGTCCTCGCGCTCGCGGGCCTGCGCTCCGCCGATCTTTCCAGCCTGGTGCTGCCGCTGCAAGTCCTCGAACCCGTGGGCGGGCGTGAACCGCATCGGTTGATCGACATCGAGGACCTGCCAGACCACCCGGCGCTGCAGCGCCTCGGTGCCTGCGGCTTCCGCAATTTGGTGTCGCTCCACGACAATCAATCGACGCTCGGGATCATCGCCCTGGGTGACAAGATCGTCCCCGGACCGCTCACCCCCGAGGATCGCCAGATCCTCGAAGCCTTCGCAGTGGTCATGGCGATGGCGGTGAAGAACTCGCTCGCCTATCAGCTGATGGAGAAAAGCAACGACGAGCTGCTGCGCCTCAACGAGATGAAGCGCGAGTTCATGAGCCATGTGTCACACGAATTTCGCACCCCGCTCACGGTGCTCACGAGCGTCGCGGAGATCGGCGGGGTCGAGCCCGAAATCGCCGAAATGCAGCGCTCGGCGCTTTCGCGACTCGGACATCTCGTCGATTCGATCCTGCTATTCAACGAGATCAACTCGGGCAGCCTGGAGCTCGATTGGCACCGCATCGACTCGCACCTCTGGGTCGAAGAGCAGGTGCGGCCGTTGATCGCGGTCCGGGGCATCGAGCTGCAGTCGACATTGCCGCCGTGCATGCTCGAGATCGACTGCAAGCGGCTGCGCATGGCGCTCGAGTGCATCGTGGACAACGCCGTGAAGTTCGGCTCGGAGAAACAGCGGGTTCGTGTGCGCCTCTCCGTCGCGCGCCGTGCCGATTGCCTCGTCCTCGCGGAGAGCCGCCCAGGCGACGTCCAACGTGGCGCTCGTGTCGTCGACCCGCAGGAAACCGACAGAAACACGGTCGCGATCGACCCGCAGGAAACCGGCAGAAACACCGTCGCGATCGACCCGCAGGAGCCCGACTCCTTGTTGATGATCGAAGTGGAGGATGCAGGCATCGGCATCCCCGCGGCCGACCTCGAGGCCGTCTTCCAACCCTTCACGCAGGCGCAGAACTCGCCGACCCGCGGTGTGCGCGGCTCCGGCCTGGGCCTCACCATGGCGAAGGCCATCGTCGATGCGCATGGCGGCGACATCCTCTGCCGCAGCGTCGTCGGCCAAGGCACCGTGGTGACCATGGCCATCCCCTTGCGCCGCGGCTGAACCGCACCTAAGTCGCGACTGTTCGCCGCCCGCGCCACCTCGGGCCTGCCTGAGCGCGTACTTGGCTGTCCGAAAACGGCGAGAATCGCCTACCGTGGTCTGTAGATTTGGGTTCGCGGCCGCTTGACTCCTCGAGGGCGTGGTTTCAGGCTCGGCGAACTCGTAGCCACGGGAGACGCGCATGACTTCTGGACAAGGCGTCACCGCCATCGGCGAGAGCATCGCATCCCGCATGCATGCGATCGACTGGGCGCCAGTCAATACGGGGCTCGATGAGCACGGCTGGGTGATCCGCGAAAGAGCGTTGTCGGCCGAGGAATGCGCCTCCATCGCCGCTCTCTATGAGGACGACAATCGCTTTCGCAGCCAGATCGTGATGGCTCGCCATGGTTTCGGCCGTGGCGAATACAAGTACTTCTCGTATCCGCTGCCCGAGATCGTGGCCGACCTCCGAAGCGCGATCTATCCCCGTCTGGTGCCGATCGCCAATCGCTGGAACGAAGCGATGGGGATCGCGGTGCGATACCCGGCCGAGCACGAACAATTCCTCGCGCGCTGCCACAAGAACGGGCAGAAGCGACCGACGCCGCTGATGCTGTCGTATGGCAAGGACGATTTCAACGCTCTGCACCAGGATCTCTATGGCGAGCATGTATTTCCCTTCCAGGTGGCCTTCCTGCTCTCGAAGCCGGGAGAGGATTTCACCGGCGGCGAGCTCGTGCTCACCGAGCAACGGCCACGGATGCAATCGCGAGCCGAAGTCGTGCCGCTTGGCCAAGGCGATGCGGTGATCTTCGCCGTGAATCATCGGCCCGTGCAGGGGAAGCGCGGCTTCTATCGCGTCAACATGCGGCACGGTGTGAGCCGTCTGCGGTCAGGGCACCGGCGAACCTTGGGCATCATCTTCCACGACGCGAAGTGAGGCATCCTTGGATCGGCAGCAACTTCTGCAGCGACTCGGCAAGGCCTGGACGGAGCTCGAGGAGTCGTACGCCGGCTTGTCCGCTTCACAGATGATGCAGCCTGGCGTCACGGGGAAATGGTCGGTGCGAGACATCCTCGCGCACGTGACGACCTGGGAGCAGGAAGCGCTGAAACACCTGCCGCATATCCATAAGGGCAACAGACCCCCGCGCTACTCGACCGAGTACGGCGGCATCGACGCCTTCAATGCCCTGATGACTGAGCAAAAGCGACGCCTTGCGCTCGCCGAAGTCCTGCGCGAGCTCCATGAAGTTCACGCCCGCCTCATCTGCTACATCCACGAGATTCCCGAAGAGCTGCTCATGCGAGACACACGCTTCCGCCGCCGCTTGCGGCTCGATACCTACAGTCACTATCCCAAGCACACCAAAGCGATCCGTGAATGGCGGGTTCGCACACACGACCGAAAGAATCCCCGCGCACCATCGACGCAGTGAGCTTATTCAGGAATCCATGACAGGCCAGGCCCGTCCCTTTGCGGACTCTGCCATCGACGCCTGCTCGGTGTTCATTCATGGGCGAAAACGACTGCCGTTCGGGCGTGGCGCCGTGAGTTGCGGTGGCCTCCGGCGGAGTATCGCACCCAGGAGTTACTCCCGTTTAGTTCAACTAAAATGGAGCGCTCTCCGTTTTGGGGCAAAAGAGTGGCCCTGGAACCTCGTTGGGATCTCTTGACATCTTGATGCCTAGAGCATACATTTTTATGTATGAAGCGCACCACCTTGACGATCGAAGACGATCTATTCCGGCGCCTCAAAACCCTGGCGGCGAACCAGGGGAAACCGATGGCAACCGTGGTCAACGAGCTCCTGCGCCAGGCTCTGGCCGCCGGCAAGCGGCGGTCGCCCTTCAAACTCGAGCTGGAGGGCTGGGATGCCGAAACCCAACCCGGCGTCGACATCCTGGATCGAGACAAACTTCATGACCTCATGAACGGCCGCTAGTTTCATGCGGGCCGTCGACACCAACATCCTCGTCTATTGCGAGATTCGAGCAAGCACGCATCACGCGACTGCTTGCGAGCTGTTAGCGGAGCTCGCACAGGGCACGCTGCCGTGGGCGATTCCATGGCCATGCGTCTACGAGTTCCTGCGTGTCGTCACGCATCCCCGTGTATTTCACCCACCTGTCCCATTGCGGCTCGCCATGCGTGATTTGCAGCGGATTCTCTCCGCCCCCTCCGTCGTGATGCTTCACGAGACCCCCGGTCATGCCGAAATCATGTCGCGGATCGTGGAGGAATCGGGTGTCACTGGCAATCTAATCCATGATGCTCACATCGCCGCGCTGTGCATCGAACATGGAGTGAGCGAGTTGATTACGGGAGATCGCGATTTTGCCCGTTTCCCGTGGCTGGCCGTGCACAACCCTTTCGAGTGACACCCTCACAGTCACTGCACTCAGGCAACGCTGACTAGAGCAGCGCCAGCCGATAAGGCATGGGGATTGAGATCGCGTGCTGGCCACGGAAGGATCCGATACGTTCCCGGCTCGTCGGCCCCTGACGGGCCAGCTTGGTTTCGAGCTCCGTGTAATCGTGAAAACCCTGGAATGCCTTGACGTCGAGCTGGCGGCGGACATTCGATCGCGAGACGGCCGTCCAGCCAGCCTCGACACCGCGTTCCTCCGCCGCGTACCACACCCAGGGGGAGTCCGGGGCGTGGTCGATCACGAGAACGTCAGGGGCGAGCCCGGCCGCGTGGTCGAGCGCTCCGGCGGGATCCGACATCTCGTGCTGGCAGAACTCGAACAACAAGACGTCGCCCTGCGGCCGGACGGCGAGCAGGTCCTCGGGCACGAGCGTGAGCTCACCGGCGAATCCGCATTCTTTCGTGCGCGTCACGAACCGCTCGAGTGCAGCCTCGTCCGGGTCGACGGCGATTACGCGACGGGCCGCCCGAGCGTATCCTGCGAGCTGGCCTTGCGTAGATGCATGCTGCCAACTGCCTCGTTACCTCTTGCGGTAACGCCTGTCAAGAGCAGGCCCCGTCCTTGAATCCACAGAACTTGTAGGCGCGTGAATCCTTGCGCTTTGCTCAAACCGTTGCAATCGTCTCGCTTCCTCGCGCACGTGCTCGTCGGTCAACCTGGCATACCTTTGCGTCATGGTCACCGTCGCATGTCCGAGTATTTGCTGGAGCACCACGAGCGTCCCGCCCCGGCGAAGCCAGTTGACGGCGAAGGTGTGCCGGAGCTGGTGGAAGTGAAAGCCATGGATGCCGCTGTGGCGTCGTACGACGCACGAGAAGCTGCCGGAGTTTTCTTCGCCATATGGGCAGAGCCTGCCGACATGACCCTCGATCTCGGCCATGACGGCCGGCGCATGCTCGAGCGGGATGCGCCGCAGCTTACCAGACTTTGTCTGGTGCACGACCAGCATGCCGTCCTGGAGATCGCTGGCCCGGGCGCGACAGAGCTCGGACCACCGCATCCCCGTCGCCAACCCAAGCCGTACGACAAATGCATGCGGTTCCCGAATCGCGAGGATCCTCGCCACCTCTGCATCGGTCAGATGGTCCGGTGGACGCTCTTGCAGCCGCGGCAGCAATCGGCGTGGGACCGGTGCCTTGTCGATCAATCCCGACTCGACAGCCCAGTAGAAAAAATTCTTCGCATCCCCGAGCACCCAGGCCACGGTCCTGGTGGCCAGTCTCTCCTTCCCGTTCACTCCCGCTAAGCCCTCCAGCCAAAGCCGATAGGCCCGCAGTTGATTGATTGTCACCTCGCGAATCCGCATGAGCCCCATGAACGGCTTGAGGTACTTCTCGGCCCGTGCACGAGCTTTACGCCGGTTGTGATCGTTGCGACCAGTCGCAATTCGGGTCTCCAGCCATTGGTCAGCGGCCGTGGCAACAGTGAGACTCCTGGAGGCCCTGCCGTCGTTCCGACGCTTCGCCCTAGGAATGTTCGACCCTCCCCGTCGCGCCGTGGTCGAGTCGGGAGAGGCGAATTCCATACCATGGGCCGAGCAAATCTTCGTTGTCATTGCAACGGGTTCGGTCGGCAGAGATTGCAAGTGAGGGCGAGGCGTTCAGAAGAAGCCTTCGCCAGTACACCGCGCAGCGCGTTGGAGCCGGACCGACGCAGGCTTGACATGTAACTACATCGTAGTTATATTCGGTCCATGGCAGG
>DASRJO010000078.1:0-7481 GCA_035649435.1 Candidatus Krumholzibacteriia bacterium | reverse complement strand
TTTCCACCACGTGGCGCTCTTTCGGTTCCGGAGTGTAGAACCACATGCGCGTATGGAAATCAGGCGCCTCAATGGCCTCAATAACAAGCTGGGGAGGGATCCCACGCTGCCCCAGTCGCGCCTCCCCATGAAGGCACAGATCTACCGGTTTCCCTCGCACTTGCCACATTCGATTTTAGCACCTTCGATGCCCAAACGTTCCGAGCCACTCAATCCTTTGCCGTCACTATGTTTGCCGCTGCTATGGTTGACTGCCAGCTCTGCGCGTGCGTCCCGCGCGGTTGCACTCCTCCAAAACCAGCATGCAAGACCGCTCGAGGAAGAACCGAGCGACGGACGCACTCAGCCAGCCACCGTCACCTGCATGAACCAACCTTGTCGCCGACAAGGTCACAAGCGGGATTCTGCCAAGCGACTGTCGATCATTTCAGCCAACCTCTGAGCCGAAGCTCGAAGTCCAGCACTCATGGGCCGCAAGGATCGAACCGAAGTCCTCGAGGTTGAGTGGAATGTGGTCTCGAACAGCAGGGCTCGCCTGCACCGCCCGCATGCTCTAATCTGACCCTTCGATGACACTCGCTCCCGGCATCCGGCTCGGCGCCTACGAGATCCTCGCCCCGCTCGGCGCGGGCGGGATGGGCGAGGTGTATCGCGCACGGGATACGCGGCTCGGGCGCGATGTCGCCATCAAGGCACTGCCCGCCGAATTCTCCCAGGATCCCGAGCGCCTGGCGCGTTTCGAGCGCGAGGCCAAGCTGCTGGCGACCTTGTCGCACCCGAACATCGCGAGCATTTACGGGCTCGAGGAAGTGGCGGGCGCGCGCTACCTGGTGCTCGAGTTCGTCGAGGGCGAAACCTTGGGCGCACGCCTCGTGCGCGGCGCGCTGCCGATCGACGAAGCCATCGATGTCGCCAAGCAGATCGCCGCGGGTGTGGAGGCAGCACACGAAAACGGCGTCGTGCATCGGGATCTCAAACCTGGGAACGCGATGCTGACGCCGATGGGCGGGGTGAAGGTGCTCGACTTCGGACTCGCCAAGTCGGGTGCGGCCGACCGCGCAAGCTCGGCTACGAATCTGGCTGCATCCCCCACGATGAGCTTCGCGCCCACACGGGTCGGCGTCATTCTCGGAACCGCGGCGTACATGAGCCCGGAGCAGGCGCGCGGCCGGCACGTCGATCGGCGCACCGACATCTGGTCGTTCGGTTGCGTGCTCTACGAATGCCTCACGGGCCGACAGGCATTCGCAGGTGAGACGGTCTCGGACCTGATCGCACGCATCCTCGAGCGTGAGCCCGATTGGTCGGCGCTGCCGGCAGCGACCACGCTTCGCTTGCGCGAGCTGCTGCAGCGTTGCCTACGCAAGGACGCGCGCGAGCGCTTGCGCGACATCGGCGATGCACGCATTGCGCTCGAAGAGATGTCGAAGGGAACGCCCGCCGCCGACACAGAAGACGTCAAAGCCAAGCCGCCGCGCAAGTCGTCGCTCGCGTTCCAGATTGGCTTGGCCGCTTTCACGGCGTTTCTCGCCGTCATCGCGACCCGGTTCGCTTCGCGCGCGCCCATACCCCAGCCCGTCGCATTGAGCGTGATCCTGCCGCGCGGCGAAATGCTCGAGGCCGGTCTCGAGAACAACGTGCTCGCCATCGCACCCGATGGGGGTTCGCTCGTCTATGCTTCGCTAGGAGACGGCGCGCCGCGGTTGTCCCTCCGCCGGCTCGATCGCCCCGAAATCGTCGAGATGCCGGGCACGAACGAGGCGCGCAATCCATTCTTCTCCCCCGATGGCGAGTGGGTCGGCTTCTTCGCAGGCCGCCATCTGCTCAAGGCCTCGGTGCGTGGCGGGACTCCGGTCGAGCTTGCCGAGGCTGGGACGGACCGTGGCGGTGCATGGCTCGAGGACGGCTCGATCGTGTTCGCACCCATGTTCGCCGGGCCGCTCTTCAGGATCAGTGTCAACGGCGGTCGCCCATTGCCGATCACCAGGGTCGATTCGACGCGCAGCGAGCGCACGCATCGGTGGCCGTGCGGGCTTCCCGGTGGCGAATGGGTGGTGTTCACGGTGGGAGTGGTCAACAGTCCAGGTGGCTACGACGACGCGAGCATCGAAGCCGTCTCGCTGCGGACCGGCGAGCGTCGTGTCCTCGCCCAAGGTTCCTGCGCGCGCTATGCGCCGGGCAAACAACTCGTCTTCGCTCGCAGTGGATCGCTGTATGCCATGCCGATCGATCCTCGGAACCCGCGCGGCGGGGCCACTGCGGTTCCGGTCCTGGATGGCGTGTTGGGTGCCAAGACCAGCGGGATCGCCTTCTTCGACATCGCGCGCGACGGCACCTTGGCGATGGTCCCGGGACGCGAAGCGCGCATGGAATCTCGCCTCGCATGGGTGGGTCGCTTCGGGACCACGACATTGCTACCGGGAGTGCCGCGCAACTACACACAGCTCGATGTGTCCCCGGACGGAACTCGTGCGCTCGCACAGATCGGTCCCGGAGGCGGCAACGGCGACGTGTATGTCGTCGACCTCGCGCGCGGAAGCGTGAGCCAGGTCTCGTTCGGCGGCCGCAGTGGCACAGCACAATGGATGCCGGACAACCAACACATCGCTTGGTCCCAGAGCGACGGCTCGGGTGGCGAGGTCATCGTGATCCGTAGCCTGTCCGGCGACGACTCGGCGCGCGTGCTGGCGCGGTCCAACTTGCCCTTGGCCATCAGCGACGTCGTGGCGGATGGGAGCGCACTCTTGTTCACCGAGTATGGCAATGTCGAATCCGACGTGATGATGGTTCCGACCGATGGGAGCGGACCCGCTCGACCGATCGTGCAGGAGCCGCTCGCACAAGTGCAGGGCGTCCTGTCACCGGACGGACGCTGGATCGCCTACGCGAGCGACGAAACCGGTGTGCGCGAGATCTGTGTGCGACCCATGGGGCGCGCCGGGGGCCGGGTCCAAATCTCGCCGAACGGCGGGGTGTTGCCGCTTTGGGCTCCCGATGGCCGCGAGCTCTTTTACGTCTCCGGACGCGGTGTGTCCGCGGCCACCCTCGTGATCCGGGGCGACGTGGTGCTCGTCGATTCGACCCGGCGCCTGTTCGACTTGCCGATGAGGAGCGGTGACTCCGCCTTGCGCCAACTCGACATCCACCCATCCGGCGAGAAGTTCCTGGTCACGGTGGCCGCGGGCGAAACGAACGAAATGCGCGAGATCGCCGTCAGGTTGAACTGGTCGGCATCGCTCCAGTCGAAGACGCACGACACCGCCCGATGACTCCATGTCCGACAGAGGCACTGCCAATCAGCGTTAGGCAGCCAGGAGGGGTCGATGGACATTCGCGAAAGCTACGACTCGGCGGCGGCGGCGTATGCTGAACACCTATCAGACGAGCTCGCGCGCAAGCCACTCGACCGGCATCTCCTGAATCGATTTGCAGAAGAGACTCGTGGCCGCGGTCTTGTCGCCGATCTCGGCTGTGGGCCTGGGCATGTTGCCCGGTATCTGAGCCAACAAGGCATTACAATCTTTGGGGTCGACTTTTCACCGAAGATGGTCGCCGTGGCCCAAAGCATGAATCCCGATCTCGACTTTCGCGTCGAAGACATGAGGCAGCTCAAGGCGAGCGACGCAAGTCTCGCCGGAGTGGTACTGTTCTATTCCATCGTGCACTTCGACGTGACCGAACTCCCGCCAGTCTTTCGGGAAGCGCGACGGGTCCTCGTGCCTGGTGGCTTGGCACTTGTCGCGTTTCATATTGGCGAGCAGGTCGTCCATAGGGACGAGCTATTCGGTGCTCGGGTCTCGCTGGACTTTCGGTGTCACACTCCTGAGAACGTCGCCAAGGCTCTCCAGTCGGCCAATCTCGTGGTCATCGAGCAGGTTCATCGCGAGCCTTATGACGGAGCCGAGTATCCTAGCCGCAGGTGCTACCTTGTCGCGCGAGCTGCCTAACAACAGCATGCAGTACTAAGACGTCAAGGGGGCAAAGCGGTGCGTCATGGTAGTACACGCTCGATGCAGATCGCTTTCGCACGCTCGGCGCCGATGATGCCGCGGCCATTCTGACCCTGGCCCGCAAGAGTAGGAGACAATGACGCTGTGGGATTGCCGTCCGGTCTGACCACCCGGTAGTGACTCAACCGACCGCCCCTGGTGCGTGACAAGGGGCATGGCGAATTGCTCTACTACACCATGGTCGCGCGTTCACGAGCAGTCGCCCCTCCCAGGTCGAAGCCCTCCGGCCGCAGCACCGGCAACCGGCCGCCGAAACGATGGCTCGTCCCCGTCGGTCTCGCAGCCGCTTGTGCCATCGCCTTGGTGGTGTGTGTTTTCTCTTGGCGCGCCGAGCTGGCGCGGATCGGTACGTGGGGTTTCCCGCTCGACGATTCCTGGATCCATTGTCAGATCGCGCGCAATCTCGCCGACGGTCACGGATGGTCGTTCAACCCCGGCGTCCCGGTGCAGAATTCGTCGGGACCGCTATGGACGGCGCTCGTGGCGGTCGGGTTCGTCCTCTTTGGTGCGAGCCTGTGGGTACCGAAGATTCTCGGCGTGTTGTGTTTTCTCGCCTGCATCGTTCTCGCCTTCCGCTTGGCCCAGCGATGGACGGGCGACCGCGGCTGCGCGCTGGCTTCTGCATTCCTCATTGCAACATCGAAGACGCTCGCGTGGCACAGTCTCTCTGGGATGGAGACGGCGCTGGCCGCGGTACTCGTGCTGGGCACGCTCGCCGCCTTCCAGGGTTGGACGAGTGGGCGCCGCCGTTTCATCTGGGCCGTGCTCGCAGCGCTCGCCGTCATGACGCGGCCCGAGACGCTCGTGCTCTTGCCGCTGCTGTTGCTCGAGCGCCGTTGGAGGAACCGTCAAAGCGCGGTCGCGCCTGCGAGCTCGTGGCGGGATTTCGCTTTCGCCGCCTGTATCGCCGGCCTGGTGCTGTTGCCTTACTTCCTGCTCAACGTGCATCTGTCGGGATCGCTGTTTCCCACGACTTTCGCCGCCAAAGCCGGCGACACCGGCTTGGCGAGCGCCCTGCGGCGCGGCGACGTCCTTGAAGTCCTGCTTTCCATGAGCCTCTACCCGTATGCCTGGAGCGTGCACACCGTTTCGTTCTGGGGCTCCGTCAACGCGGCCTTGTGGCTCGTGGCGCCGATCGGAGCCTGGGTGGTGGCGCGGAGTTCACAGCCAGCGGTCAGTGCGGTCATTCTGCTCGCCGCGCTGCCCGCACTGCGTGGGATGGTGGCGCCACATGTGCTTCCCACCGTGCACCAAGGACGCTACGTCGGCGTCCTGCTTCCACTCTTCTACATCTGCGCCGCGAGCGGTTTGCTCGCGCTCTTGCGGAGCTCGCTGCCGTTCCGCGCGCGAAAGACGCGTTTGCTGGCGGGCGCGGCGCTGCTGTTGGTTGTCATGGCCTGGGTGCGCCTGGAGCTGCGTGTGCCCCACGTGGGTGAGTCACTCTCTAATGTGGTGGACATCCTCTGGGGTCGCGGCCGGCTCACGGACGTCCTCGACGGCACACTCACCGCCGAGAGGCGGGGGCTCTTCTTGGCCGCGCTCGCACCGGCCGCCGTCCTTCTATTGGGAGTGCTCGGGTCTCGGCCGCGCCGCCTCGTCGGCCTGGGCCTCGCTGTCGGCGCCCTTTTGTTGCAAGCGCAGTTCCTGCGCGGGCTGCCGGCGCAATACGCCAACAACGTGCGCGACATCCATGTCATGGATGTCACCCTGGGACGCTGGGTGCGCGAGAACGTGCCGGGCGACGTGAGCGTGACGGTGAACGACATCGGCGCCATCGCCTACTTCGGCGAGCGACACATCGTCGACGCGATTGGGCTCGCCACCCCCGAGCTGACGCCATACTGGTCGCCGCGCCGGCTGCGCACTCTCATCGCGTTGAGATCCTTGCACCCCGAGCTCGGTATCCTCTTCACCTCGTGGTTCCCGGACTGGGTGACGCGGCCTGCGCTCATGCAGCCCTTGCATCATCTCTACATCGACCACGCGACGATCATCGGCGGTTCGGAGGCGGCGGTGTTCCGCCTCCACTGGGATCTCTTCGATCGCTACTACGACACCGCTCTGCTCGAGCGCCTCGATCCCCCCGACGCCTACGCCTCCTTCCAAGGACACTTGCGGCGTGGGATGCGCAACTTGGGGTTGCGGACGCGGGCTTTCCTACTGTCGCGCGCCGGCGACATCGAGCGCCAGCGCAAGGTCAATGCACGTGCGGCGCACGACTACCGGCGCGCCATCGACCTCGATGCGCAGGAGCTGAACGCATGGAAGGGCCTGCTCGAGATCACGCGCCAGAATGGGGACGAGGCATCCATCGGCCGCTTGCTGGCGGAGATGGTGCAGCGGCTGCCGAACTACTCCGTGGCTTTCGAAGCGCGCGCCGATTGGCAGGCCCGGCAAGGCGATTTCGACAGTGCCGCGCGGAGCTACGACGAGGCGCTGTCGCTGCACCCCGACAACACACGCTTGCTGGGCAAGATCGAAAAGTTCTGGAACGCCCGAAACAATCCCGTGCTGGCTGAAACCTACCGCGCCCGCCGGCAGGAGTTCGACTGGCCAGCTCCCACGCCCCTTGTGCCGCCGTGAGCGCCGACAGTGCCTGTTGCATCCATCGAGTTCGGCTGTCAGAATCCCGGGCCCTTGGGAAGCACGTTCCCAATGCAACGCGGAGGCTTCGCAATTCAGCGCATGGACTTCTCTCATGCCATCCGCGGCCTCGCGCATGCGGTGATCTTTGCGGCGTTGGCCGTTGCGCCGGCCCGTGCTCAAGACGGCCGCACTTCCCCTGAATCCACGTCCCTGCCTCCTGACGGGGGTCCGTCACCGATCCTCCTGTCCCGGATCGATCAGATGCGCAACGGCGCCACGGTGCAGGTCGCAGGCGAGACTCTCGCCTCGATGGTGGTCCTCCCCGACTTCTATGAACGGCGCGGGTACCAACTGGCTTGGGTCGAGACGCAACTGCGCAGCGAGCTTCTCGATGCATTGCGCGCGAGCGTGGGCGACGGGCTCGAGCCGCGCGACTACCACGTCGCGGCGCTCGAAAAGCTGGCCGACGAACCTCGTAGCCCCGAGATCGATGCAGACCTGGACATGCTGGCGACCGACGGCGTCATCCGGCTCGCCTATCATTTGCGTTTCGGCAAGGTGGATGTCGCCACGATCGACCCGGACTGGAACTTCGACCTCAACATCGAAGCAGCGATCAGCGAGCCTCCGGCGCTCGTGCTGCAGGAAATGATCGAGAAGCGCTCTTTCGCCGCCGGGCTCGACGACCTGCGGCCGTCACACTGGATGTACGCCGCTCTCCGGCGCGCTCTCGCCACCTACCGCGACATCGAATCGGCCGGCGGCTGGCGCAGTCTTCCCGAAGGGCCGACGCTCCGGCCGGGTACATCGGACACGCGCCTGCCAGCGCTGCGACAGCGGCTCGCGGTCGAGGGCGACCTGCGGGCGCAACCGGGTGACTCCATC
>DASRJO010000077.1:0-29861 GCA_035649435.1 Candidatus Krumholzibacteriia bacterium | reverse complement strand
CGACTCAGTGCTTCGAATCACCCGACGAGCTCAACTGGATCCGCCAGGGTCACGACTACGGTTTTCCCACTTGCTTCGGCGTGGGCGACTGCGCCGACATCGGAGAGTTCTGCGTTCCGCCACCGTGCGGTGCCGGTGACTGCGACTTCGGAGGTTGCGATGCCAACGTCACCGATCCCATCGCCCTCTTCGACCCGCACAGCTCGCCGGACGGGCTCGTCTTCGGCTCCGGCTTCGCAGGGTTCGGTCCCGGCGATCTGTTCGTCGCCGAGTTCGGCCAGACCGCACCATCCGGCGGCTGCACGACCTCGTTCGGCCACCGCGTGTCGTGGCTCAACGTGAGCTGGGATGGAGTGACGTGGGTCGCGAGCCCACCCCAGGCGTTCGTCACCGGCCTCGGCAGACCGCTCGATGTCGCGATCGGACCGGACGGCGCGCTGTATGTCGCAGACTACGAGCTCGGCCGGGTCTACAGAATCCAACGTCAAACCCTGGCCGGCGCCGAAATCACGCCGATGTCTTCCTTCGCGCTCTATCCCAACCCGGTGCGAGATCGTTTGCATCTGGCGTGGCAAGGACCGCCCGATGTCTCGTGCGCTGCCATGGTCTACGACGTTGCGGGCAGGCGAATCGTGCACCTCGAGAGGCTCACAGCCAACGCGGGGAGCTGGAACCTCCTGGGTCCGGCCCAGGTGCGTGTGCGTCCGGGAATCTACGTGCTGCGCCTCGCCTGCGGCACACGCACAGCGGCGAAGAAATTCGTCGTGGCTCCATGATCCAGACAGGCGAAATCTCCCACGTGCGGGCCGCAACAACGTCTGGCCAAACCTCATCGAGCCCTTGTAAATTAGAAATATCACTTCTATGATGCAACCCATGATCCGTCGACGCCAGACCCCACTGTTGCGCCGCTTCCTCCGCGAGTTCCACTCGGTCACGATCCTGGGTCCGCGCCAATGCGGCAAGACGACCTTTGCGCGTCAAGCGCTGCCGGGATGGACGTACCTCGATCTCGAGCGTCCGCGCGATGTGACACCGCTCACGGCTGATCCGGAATCGCGCTTGGAGCAACTCGGTGACCACGTGATCCTCGATGAGGCTCAGCTGGTCCCGGAGATCTTTCCGATCCTGCGCGGCGTCATCGACCGTCACCGCACGTCGCGGGGGCGCTTCGTTCTGCTTGGCTCTGCGTCACCGGACCTCGTCCAGGATATCTCGGAATCGCTTGCGGGGCGTACTGCGATTCTGGATCTCACCGCACTGCGCTGGAGTGAGGTCCGGTCGCGCCGGAGCGCAAGCCTGCAGACTTTGTGGGTCCGCGGTGGCTTCCCAAGCTCCTTCCTGGCACGCGGTGAGCCGGCTCACCACGACTGGCTCGATGCTTATGTACGCACATTCATCGAACGCGATCTTCGCCGGCTGGGGATTGACTTCTCCGCCCCGACGATGCGTAGGCTCTGGACCATGCTGGCGCACGTGAACGCCAGGCTTTGGAACGCGTCGCAGCTAGCAGCATCACTCGGCATCACTTATCACACGGTTAACCGCTACTTGGACATCCTGGAGCAAACCTTCCTCGTGCGCAGGCTGCAGCCGTACCATGCGAATCTCAGGAAACGGCTGGTCAAAAGCCCCAAGGTCTACTTCACAGATACCGGCTTGCTGCATTTTTTTCTCGGTATCCATGGTCCCCGAGAACTCGCTGTTCACCCGGCCAGGGGAGCGAGCTGGGAGGCGTTCATCGTCGAGGAGGTGGTCTCGGCGTTGCGAATCAGCGCCCCGGAGGCCGAGGTCCACTTTTGGCGCACCGCGACCGGAGACGAGGTCGATCTGCTCTTGGGCCATGGGTCGCGGCTTGTGCCCATCGAGATCAAGCTGCACTCCTCGCCATCAGCTGCGGACGCCGCTGGCGTGCGCCGCTGCATGCAGGACCTCGGCTGCAGACGTGGATTCGTGGTGTACCCAGGCCAGGAGGACTACTCGCTCGGCGAGGGTGTCACGGCGATTGCCGCGGAGAAGCTCCTCGCGGATCCACGCAACGTCGCGCGTCTTCTCTGAACTGTGAGCCAACCGATCCAAGAGATCTCGGCCAAGAGCGGAACTCCGATCGGTGTTCACAAGAGGGTCTCAGCGAATGGATGTCGGCACCGGTTGATCCGGCGGTAGGACCGACTGCGGTTGCGGCGATTTTTCGCGCCGCGTTTCGAAGTCCCGCCGTGCCGCGTCGAGCAGTTTGTCGTCGCTCATGATCTCGAGCGCCGCACCGGCCAAGGTGCGCGCCGCGACGAACATGCCCTTCTCGCCGATCGACATCCCGGTGCACGCGGCGATTTGCCAGCTGTGCCCGGGCGCTCCATGCGTGTAGCACGCGGTGTGGATCCCGCTCGTCGGCACGCGCCAGCTGACGTTGGCGACATCGGTCGAGGACGCGATGCGCCACGGCTCCTCGGCGAGCGCCATCACGGTTTCGAACAGCGGCTCCTTCGGTGCATCCGCGATGTCGCTCTGCGTGCGGCGTGCGAACTCGCGCTCATCGTCGGCAAACTGCGGCGGCCCGACGCGCTCCAAATGCCGTTGCAACACCTCGCTCAACGTGCGGTTGGGGAGAAGCTCGAATAGGTCGGTGTCCAGTTTTTCGCTCACGGTCGTGCGGGTCATCTTTGTCGCCCCATCGGCGATTTCACGCAAGCGCTCGAGCATGCGCTCGACGTCCAGATGCATGTCGGCGCGCAGGTAGTACCAGACCTCGGCCGTCGCCGGCACGACGTTGGGCAGGCCGCCGCCGTCGGTGATGACGTAATGCACGCGAGCATCTTCCTTCAGATGCTCGCGCAAGTAGTTGGCGCCGACGTTCATGAGCTCGACGGCGTCGAGAGCGCTGCGGCCGTCGGCGGGAGACAGGCTGGCATGTGCGCTCGTGCCGTGGAAGCGATACTTGACCGAGATCACGGCTTTGCAGGTGTTGAACATGACGCGCGTCTTGTCCGACACGTGCCAGTGCAATGCTGCATCGAGATCGTCGAAGAGACCTGCGCGCGCCATGTACACTTTGCCGATGCCGGTTTCCTCTGCCGGTGTCCCATAGAGACGGATCGTGCCCGCGGGTCCGCCGTTCTGCATCCCCTGCCACACGGCGATGGCGGCACCGACGCTCGCTGTCCCGAACACCGAGTGCCCGCAGGCATGTCCGGCGTCGAGCTCCGGATTCTCGGTCCGCGGCTTCCGTGTCGACTCCGCCGCCTGGCTGACTCCGGGAAGAGCATCGTACTCGGCGAGGATGCCGAGGATCGGCCGGCCCGTGCCGGCGCTGGCGATGAACGCCGTGGGCATGCCGGCGACGCCTCGCTGAATCTGGAATCCCTCGCGTTCGAGCAGTGTCGTGAGCTCGCGCACGGCGCGTTGCTCTTGAAGACCCGCTTCGGGATAGCTCCAGATGCGCCGGTTGACCGCGCGCAGCGTGTCGGCGTGTTGCTCGATCCAGCGATCGGCGGTGGCGTAGGGCGGCATGGTCTTGCGCGCTGCCGTGGCTGGCGACGCACTTCCCAGAACCGACGCGCCCAATGCAAGTGCCACGGCGTTCGCGCCGACATGTACCGACCGAAAACGCATGGGACCTCTCCTTCGCCGTGCGTGAGACCGTTCGATGGGATGCGCCTCAGCCTAGCACAGGACCCGCGGCGACTTCGTAACCCATTGTGAATATGTCGATTGTGACCGGGCCCGTGGCGCGTTCGCTCCCTCGTTCTCGAACTTGTCGGCGGCGCGGAGAACGGCTAGGTTCGCCTGTGGGTGCGGTGCATCGCATGCGATGCTCGCTGGGGAGGATGCGGATGCGGGTGCTGCGAGTTCTCGCTTGGGGTTTCGTCGCCTGGGTCGCCTATTCGGTGGTCACATCCAGGAAGCCACACGCGCATTCTTTTGCTCCAAGCTCGCCGGAGATGCCGGGCAGCAATGGCCGTCGCCTTGCCAATGGTGATTCGACGTCCGTCGTGGTCGAATGGCGCGTGCGCGTTCCCGAAAACACTCCAGCGCGTTCCGCCGTGTACGTGTGCGGCGGTCATCCCATGCTCGGGAATTGGGATCCGCGCGGCCTGCGGCTGACGCGGGAAGGCTCGTCGCTGTATCGCGGCGAGCTGCACGTTCCTCCAGGCACGCTTCTCGAATACAAGTTCACCCGCGGCTCTTGGGAAACGGTCGAAACGCTGCAAGACGGGATTCTGCGTCCCAACAGAACGCTCGCCATTCAAGTACCCGAGCTCGTCATCGCCGAAATCGAGGCCTGGTCCGATCAGGACTGATGCGGCTCGCCCGCCAAGGCTCATCCATCCAAGAATGCTTGCAGCGACTAAGCCCAAGACTCGAGGGGACCGCGGGCGAACCCTCGCGTGTCCGGACCTGTCACGAACCCATGGCGCAGGCGAAACGACCCGGCGCACGCGATCATCGCCGCGTTGTCGGTGCAGAGCTTGGGCGGCGGGAAGTGCAATGCCGCTCCCAATGGCGTGAGCACGCCCTCCAATTTCTGGCGCAAGCGCGAGTTGGCCGCGACCCCTCCCGCCAGATAGGCATGCCGCGCTTCGGTCGCACGCACGGCCGCCACGAGTCGCTCCGCCAGCATGTCGACGATCGCCTCCTGTGCGCTCGCGAGGATGTCGAATGCGCGCTGCGGCAAGGCTGCGAGCTCGGCCAGCGAACGCTCGCCCGGGGCCATCCCGGCGTCGAGCGGCGGCACATGCGTGAGTGGGCTGAACCCATCGCGCTCGAGGACGAGACGCGCCGCCGTCTTGAGTCCGCTGAAGCTGAAGTCGAACTCGCCATCCTTGAGACGTGCGCGAGCGAAAGGCACCGCGTTGCGATCCCCGCGCAGCGCCAGCTTTTCCACCATCGGCCCCGCTGGGTAGGCGATGCCGAGCATCTTGCCGATCTTGTCGAAGGCCTCGCCCGATGCATCGTCGCGCGTCGCTCCCAACTCCTCGAACCGACCGAGGCGAGGCATCCGCACGAGCTGCGTGTGCCCCCCGGAGATGACGAGGACGATGCATGGGAACTGCATGTCCTCGACCAACCAGTTCGCCATGATGTGCCCCTCGATGTGGTGCACGCCGACGAACGGCTTGCCGAGTCCGAACGCGTATGCGGCCGCCGTCGAGAGACCGACCAGGAGCGAGCCCAAGAGACCGGGACCCGCAGTCGCCGCGATGCCATCGAGCGCCTCGGGCAGAACGCCGGCGCGGTCGAGCGCGCTCTGCATGACCGGCAGCATGTGCTTCAGGTGTTCGCGCGAAGCGAGCTCCGGCACCACGCCGCCATACTCCTTGTGCGTGAGCTGCGATGCGACGACATTGGCGAGGATCTCGCGCTCGTCCCTGATCACTGCCGCCGCAGTGTCGTCGCACGACGTTTCGATCCCGAGAACAAGCAACCGATCTCCTTCAAGATCTCTCAGCAAGTGCGCGAATCGAAGCGAAGCCCCAGTCCGGAAGTGTATGCGATTCGCGTCCCGCATGGTCGAAGGGCCACAGTCGCGGTCGCGGGAGCCGATCCGAGGGAGTGTGTGAGCATCGACAAGCACTCCAATGTGAAGCACCAGGACCCTCGAGGGATTCACGACCCTGGCAGTGTCGCGATGCGCTTGAGGAGCTCCACCTCGCGCTCGTAGGCGCGGAGCAGCAGGTGGCGCAAGTCGGGGTTGTCACGGTCATTTTGCAGCGCCGACTGCAGCTCCTCGACCGCGGTGGTCACGATCTGCAAGCTGTTCTGGGTGAGGGCGTCGAGCTGGAGCTCGCCGGCGGTGATGCGGCTGTCGAGCACTTGGCGCAGCGCGTCGCGCTCGCGCACGTAGTCGGTCTCGGCGGCTTCGTACAGCGCGATCGCCTGCGGGTCGAGCTTTCGCGCCGGCGCTTCGCCGCGATCGGCGACGAGAAGCAGGGCTGCGCCGAACACGGCGATGCCGGCGGTGCCGAATAGAACGGGCCGGCGGTTGCGCTGCAGCTTCTTGCGGATGATGTAGATGCCGCTGTCGCGCCGGGCTTCGATCGGACGACCATCCAAGTAGCGCCCGATGTCGGTGGAAAAACCGTGCGCGGATGCATAGCGCCGCTCTTTTTCCTTGGCGATGGCCTTGAGCAGGATGGTTTCGAGCTCGCTGTCGATGGGGCACTTGCCGCTCACGCTGCGACGGCGTTCGGAGCGGCGATGGATGCCGCTCTGGCTGCTCCAAGCACGCGCCGGGCGCTTCGGTGGAGTCTCGGTGATGTGGCGCAGGATCTCGACGATGCGCGTCGTTTCTGGGTATGGCGTCGACCCGGTCAAGATCTCGTACAGGATCACGCCGAGCGAATACACATCCGTGCGGCCGTCGATCTCCTCGGGATTGGCGCGCACTTGCTCGGGCGACATGTAGGCCATCGTGCCCAGCACTTGCCCGGTGAGCGAAGCGAAGGAATCGGCAGTGGCGACGAGCGTCCGGGCCAGGCCGAAGTCCACCAGCTTCGGTTGGCCGTGATCGTCGACGAGAATGTTCGAGGGCTTGAGATCCCGGTGCACGACACCGTTTTCGTGCGCGTGGTGCGCCGCATCCAGGACGACGCGGAAGACCTGCAACGTGTCTTCGATGCTCAGCGCCCGTTGGTGCACGTGCTGGTCCAGCTCCACCCCGTGCACGTACTCCATGACGAAGTAGGGATGGGTGGTGCTGGTCGTCCCCGAGTCGAAGATGGAGACGATGTGCGGGTGGTTGAGCTGAGCGACGATCTCCACCTCGCGCTGGAAGCGCTTGCGTGCGGCACTGTCGGCCTGCGGGCCCTCGCGCAAGACCTTGATCGCCACTGTGCGCCTGGTGGACAGTTGCAAGGCGCGATAGACGATCCCTTGACCGCCGCGGTGCAGCTCGCGCAAGTCCGCATAGCCGTCGATGACCGGCTGAAAAGCGGCGACCTCGGGGTCGACCCCCGGGTCGTAGCTCCCCCCGACCTGGGTCTGTTCGAGATCCAGTGGCAACGCCTCCTTGGACCGCGGCGGCGGGGCGTCGTCGTTCTCGTCACTCATGATGCCCTTTGGAGAACCCTAGGGTGAGACGATCGAAACGGGGTCCAGGGTTGCACGCGAGTTCAGGACCAGCATACTGCGTCGGACCCGGTGGCGTTTCAAACCCTTGGCGCTCCGGACGCGTCCTACCGGACAAGAATGGGCTCCATGGCGTCACCCGAAACCCAAGGCGGGCATGGGGCCCGAACCGAAGAACATCGGGTGCCGCCCGAACCCGATGCCGTGACGTTGGAGCGGTGTCGCCGGGGCGATGTGGCGGCCTTCGAAGTCCTGTACCGGACTTATGCGGACCGGGTGCATGGGTTGTGTTTGCGGCTTTGCGGGGATTTTCAGCGTGCGGAAGACCTCACACAGGAAGTGTTCCTCCGCGTCTGGGAGCGCCTGGATGCTTTCGAGGGCCGCAGCCGTTTCTACACCTGGCTGTATCGTGTGGCGGTGAACCGAGTGATGGATTCGATGCGTGTCGAGCTCAAGCGCAACTTGCGCGAGGTTTCCGAGGATCGGGAGACACTGGAGCTCGTCGCGACGCCGCGCGGCGAGATGGCCTCGACCCGCATCGACCTGGAGACGGCGATGCATGGGCTGCCGTCCGGCGCACGGATGGTTTTCGTCTTGCACGACGTCGAGGGCTACACGCACGAGGAGATCGCCACGATGATGGGCATCGCGTCGGGCACCTCCAAGGCGCAACTGCATCGTGCGCGTCGGCTCTTGCGCCAAGCACTCGGGCGCTGAGCGCGAACCATGGGTGACGGAATGGACCACGAGACTTGGATCACACAGCTCGACGACTACGTCGATGGAACGCTGCCCGAGCCGCAGCGCGCCGCGCTGCAAGCGCACCTCGACCTGTGTGAATCCTGCACGGCCGAGGTCGAATCCTTGCGCAAGTTGCTGGCGGCGGCGCGGCAGCTTTCACCAGCTGTCGCCCTGCGCCGGGATCTCTGGCCCGAATTGTCCGGCCGCCTCTCGGGCGCGTCGGAAAGAGCTCCAAATACTGCCGGCTCGGCGCATCATCGCGCTTTCGGGCCGGCGCACGCTGGGCTCGCGGCCGCCGCGGTCGTGATCCTGCTCGCGGCCACGGTGTGGATCTGGCAAGGCCAGCAGGAGTCGGCGGAGCCTGAATCCGTGGCCACGCAGCCCAGCCCAACGGCACTCACCGAGCGCGATCCGGCTCTGACCAGCGAGATGGTGCAGACGATGGTCGCGGCCCTCGAGCGCGAGTGCATGGCCGCCGGCAAGATGCTGCAGGCCTCGTTCGCCGCCGGCGACCACGCCGGGAATGCCGCCGGCGATGGCGGCGATGTCCTGGCCAGGACGCTCGAGTCCGGCCTCTCGGTGCTCGATGATTCCATCGTCGAGACACTCGCCGCGCTCGGGCAGGACCCTGACAATGCCACCTTGATGAAGTTGTTGATGCTCCGCTACCAGCAGAAACTCTCGCTGTTGCACAGTGCGATCGAGATCGTGGAGGAAGTCTGATGCGTGACACGATGGAACATGGAACCTCGGCTCGAATGGCTTTGACGTGCGCCGCCGCGCTGTGGGCGGTGTTGCTCCAGACCGGTGTCGCGTTCGCCGAGACGGTGGACGAACGCCGAACGGTCACAGCCAATCCACGCGTCTCGATCGAGAACGTCAATGGCACCGTGACCGTCGAAGGCTGGGACCGCAAGGAAGTGCACGTGACCGGCACGATCGGCTCGGACGTCGAGAAGGTCGATGTGGATGGGACCGAGGCGCGCTTGCACATCGAGGTCATCCTGCCGCGCCATGGGCGCAATCTGCGCAGCGAAGCCGACCTCCTCATCAAGGTGCCCGTGAAGGCCGAAGTGACCGTCGAAGTGGTCAACTGTCCGATCGACGTGTCGAAGGTGGATGGGACGCTCGATCTCGAATCCGTCAATGGCGACATCACCGTCGTCGGCAAACCCGCGCGGGTTTCGGCGCGAGCAGTGAATGGTCACATCCAGGTCACCGCGCCCTGCACCGACACCAGGGCCGAAACCGTGAGCGGCCGCATCGTGCTCGACGGCGTTTCGGGCGAGCTGGTGGCGGCGACGGTCGGCGGATCGGTCGAGGTGCTCGGTGGCAAGTTCGAGAGCGCCGAGTGCCGCTCGGTTTCCGGCGACATCGACTTCGATGGCGACCCCGAAGGCACGGGCGATTTCGAGTTCGAGGCGCACAGCGGCGACGTCATCCTGCACGTCTCGCCCGACATTTCCGCCGAGTTCGACATCACCACTTTCTCGGGCGACATCGACAGCGCCTTCGGCCAGACCCCGCGCCGCAAGAGCGAGTACGTCCCCGGGCGCGAGCTCTCCTTCTCGCTCGGCAGCGGCAACGCGCGCATCTCGATCAGCAGCTTCAGCGGCGACGTGAGTGTGATGAAGAAGATGAAGAAATAGCCTGTTGGATTCGGCCGGCCGGGTGTGCATGATACGGGCATCCGGGCCCGCCCACGCAGGCGTGGTGGGCCGCACCAGGAAGGTGGGGCATGTCACGCAAAGCCGCGATCGTCGTGTTACTGGTCGGCAGTGAGGTTCTCGGCATCGCTGTCGGTGAATGGTACTTCCGCTTCTTCCGCCAAACCGTACCGCCTCTGGCATTGAGCAACTTCAACGCCGGTGCGGCGCACGTTGGATTCCTCGGCTACGGAGCGCTGACGGGACTGCTGTTCTTCGTCTGGTCCTTACTGGTGATCTTCATGCAGGGGCTCTGGCGCAAGACCGACGACGCCGACAAGAGTGCCGGCTCCAAGACGAAGCGCTGACCCCGCACTCTCGACGGTCAAGGGTGATCGTCCGAGACGGTTCGCACCGAGGCCTTCCACAGGTAGATGCAGATCCCGACGAAGCACAGCGCAGAGATCGACTCGGAGATCGCTGCCGTGTCGTAGAACGGCGTTCGGATCCAGTCTTCGCTGTACCCCGGCACGAGTCGGAGCGCCGCGCCCAGGACACCACCCAGCGCGCCGCCCGCCATCAGGCCCGAGGCCACCACGACGCCGCGTTCGCGAATCGTGGCGCCGCGACGGCCGCCGGCGCGCTCGGAACGCTTGGTCAGGTAGTGGGCGAGGAATCCGCCGACCAGCGCCGGGGTGTTGAGATACAGCGGCAGGTAGATGCCGAGGGCGAAGATGAGCGCCGGAACGCCGAGCATTTCCATCATGATCGTGATCATGGCGCCGACGCCGAATAGAATGAACGGCGCCGGCTTCTCGCTCATGAAGCCTTCGACCAGCTCCTTCATGATGGCGGCCTGCGGCGCATCCAAGACGGCGCGCGTGTCGCCGGGCACCGCCTCGCCGAACTGGAACGTGCGCGCGAGCAGCACGATCGTGAGCCCCGCCGCGACCGCCGAAGCGATGACGCCGTAGAACTTCACCTTCTGCTGCGCCGCCGGCGTCGATCCCAGCCAGTATCCGGTTTTGAGATCGGTGATGGTCTGTCCCGAGACCGAGAGCGCCGTGCACACCATGCCGGCGATCGCCATGACGAAGAACATCCCCGTCGTCCCGGACAGGCCGAAGCGCAGCAGCACGAAGCTCGAAACAATGATCGTCAGCATGGTCATGCCGGAGACTGGATTGCGCGCCGTGGTGGCGATCGCATTGGCCGCCACCGAGGTGAAGAAGAACGAGAAGAACAGCATGAGGACGAAGCCGGTGAGCAGCACCGGCACCGAGGTGCGCAAGGTGCCGAAGAAGACCGCCGCACCGAGGGCGCTCACGACCACGCCGATGAGAATGGTCATGATCGGGAGGTCGCGGTCGGTGCGCTCGACGTTCTTGGCCTCGCCATGCTTGAAGGCGCGCAGGGCGATGCCGAACGATCCGGTCACGATGCGCATCGACTTGATGATGCCGAAAATTCCGGCGGTGGCGATGGCGCCGACGCCGATGAAGCGCACGTAGCCGCGGAAGATCTGCTCCGCCGTCATCTGCGCGATGGGCAGGGCGCCCGGTTCGATCACCAGGTCGGGGATATTGCGCCCGATCAGCCAAATGAGGGGCACCATGACGAAGTTGGCCAGCACACCGCCGGCGCACAGCACCATCGACGAACGTAAGCCCATGACGTAGCCGAGCCCGAGGATGAACGCGATGGCGTCGAAGTTGAATACGATGCGGGCGCGGTCGGCGAGCTGCCCCATGACCGGAAAGAAGCGAAAACCGATGTTTTCCTTCCAGACGTGAAACGTGGTGATGAAGAAGTCGTAGATGCCGGACACCGCGGTCGCTTGCAGCAGCAGCTTGGCCTGCGAGCCGCCCTTCTCGCCGGTGACGAGCACCTCGGTGATGGCGGTGGCTTCCGGATAGGGGAACTGGCCGTGCGTCTCGCGCACGAAGAACCGCCGCAGGGGAATCAAGAACAACACACCGAGACATCCGCCTGCCAAGCAGATGAGGACCGACTGCAAGGGGTGTGGATCGAGCTGCAGGATGTAGAGCGCCGGCAAGGTGAAGATCGCGCCAGCCACGACCGAGCCCGACACGCCGCCGATCCCGGTGATGATGACGTTCTCGAGGATGGTCGACCGCCGCGGGTACATCCGTGCCAAGCCGATGGCGAGGATCGAGATCGGGATGGCTGCTTCCATCACCTGCCCCACCTTGAGACCCGAATAGGCCGAAGCGATGGTGAAGATGACGCAGAGGAATACGCCCCACAGCACCGAGCGCCGCGTCACTTCGGGCATCTGGGCCGACGCTGGCACCACTGGTTTGTAGATTTCGTTGGGAGCGAGCGGCTTGTAGGCGTTTTCCGGCAGCGATTTCGTTTCGGCCTGTTTCATGGTCCTCCTCGGAGCCCACGATCGAGACTCGACCTGGTGATCGGCGCCGTCCCTCGGGGGGCGACGCCATCGGCGCGCAAGGCTAGCCGATTCCGCAGCGGTGCACCACGATTCGCCGGTCGACCATCAAGATTCACCGGCCCGGCGTGTCTTGCGGCGCAGGGCTTCGATGCGGCGGCGCAGCCCGCGCTCGGGTTCGGCGAGACGGATCAAATAACGCTGCAGCTCGTCATAGGCGAAGTAGCGAGTGTCGATACAATAGAGGCGAGTCCGCCCCACGGCCCGAGCGCTCACCAACCCGTCGGATTCCAGGCCGCGAAGCGCTTGCTGCACGCCGGAGAGGCGCGCATCCAACAGCCGCGCCAGCTCGCGCGCATAGCTCTGGCCTAGGAGCCGCAAGGCGACGAGGACCGCGGAGCGTGTTCTGCCCCCGAAGGGCGATGAAGCCATGACCATCATCGTTGGTCATATACGCGGGTCCAAGGGTCGCTTGTCAAGAACGCGCTCGCGGCCCACGCCCGATGCTCGACATCCGAACAGGTGTCGCGCCGAGGCGAGAGGATCTCAAGGCAAATCGCGGCGCCGGAAGCGCCATCCGGCGAGCCCGATCGCGACGATCGAGACTGCGCCCAATGTGGCGAAGGATGCCGTGACCGGGGCTCCCTCGAGCAAGATTGCCTGCGGCGAGAAATACTGATGCAGCGTCCAGGGAAGGACGAAAGCCGCGTCGCTCCACAGCCGCCCCACGACTTGCCCGAAATACGATCCGAGCGCGATCAAGAAACCGATCCCCGCGATCCGTCCGCCCTCTTGGCCGTGCACAGAGAACAGCAAGGTGATGCCGAACCAGGCACTCTGCAGCAGGAAGTAGTTGAGTGCCAAGGTGAGCAGCTGCTGCGCGCCGAAGAGCGGCTTGTGGAAAACGCTCAGCCCGATCCAAGTCCCAGCCATCGCGAGCAGGCTCATCGCTGCGAGCGCAGTGAGCGCGAAGGCGACATGCGTGGCGAAGTACGTGGTTCGGGAGAGCGGCTGTCCGAGAAGGAACTCCACCGCCCCCGATTCGATCTCGCCGGCGACGGCGCGGGCAGCCAGAACGATGGCGACCGCCATGCCGAGCGCCTGTGCGATCGGATGATTCCACCCGAAGGCGAGCAGTCCCCGCTCGGACAATCCACCGAACTGTGTGGTCAACACGTTCTGGAGCACCGGCGGCAGCGAGCGGATCATGGTCTCCAGCGCCGGCCCTACGTTGGTCGAAGAAACCGCGGCGCAGATCAGGTACTGAAACAACCCGAGGAGGAAACCGCAGACAGCGAGAAACGGCAGCTGGCGCAAGGTCACGTGACGCAGCAGGTTGAATGCGCTCATGGATGCCCATCCGTGAAGAGCTCGAAAAACACATCCTCCAGCTGAGGCTCGGCGAAGACGAAGCGCTCGACATCGGTGCGAGCGATGGCCCGCAACAAGGGATTCACGTCGCCCTGAACCCAGAGCACTGCCTCGTTGGCGCTGGTTTCAGCCCGGGCCACTCCCGGGATGGACTCGACGCCGGCGGGAAGCGATCCGCGTACGCGCAAGTGCATTCGGCGCACCATCCGTTGGCGCAGCGCATCCATCGATTCGATGGCGAACAGCTCTCCCGACCGCAGCACGGCGACCCGCTGGCACACAGCGTCCACCTCGGCGAGGACATGCGAGGAAAGCAACACCGTTCGCCCTTGGGCAGCGCGCTCCTGCAGCACCTGGCGGAAATCGCGCTGCACCAGGGGGTCGAGACCACTCGTCGGTTCGTCGAGCAACAGGATCTCCGGATCGTGCTGCATCGCCACGACGAGACCCACCTTCTGGCGCGTGCCATGTGACAAGAACTTGACGCGACGCGTGAGGTCCGACTTGGCGAGCGCCAGGGCGTCGAGCAGATGCGCGCGCAGGACGGGAGGCCGGGCCGGCCGAAAGCGTGCGAACAGATCGAGGATCGCGCCCGCGGTCATGCCGGCGTAGAGTTTGAGCTCGCCGGGCAGGTATCCGACGTGCTCGCGCACGGAGGGCGCGGATGGTTGCCCGAGCAACCTCACCGTCCCGGCGTCGGCGTGCACGAGCCCCATCACGATGCGTAGCGTCGTGGTTTTTCCGGCGCCATTGGGACCGAGAAGCCCGAAGATCTCGCCGGCGCTCACCGAGAAGCTCACCTCGCGCAGAGCGCGGATCGAGCCGTAGCTCTTGCGGAGGCCTGCGATCTCGAGAGCGGCCATGCGGGTCCTCGATTCGAACCGATGGGACGGTCTGCGACTATATCAGCCCGTCGAAGCCGGTGCGATTGCCGCCAATTCGACCGTTCCCCGCGCGTCGCGTGAGTCATTGCACTAGACTGCAACGTCGTGCGGAGGACTCATGATCGACCTGGATCTGACCAGAAGCCCTGGCCTGCATCGAAGCGGATGCGGTCGTCGTGTATGCATTCGATCCCTGGATGGCCGGCAACGTCCTGACCCCGTTGCAACTGCCGGCAGCGCTCGCTTGCGTCGAGCATGCTCTGCACAACTTGAGCGCGATCGACGCGGCTCGGCGCGCTACGCCGGATGGACGGTGAAATCCACCGTGCCCGAGTATTCGAGCAGATCCAGCTCGATGCGCCAATTTCCGGCCTTGCCGATCATGCCGCCGAATTCTCCGCGCTCCAGCACACTGTGCTCGAGCACTTCCTCGCCGCTCGCGTCCACGATATGGACCATGGCTTTGCCGCTGGTCGCCGCCGAAGACTGTTTCAGAGTCATTTGGGTGCCGTCGTTCTTCCACAGATAGGACAGCCGGGCGGTGCAGTCCACGACAGCGGCCGAGTGGAACTCGAACCTCTCCGGCGCGAGCTGCACGTTCATTTTCTCCAGGAACTTCAGCGCTTCCTTGCGTGTGCCGATCACGTTGAGTGTGCGCACGAGCCACATGACCACGAGTACGTTGTGGATGCGTTTGTCGACATCGCACAGGTACAGCGCCGCACCATTCCGGAAGGCGTGCGCTTGTACGCCGACGAGCGACCCGATCGGGCGGCTCAAAAGGAACTCTGTAGCGCCCAGATCGATGAGGATCTTCTTCTTGCCGTTCTGCACCAACTCGCGCAGCTTCGATTCCAGGCCGTCGGCGCCCTCGGCGCTGATCAGCCCGGAAACTCCTGGATGGGGTTTGACGATCGTCACGTCCCCCTGTGTCGAGACTTCGATTCGCATGCGCATCTCCTTGAAAACGGACCATACCGGGCGAGGCCCGGTCTGATCTCAACTATTCGGGAAATGTCGAAAAGTTGGTTAGCGAGTCGGGGGGCGAGTCTGGGGGCTCTCCGTGCTTCTACGGAGAGCGACTGTCATTGGAGCGCGCGGCCGAGAATGAGGTCGAGAATTCGGCGCGAATCGAACCAGGTCGCCGCGATGTCTCGCGCCGCAGCGCAGTGTGCGTCGAAGTGCTCCCGCACCGACTCGATGGCCGTAGCCGCCTCGGCGCTGTTGGAAACACACATCAAACCTTCGCCAGCAGCAATCAACCGCTTCGACCCCGTGTCCTGGATCACGACGGGCTTGCCGCTCGCCAGGTAGCACACCGTGCGGTCGCTGATCCAACCGGTTCGCTTCAGCACGTGAAAAGGTTTGGCGCAGCCGAATTCGCCGCGTGACGATTGAATGTACTCTCGGTACAACTCCGGCGACGCCGCGACTTCTCGGGCCGCCCGCACTTGCCAGCCATGGCTTCTGAGCAGGTCGCGTTCACTCGCGTCGGGGTCGGCAGAAGACAGGTCCAGGGCGAGCTCGAGAGCCGCACGAGTGAGGCGCGGCAGATCGATGAAGCGCAGGAACGACGCGCGCTTCGTGTTTTCGAAGATCGTCGACCCGTCCTGAACCCACTCTTCCCCAGACCAACCCGAGACCGTGGTGAAGGCCGCGTGCCGCGGCGCGCGCACGACCGGCCAGAGGTCGAGAGCCACCGGTGGGCGAATGTGCATCCACGGCAGACCACAGTCTGGGAACCCGGCCTGCTCGGTGCCCACGGTCTCCCCGATGGTGAAGTAGTGATCGTGCGGAAAAACCGTGATCCGTCCCGCGCTCATCCAGTACTGCAGCAGTCCCGGGTCGATGTCGACGAGAGCCGTGCGCCGGAAGAGCGACAGGATTGCGGCACCCATGTCGTAACGGAAGTTGAGCAACAGATCGGCGCTCTTGCACACGGCTTCCCCGCGTGACGCCGGCACGTTGAGAAATGTGTAGGGAAGCCCGCCTGCGTCTTCGGCCGACAGGTCGCCATCCGCAGAGCCCCTGGAGGCTTGGGCATTCGGCTTTGGGCTGCGCGCGCCCGCCATCGCGGCTTGCCGTGACTTGGTTTCCTCGTAGATCAGCAGCCGATCGGCGAGACCGAATACATCCAAGCGCTGTCGGAGGTGCTCGCAGAGCGCGCGGTCCTTGTCCAGGTCCCCGGTCGACTCGAACTTTTCGAGCCAATACACCTCGCACCCATTCTGCAAGAAACCCTGGACGTACTGCATGTAGACCCAGAAGTGACCGCCGCCGGCTGGGAAGTTGGCGACGCGTGTGGGAGCGATGACAACCATGTGCATTCGATCACCCGCCGATCGCGAGAACCGGCTTGAGCTGGTCGAACCAGCTCTCCACGTCGGCGAGACGGGCGGCGGCCCATCCCTCCCGTTGGTCGAGGAAGGCGAGCGCGGGCCAAAGCACGGCGCTCACGAGCCGCGCGGTCTCCGCGTGGGCGAACAATGCATTGAGCGTGGTGGGTGCCGGCAGAGTCCAGCCGGCACGAGTCACCTGCTCGGCGTAGGCCGCCATGATCCAGCTGCGCTCGCGCAGTGGGAAGCGCAGCAACAGCGCCGAAAGATCATAGCTGGCGAAGCCGACGCCGGCGTGATCCCAATCGATGAAGCGCACTGGCAAGTTGGCGGCCGAGGGCATGGTGAAGATGTTGCACGTCCACAGGTCGCCGTGCAGCAGGACCTCGGGTCCCCCGTGCTCGAGGAGAATTCGCGTGCGGTCGGGTTCCTCGTCGCCGAGCACACGCAAGCGTTCGAGCAAGCGGTCGACCAGCGTCCGCTGGCTCGCGTCCAGATCGGAGGACCGGGAGCGAATCTCGCTCAGGACACGAGCGGAATCCGTGATGCCCGCGCGCAAGAAACCGGCTCCGAGATTCACACCGAATTCACGACACTCCCCGAGGAAGCCGCAGTTCGTGGAGCGCACGTGCAGCTGGGCGAGCAATTGGACGGCGGCGAGTATCTTGGCCGCCTCGGGCTTTTGCGCGTCCAACGCCTGCGGCCCGAGATCCTCGTAGACGTGCCAGATGCATTCGCCTCCGCTCGCGGCAGCGACACCCAGCAGGGGCGAGCCGTGCGCGCCGAGACCGAGCCGGGGCAACCAATGCCGCAACACCTGTTGCTCGCGATGGGCGCGATCGAGGGGCAAGCGCTTGAGGATGAGAGAGCGCTCGACACCATCGATGACGAAACGCGCGCGATGCACACGGGAGCGCCAAATCATTCGGTCTTCGACGAAGCGGGCACTGGTGGTGGGTCGCAAGAGATCTGCCACGAATGCGCGCAGCTCCGGCACGCCCGCCGGGTCCGCCGCTCGGAGTAGATGATCCAAATCGGAGATGACCGGATGCCCGTGCGCTGCCGCGTTCATTGGCGAGACTCCCGGCATGCAACACCCTGCAGCCAGCCCAGGTCACGAAATACCGTGCCGAATCGCTGCTCGAAAATCCGCATGTTGTCCATCGTGGCATGCACTCCCTTGCCCTCGCACTTGAGCGCTTCCCAGTGCACCGCGGCCAAGCATCCGCGCAGCAAGTCGCCGACACGTGCCGCTTGGCGCAAGGTCTCGATGCGGAGTTGCGGCCAATGGGGTGCCACCAGCGCGTGGTACAGATCCAGATCCATGTCGCGTAGGTCCACAGTCGGCATCCCCCAGCCAGCGACTTCCCAGTCGAAGGCGAGGAGCCGCGCGGTCGCGTCGCTTCCACGCACACGTACGTTACGCGCGGCGAAATCACCGTGCACGAGCGCCCAGGGAACCTCGTGGCAGCAGGCCACGATATCCGGCCAACGCGACTCGGCATGATCGAGCCAGGCTTGAACTTCATCGAGCGTCGTGTGGTCGGCAACGGAGAAGATCGGGTTGCCGCGAATCCGTTGGATCACCGCCTGTGCTCCATGCAGGTGGCCGAGGTAATGGGCAGGCCCGCGGGCCGGGAGCCGCGATGCATCCGCGAGAGCCGAGGACGACGTGTGCAACGCCGCCAGCCAGCGGGTGGCGATTTCCCGCTGCCCGGCGTCCGAGGAATCGAAGGGCGTCCCCTCTGCGTCGCCGAGAAACAGCCAGGAGAACTCGCCGTTCGCGTCGCTTGCGGAGTGGTCGAACTGCGGGCTCGAGACCCGTTGATCCGGACCGCCGGCCTGGCCATTGGGTGCAGGGCTCGAGAGCTGCGATTCTGCGACCAAGCCGCATGCCTCCACGCCCGCGCGCCCTCCGATCGCCTCGACCATGCCGTAGAACTCCGTGCTCACGATCGGCAACCGTCGCAGCACCAGATAGACATCGCGCTCGACATTGGCGGAAGATCGGCAAGCGAGCTTCGCGATGACGTCCCCACCACTCCGACCGACGCCAACCAGCCGATAGACGATGGACTTATCCCGCCGGCGCAGCATCTCGAGTCGCAGTGGCACGGCCGGCACGAAACCATCCGCCGCGAACCTCAGTGACCGCCAAGCGCGCACGGCCGGTTGTTCCGAGAGATCCGTGGTGATGATCTCGACCATATCGCGTGCCATTCAGCTCTCCACCGTTGAGGAAGGCGCAAGGACCCGCACGCGGCCATCGTCATCGAACTGGAGCAAGAGATCGCAGCCCTTCAACGTGCCCAAGCGGTGCGCCACCATGAACGTCGTGCGTCCGCGCATGAGGCGCTCCAGCGCTTCGAGAATGCTGGCTTCGGTGCGCAAATCGACAGAGCTCGTTGGCTCGTCGAGGAGCAGGATGGGCGCATCCTTGAGGAAGGCGCGTGCGAGCGCAATACGCTGGCGCTCGCCGCCGGAGAGACGCAGGCCGCGCTCACCCACGGACGTCGCATAACCTTCCGGCAATCCGGCGATGAAGTCGTGGACGTTGGCAGCACGCGCCGCGGCGATGATCTCCTCGGTGCTCGCATCGGCCCGCGCGTAGGCAATGTTCTCCGCGATGCTGGTCGAGAACAGCACCGGCTCTTGCAAGACGATGGCGAACTGATGGCGCAGGTCAGCGACTCTGTAGTCGCGCACGTCGGCTCCATCCAAGACGACTCGCCCCGACGTCGGATCGAAGAACCGCGTCAACAAGTGCAGGGTCGTGCTCTTCCCCGCTCCCGTTCGGCCGGCGATGCCGACGCGTGCGCCAGGGGTGACCTCGAAGGACACGTTGCGCAACACCGGCCGTTCCGACCCGTAGCCGAAGGTGACGTTCTCGAAAGCGATGGCGCCGCGCGCGCGTGTGAGCGCACGGGCTCGCGGGCTCTCCGGCACATCGCTCGGCTCGTCGAGGAGCGAGAATGCGCGCTCGGCGCTGGCGAGATGCGATTGCAGGCTGGCGATCTTGCGCGAGATCGTCTTCAGTGGATCATAGAGCTGCGCCAGATAGCCCATGACGAGGAGCAGCTCGCCCAAGAGCAGCTCACCGCTCAGCACGTGCCGGACGCCGATGAAGAGCGTCGCCGCCGCCCCTGTGGCTGTGGTCACACCCACCAGCAGGCCCAGCACACCCTGTGCTGCCGCCAAACGGATGCGCTCCTGCATCCCGAGCCGGGAGGTGTCGACGAAGCGCGCCTGCTCGCGCTCTTCCTGGCCGAAAGCCTTGACCACGCGCAGCGCCGACAGCACCTCGTACACCACGCTTTGGGCGCGGCTTTCGAGATGCTTGGCCGTGTGCGCGCGCCGGCGCAAGTTGGTGCGATAGATCCGCGCCAGGACGAACAGGGCCGGAGCAATCGCCACCGCCACCACGCACAACTGCCAATCGAGCCGTGCAATGACGTAGAGCATCGAGCCGAGCGTCACCGTGGAAGTCACGAAGGGAATGACGCCGTCGATGGCGATGTGCTGGATGGAGTTCGTGTCCTGTTGGATGCGGTAGGCCGCGTCCGAGGCGCCGCGCTTGTCGTGGAAGACGAAGGACAATCGCTGCACCCGTTGGAAGAGCCTGGCGCGGAAGTCCTGTACCAACCGCTCCGCGGTATAGGTGCGCAGCACCATGGCGAGCATGGATTGCAGCTGGGCGAGAAACGCCACACCGAGAACGAGCACGACCGCGAACCCGAGGAGCGACGAGGGCGAAGCGATGAGGCTCGCCGGCAAGACCCGTTGCAAGATCCCGGGCACGGGCTCGGAACCGATCACGCAATCCACGACGATCTTGAGCGGCACCGGCGCGAGCAACGCGAGTGGCGTCGTCAGCAACCCGAGGAGAAACAATGCTGTGATATGCGGCCAGCACGTTCGCGCCTGCCAGAGGAGCCGGCGATAGATGGCGAAATCCGTGGGTCTCGTCTCCGGCATGACCTGCCTCGATCCTCCACTCCAAAACAACCGAGCTCCACCATCCCCCCCTCCCCGTGACCGCGTCGCTACTCCTCCACCGCCGCCACGCGTGCTGCGGCGAGCGCCGCCTGCGCGCGCGCTGCGTCACGGAGCGCCCACGCCGTGAGCGTGATTGCGAGCAACCCGAGCGTCACGGCGCTCACGGAAGCGCCGTCGACAAGCGCGACGAGTGCGATGGCGGCGACGCTGCTCGCGAGAACGAAGACGCGTGCGGAAGGCCGCATCCACGCACGGAACCGCAACATTTGCTTGCCCGCGCCGTGTTCCTCGACGGCAAAGCGCAGGCGCGCGCTTCCACAGGCACCACCACGCACCTCGAGATCCCAATCATCGTATTCACCGCCACGACGGGCGACGGATCCGGCACCGAGGAGTGCCGCATGCATCGCTTCGAGCCGCTCGACCGGCGATTTCCATGCTTCTCGCCATGCCGAATCATCCAGTCGTGCGCGCCACAGTCGTTGCGCGGTGCCCCGGCAGCGCCACGGCACGAGCCCATGGCGCAGGCGTCCGACGAGGCGCGCCATGGGTTGCATCAGATGCAAGAACATCGTGAGGGTGAAGAGCCGCAGGTGCATGACGGGCGTCAGCGGTCGCGTCGTGAACTTGGACCGCGACGCCGAAAGCGCCGCCTGCCCGATGCAAAGTCCCGCTGCCACAGCGAGCAGCGGCAGGAGCCCGAGCAACGGTCGCCACTCGATCCCGAGGAGCGTCGCCGCGGCGATGCTCCCCACGAGCAGGATCCACTCCGGCATGAGCGGCAGCTGCAAGAAAGTGCTCGGGGTGCGCTGATACAAGGATTGGAACGGTGCCGTGCCCCACACGCCGCGATAGATACGGCTGCTGAGAGCACCGAGCGACAGGGTGAAACCGCGACCGTAGAGCTGACCGCGCCACGTCACGTGCCCCGCGGCGTTGTAGCGTTGCGGCCACTTGGCTTCGAGCAGGGCTTCTGCCTTGCCATAGCCACGTTGCTGCTTCCAGTACGTGCGCACCGAATTGCGCCGATGGTGCCAGACCACGGCCGCGTGGGCGAAGCCGATGATGCCGCCGTTCTCCTGCAGCCGCCAACACAGATCGACATCGTCGCCGGCCGCGCGGTAGATCGGATCGAAGCCCTGGATCTCGCGCAACGCCGCGCGGCGAAACGCCATGTTGCAACCGGGAATGTGCTCGGCAACGCGATCGTCTAACAGCACTTGCACCGGCCCGCCCGGGGCATTGGCGACGCCATCGGCGATGGTCCCGTCTCCGGGGGGCGGAAGATTGGGTCCGCCGACGCCGACGAAGCCGCGCGGGCAACCCGCGCTTCCCTCGCTGTTCCGAAATGCCAGTGCTAAGTAGCGCAGCCAGTGCGGATCGGGGTAGGCGTCGTCGTCGGTGTAGGCCACGATGTCGCCGTGCGCCGCCGCGCAGCCGGTGTTGCGAGCATTGCTCAGCCCGCGGTTTTCGGTGCTAATGAGCTCGAACGGATACTCCGAGACGATCTGCGGCGTGCGGTCCGTCGAGCCATCGTTGACCACGATGACTTCATAATCGGGATAGTCGAGCTTCTGCAACGCTTCCATCGTGTCGCGAATCGTCGCGCTGCCGTTGAAGCTACAGACGACGACGGAAATCTTGGGCCAAGCCCCGATGTGGGCGAACGGGTCGGCATACACGCGCTGCACCGCCGTGAGCGCGGGCTTGGGCGTCCGATCGCGTCGCACGAGCCCGAAGTCCCAATCCTCGATGTCGAACCCGCCGCGAAACCACTCGTCGGTCCAGGCGAACACGAACGTGCCGCAGCAGCCCGATTCGATCGCGCTCTGCACTTGCCAGCCGATGCTTTCTGCTTGGCGCTCTTCGCCATTCCGCCGGCTATCGAGTCCGATTTCCGCGATCAGGAGCGGCCGGTCATCGCAGAGGTTGTGCAGGCGCGCCAGGTAAGCGTCTAGCTTCTCACGCGATTCGAGATAGACGTTGAAGCAGACGACGTCCAAGAACGGCAGCCGCAGGTACTCCGTGGTTGGAAAGTTGGCATAGGTGACGAGCGCCGTCGGATCCTCGCGCTTGACGATCCGGTACAGCCGATGCAGGAACTTCTCGATTTGTTTCGCCCCGTGCCAGCGCACCAGGCTCTGCGGGATCTCGTTGCCGATGGAGTAGCAGAGAAGCGCCGGATGACCAGCGAGGCTGCGCACGGCGGAGCGCACCGTTCGTTCGATGCTTCGCTGCCTACCGGGCTGGTCGAGGAAGGTGACGTACTGCTCCCACGAGAGCCCCACCATGACGCGCAGCCCCTGCTCTTGTGCCAGGTCGAGCAGCCAGCGTGCGGGCGGCGTGTAGGTTCGCACGGCATTGATGCCGTTCTGTGCCATGTGCTCGAAGTCCTGCTTCACCTGCTCCGGATCCGGCAGCAGTTGGCCGTCGGCATCGGGCCGGAAGGTGCCGTAGGTGACACCGCGTACCCAGAGCTTCTCGTCGCCGACGAACAGGAACTTGCCGCGCACGGTCGGACGTACATCCACCTTCGCTCGAGGCGCCGCGGTCGCAACGCCCGATGAGCCAGCTTGCGATGCCGGAATGTCGAATGTGGGTGCGCCACCGAAACTCATTGGGCGCCATCCGCTGTCGAACGGTGCCAATCCCATGCGGTCTGCAGAATCGACTGCAGGGAGGAGTGGCGTGGCGACCAATCGAGCGTGCGCCGTGCCAAGGACGGGTCCGCAACCAGAATCGGCGGGTCCCCCGGTCGCCGCGGCGCGAATTGCACCGGCACGGGCCGTCCCGAAATCTCTTCCACCGCGCTCACGACCTCTTGCACCGAGCAGCCTGCACCGGTTCCGAGGTTGATCGCTCTGCTCTCGCCCCCAGCCATCAGGTATTCCAAGGCACTGGCGTGCGCGGTGCCCAGGTCGTTCACGTGCACGTAGTCGCGGATGGCGGTGCCATCGGGAGTGTCGTAGTCGGTACCAAAGATCTCGACAGCGGGAATCTGCCCGAGCGCGGCTTGGATGACCCGTGGCACGAGGTGCGTTTCGGGATCGTGCAGCTCACCCAGGTCACCATCCGGATCGGCGCCGGCCGCGTTGAAGTATCGCAGGGCCATCCAACCGAGACTGTGCGACACACCCAACCAGTGCAGCGCGCGCTCGACCATGAGCTTGGTTTCGCCATAGGGGTTCACCGGACGCAACGACTGGCGTTCGTCGATGGGAACCTTCTCGGGCAACCCGTACACCGCACAGGTGGAAGAGAACACGACGTGACGCACCCCATTCTCGCGCGCTGTCTGGAGCAAGCGCAGGCCACGGCCCACATTGTTGTCGAAGTACTTCTCGGGTTTCTGCATCGACTCGCCCACATAGGCATAGGCCGCGAAATGGACCAGCGCACGGATGTCATGCTCGCGCACGATACGCCCGACGAGCTCTGTGTCCGCGACATCACCGAGAAAGAACGGCCCCCAGCGCACGTTGGCTCGATGCCCGTGCACCAGGTTGTCCAGCACAACGGGCGTGAAGCCACGCTGTGCCAGGATCTTGCAGGTGTGGCTGCCAATATAGCCGGCGCCACCCGTGACCAAAACATGCGGCATGGTTGAAACCTACGCCCTCAAGCAACGTTGCGTTCGATTCGACCGTCGACCACGCGTGGCATTTTATAGCCATTGCGGAGCAATTGGTCGAAATATTCGATCGTCCGGAGCAGGCCCTCTTCCAGAGGGAATTCGGGTGCCCAGGCCAGGACGCTTTGGGCCAGCGTGATGTCGGGGCGGCGTTGTCTCGGATCATCAGCTGGGAGAGGCTTGAATACGAGTCGGGAGCGGGAACCGGTCAGGCCAAGGACCTTGTGGGCGACGTCGCGAATGCTGAGCTCGTGCGGGTTGCCCAGATTCATCGGCCCGACGCACTCATCCGGTGTCCCCATCAGCCGGATGCAGGCTTCGACCAGGTCGTCCACGTAGCAGAACGAGCGCGTTTGCAGCCCTTCCCCGTAGATCGTGATCGGCTCGCCACGCAGCGCCTGCATGATGAAGTTGGAGATCACGCGACCATCGGCCGGGTTCATCCGGGGACCGAAGGTGTTGAAAATGCGCGCCACCTTGATTCCGAGCCCGTATTTACGCCGATAGTCGAAGAACAGCGTTTCGGCGCAGCGTTTGCCTTCGTCGTAGCACGCGCGTGTGCCGATGGGGTTCACATGTCCCCAGTAGGACTCCTGCTGCGGGTGCATCGCGGGGTCGCCATAGACCTCGCTCGTGGAGGCCTGGAAGATCTTGGCCCGGACGCGCTTCGCCAACCCCAGCATGTGGAGCGCACCCTGGATGCTCGTCTTGATCGTCTGCACCGGATCGTTCTGATAATGGATCGGCGACGCTGGGCACGCGAAGTTGTAGATCTCGTCCACTTCGACATGCAGAGGAAAGTTGACGTCGTGACGCATCAGCTCGAACGCTGGGTTGTCGAGGAGATGAGCGACGTTGTCCTTCCGCCCGGTGAAAAAGTTGTCGACGCAAAGTACTTCGTTGCCCTCGTCCAGCAGCCGCTGGCAGAGGTGAGAGCCGAGGAAGCCGGCGCCGCCGGTGACCAAGACGCGATTCGGGTGCAGCTTACTCATACTGGCGTACTCCTGGAACACGCATTCGGCAGCTTGGCCTCCGCGCGAAGGCGCGTGAAACCGCTGCGGTAGCCGGAGACAGCACTGGGGCGTATGCGTCGTGACTTCGTGCAACCGAGGAAATCATCGACGATTGCGTTGATTATACGTGACTGGCGATCACATCCGCCACCGACGCGGGGTCGAGGAGGTGGAACCCAATTATCTTAACAATTCGCTGCTTGGGTGCGGGGGAATTCGCCCAAATCGCGTGCATGAAGCGAGAGGCGCCAGCCACGTGGGTGACTGGCGCCTCCTCCGAACTAGCGGTTCGATCGTGTGCCTGCTTCTAGGAGCCGCCGTGCGCCTCGCGGTAGTCGGCCACCGCACCGTTCAGAATGTTCGTCGCCTCGTCGACGTCGCCGAAGCCTTCGGTCTTGATGACGCCGGGGCCCTTGTAGTTGCCGAACCATGTTTCCACGATCGTCGTGACGCCCGGGAACTTCTCCTGCAGCTCGGCAATGCTTGCGACCTCGGCAAATGGGGTATTTTCGCGCACAGCCACGAGCTTGACGTCCAGCTCGCCGTCATCATGCATGCGGAAGAGCCCGATTACTTTCACCTCGACGACCGATCCGCGCGGAACGGCTTCGCCGAGCACCAGGATGTCGAGGGGGTCGCCGTCGCCACCGCGGGCCTTTGAAAGCACCGTCTGCGGCACCATGCCGTAGTTGCATGGATACCCGAGGTACTTCACCTTGCGCGGCTTGCCGTTCTTCATGTCCCAATGCAGGAGGCCGTCCTCGTTCTTGACCTCCCACTTGTCCACGTACCCGGTGGGGATTTCGACGACGGCCTGAACGCGGTCGCCTACCGTGGGCGGATAACCGGAGAGAAAGTTCTTCGGGCCGACCAGGGTGTAAGCATCCTTCTGGACGACACCCTCGACCACCGGCGTCGTGGTGACAGCCACGGCCTCGACGGCCAGCGCCGGCGCGGCGGCCGATGGATTCGCCTGTTTTGCCCCCGCGCACGCAACCAGCGTCGAGAGCACCATCAACAAGATCGCGGGCAAACGCTGCATCTCAAGTCCTCCTGGTCGGGCGGCCTCGCTCCACGCACCATGCGCTCGCTCGGCGCCGACGATTCAGATTCAATTGTCTCGCTCTCGAGCTAGCATCGGATGAGCCTGACATGAGGGTTCCGTAAATTGCCGCGGCCCATCATCCGAGCCCTCGCGGATGCGAGGAATCATGCGGAACGATCGGCAAGCCTTGGGTCAGAGACATCTTCCTGCTGGCTATCCGGCATTGCCGACATGCCAGCATACGCCAGCCAGGTCGATGAAGTTGACTTCTCTGCCCCACGGAAAGTCGGCCGGTGGATTGATCCTGAACGCAGGATACTTCTTCTCGAGCTGCAACGATGCGACCGCTCGCCACCAGGCTTCGAGATTCTCCACGTTCAGCCGGACCATGAAGTTCTCGGCAAAGCTCTTCACGTCGTACCTCTGGAGAATGAACTGCGCCTGGCCATTTCGGAAACCAGCATACCCGTCGTTCTCCCACAGCTCCTCGAACCCAAGGTCCGCAAACAGCCGCCGGCTGGCCTCGTAGTCACTTCCACTCGGCACGAACGGCAGCAGGGACAGGGCGCGCAGATCGGTCATGCGATGACCTCCATCTCACGAGTCCAACAGGCTGCGAGGACCTGCAGATGGCACCACCTTAGCATGCGCGATCAGTAGACGCGTCGGTGCGGCCGGCTCCCTCTGGTCGATGACAGGTGGACAGCTCAGTTCCGTGCCCGCTGCGCCGTCATTCGTGCCACCAGTCGCAAGAGCTTTGGTGAACGTAAAGATTGAACGGGCTGATTCCCCCGTCCAGGGGGGTAGGCCGAGTCGGTGCGCAACGAGCCTGGCAGGAACAGCGCTCCACCTCGTGTTCGTCGGCGAGCGCCTATTGCGAACTCCCCTTCGCGGCTTGCGGATTGTCTTCGTATTCGAATTGGCCGAGGATGCGTTCGGCGCCGTCGGTGTCGGTGTCGAAATAACCTGCGGCGTCTTCCAGATCGATGCGACCGGAGCCGAAGGCGCTCGCGACCAGGCGCACGAAACGGTCTGGCAACAACATCTGGCCCGGGAAGACTTCATGCGGTGGAGTCCGCACGATCTTGGCAACCTCGGCATTCGTTTCGAGGAGTCGTCGTAGACCAGGCGCGTCGATCCAGCCCAGCTCCAGCAACCTCCACAAGATGATCTCCCCATCGAGATCGAAGTAGACACGCAGGTGCTGGAGAAACTCGGCCGACACGACCCGCCCGGCCGGTGCACCGAGCTTCGCCGCGTGGCGCGGCGCGGATGGACCCTCCTGGCCACGCAGAGCGTCACGGTAAAGCTCCAGGTCCGATCGGGGCATGAGAAAGGCGAGCGCCGTTGCATGCGCGCGCGCCTCGACGGAATCCTCGATCGCTGCCGTACCCGGCAGGCCGCAGAGCGTCGTGATGTACGGATCGAAGTCGGCGAGGAAGTGCGCGTATTGATGTGCGAGCGCGTAAAGCGACTCCGATTCGCTGAGACCCGCATGCAGCAGAATGCATGGTCCCATCTGGGAATCGAAGAAGAACCCGCCCGCGTACTCGGACGCCGGGAAAAGGCGCGGCGCGACCTTGATGCCCTGCGCTTCGATCAAGCGTTGCAGCTCAAGAACCGGGCCTGCGGGCAGCTCGAGCCGCGCACGCTCGGCCTCGGCCAGCGCCTCGCCTTGGCTGATCGGATCACCATCTGGGCTCAGATCGACGGCGAGCGAGGCCGGCGAATAATGAACCTCCACGCCGCCGACGACGATCTTTTCGACCCGCGCATACCTCTCGACGAAGCGCAGCGTGTCGTCGAGGAACTGCTGCGGCAGGCTACGCTGCGTTCGCGGCCGGCACCGATCGCCGGCGCGCAGCTTCTTGCTCCATGCATTGCTGTCGATCACGTGCGCCGGCTCCCGGGTTTGACCGCCACATCGCCGGCGGCGCAGGCGGGGCAGTCGGCCACCGCCAGGGCCTTGGCCGCGATCTCGAGCAGCGCCTCGAAAGGATGCTCGAAGCTGCGGTTGCCGCCGCTGCGATCGATGATCGCCCCCGTCGCCACGATTGCCGCATTCTGCTCCAACACGAGAGCACTGCACTCGGCGATGGAGCCGCCGCGCGTGCACACGTCATCGACGATGGCGACTCGCTCTCCGGGGCGGAGATCGAAGCCACGGCGCAGGCGCAGCGTACCCGACTCGTCGCGCTCGGCGAACAGGGCGCGCACGCCGAGTGCCGCGGCCACCTCCTGGCCGATGACGAGCCCGCCCAATGCGACGCTGATCACGGTTTCCGGCTGGTAGCGCCGCATGCGTTCCGCGAGCCAAATGCCAGCACGCCGCGCCCGATGCGGGTACTGCAGCATCTGCGCGCATTGCACGTACCGGTCGCTGTGCAAGCCCGAGCTCAGGATGAAGTGTCCTTCGAGAAAAGCGCCGGATTCTCGCAGCATGCGCAGCAAGCGCTTTGCCGTGATCGAATCGGCCGATTCGCGCACTAGAGCACGATGTCCTGCCGCGCTGGTGCCGCTCAATGCCGTTCGATCCGCGAGCGCGCGTGCGATCTCGTCGACTATGCTGGCGGCGGCACGAGCCGGATCGCCTGCCGCAACGATGGGGCGTCCGACGACGAGCAGGTCGGCACCGTCGCGGATCGCGGTGCCGGGTGTCGCAACCCGCGCTTGATCGTTCGCCGTCGCACCCTCGGGCCGCACTCCCGGCGTCACCAGGAGGAACCCGTCTCCGCAGGCGGCGCGCAGATGCACGAGCTCCTGCGGCGAGGCGATGGCGCCGTCCAAACCACAGCGTTCGGCAAGGAGCGCCCGGTCCACCACTTCTTCGGCATCATCGACCTCGAGGCTCGTGAGCACCGTGACTCCGAGGAGCAGGGGCCGTTGATCGTGCGGCAGCGCATCGCGTGCGCGTGCAGCCGCTTCCAGCATGGAAGCTCCGCCGCTCGTGTGCAACGACAGCCAGCGCACGCCGTGTTGCGCCGCCGCTTCCACGGCACGCGCCACGGTCTGTGGAATATCGTGGAACTTGAGATCCAGGAAGACCGGCAGGCCGAAGGCAACGAGCGCTTCGATCGCATCCGGACCGCAGCGGGTGAAGAGCTCCTTGCCGATCTTGATGCCGCCAGCACTCGCCGCGACAGTCTCGACCAGGCGCCGTGCCGACTGCAGATCGGGCACATCGACAGCCAAGAGCAGCCGCTGTCGCGCTTCGGCGCGCCGGTCCTTGGTCGTCGGGGATTTTGTGCCTGGGCGCGTCACGCCGCTTGTGCTCTTGTCCGCCATCACCAATCCTTCGCCCCGCAAGCGACGGAATGGTCACAACGGCGTGACCTGCCGAGCGTGGAGCGAAGGAGAGAATACTACGGGGTGTGGAGCACGCCAAGCCCGTGGGGTCAGCGCACGTTCAGAATCTTGCGCACGAAGCGCTGCCCGCCGATCTCGGCATGCACGAAGTAGACTCCGGCCGGAACCGGACGGCTCGCATCGCGCGCGCCCCATTCGAGACGCGTCCGGCCGGCCGGCAACGGACCATCCCAGAGCGTCTGCAGCCAACGCCCGCGCACGTCGAAGATGCGCAGTTGCGCGCGCACCGGTTGCGGCGACGCGAGCTCGATCCACGGAACCGCGCTGCCGATGCCATGGCCGAGGGCGAGACCGGCCTCCATCACTCCGCTGAGCTCTTGCACCTGCTTCGCGGCACCGACGAACGGGCGGAGTTCG
>DASRJO010000076.1:0-31213 GCA_035649435.1 Candidatus Krumholzibacteriia bacterium | reverse complement strand
GGGTCCTGGTGGCGCCGCGTTCGCATCGCCAGGAGCGGTGACTGTGATTTGTCCGGTGGACGCGACGAAGCCGAGATCGAGTGCACGCTGGTCGGCGTTCCAGCCACCATTCGTCGAACCGGCTCGGACCCACCAGACGGCGGCAATGGAGGTGCTGGGCGTGGTGACGACGAGGTTGTCGCCGTAACCCACCGAGTCCGCGGCGGCGGTGATCACTGGACGCGCCCCCTTGAAGAGATACGGCGGCGAGAAGATCTCTGCATCCGCATGCAGCTCCGAACCGCTGGCCCCCGTCCCGCCACCCGCGACGAGCACACGTGCGTCGGGCAGGAGCAACGCCACCGAATTCTGCCGCCGCGACACGTTCATCGAGTCGAGATCGGCCCACGTTTCCGAGACCGGATCGAACCGTTCAGCGGCGAGCACCGTGTACTGCGACTCGTCGTCGATGAGCGTGCCACCGGTCACCAGCACGGTGCCGTCGGCGAGCAGCGTGGCATTGTGATGACGTCGGGCCGCCGACATGGACGCGGTGGAGCGCCAACTCAAGGTCGAGGCGAGATCCAGAATCTCGCATGTCGCGGTTGCAGGGCTCCGACCGCCGAGGACGAGGATGCGATCGGTCATGCCCGGAACGAGCACCGCCGTGCCGCCGTCGCGCGGGCCGAGCAGCATGTCGTCGACCACGCTCCAATCCCCGGGCACGGTGACGTCGAGGAGGCGTGCCGTTCTGTCGGGTCCCACGACCGCGACCCCGGTGGTGAGCTGGAAGCTCCAAGGTCGAAGCGGTAGCGCATGCGATGCTTCCGAGAGCACGGTCCAAATGGAACCGGGCTGACTCAGCTCGGGCAATGGCGCGCTGATCCCCGGTGACACCTCGCCGGCTAGGCCCAGCGCGCGTCCATCTCCCAAGAGCGCTGCACAGGCGGAGGCGCGCCCCGTCCCGAGCGCGGGGAGTGATGTCCAGATGTTGCCGGTCACGTTGAAGCGCTGCACGGTCGCCAGACCCGAGTCGGTCGGAGCGCGCCCCCCGAGAAATAACACTCGCCCATCTTTGGTGATGACTTGCGCCACCTCCGGCGGGAGCGCCGCCGGCGCAGCGGCACTGGCGAAGAGCCCCGTCGCCGGGTTCCAGATCTGCGGCAGCTGGCCCAGGTCGTTCCACACCAGAACGCGCCCGTTGCCGAGAAGCACTGCGTGCGAGGCGGCGAACGGCCAGGAGACCGGAGCGCTCCATTGCCCGATTTCCGACGGCTGTGCGGCGACCGGTGCTCGCATGCAGCAGACGAGACAGATGAAGATGCCCCACGCGCGCACGCCCGAACGGCATGCGTTCGGCGCGATCAGGCGCGCGAAACGACCGGCGAGAGTCCACAGGTGTGCGGCGAGTTGCATGTCGGGCGCTCTCATCCGTCGGGTCGAAGTTCGATCACGGAAGCAATGCCCAGGCGCACGAGCACCAGGACCCGCAGGGAGGCTATCTCTATGGTAGCCTTGGGCCTTGCGCCGGGTCAACGCCCTGGCGCGGATCTCCCCTCGGGGCGCGGCTGCGGGCCCCGAGGCCCAAATCGGGGCCGCAACGAGGCCCGTCGCTTGGAGGAACTCTCCATGGAAGTCGTCGTCGTCGGCCACACCGAAGTGCGGAGCCTGCTCCCGATGCACGAGTGCATCGAGGTCATGGAACGCACGTTTCGATCCTTGGCCGAAGGCAGCGCTCTCCAGCCCATGCGTTCGATCCTCTGGCTTCGCGAGCGCTTCGGGGGTCTTGGACTCATGCCGGGTCATCCAGGAAGCCCCGATGTCGTTGGCGTCAAGATCGTGAGCGTCTATCCCGGCAACGCGACCACGCGCTACGAGTCGCACCAAGGCGCCGTGATGCTGTTCGAAACGCAGCACGGCTGCCCGCTCGCCATCGTGGATGCCGGCGAGATCACAGCCATTCGTACCGCCGCGGTGAGTGCGCTGGCGACGCGATTGCTGGCGCTGCCCGACGCCGGCGATCTGGCATTGCTCGGCGCCGGCACGCAGGCGAGAACCCACCTCGAGGCCATGCGTGCCGTGCGTCGCTTGCGGCGCGTGCGCGTGTGGAGTCGCTCCGAAGGCCAGGCACAGCGATTCGCGCAGCGCGAATCCGAACGATTCGGGATCGAAATCGAGCCGGTGGCGCGAGCGCACGATGCGGTGGATGGTGCCGATCTCGTCTGCACCACGACCGCGGCGCGCGAGCCCATCCTGCACGGCGACTGGTTGCTCGCGGGTGCGCACGTCAATGCGGTCGGCTCGTGCACGCCGAAGACGCGCGAGCTGGACACACAGGCCGTGTTGCGCAGCCGGCTGTTCGTCGATCGGATCGAGTCGGCGCTGCACGAGGCTGGGGATTTTCTCCTCGCCAAGAGCGAGGGTGCCGTGGGTGACGATCACATCCTGGGCGAGTTGGGCGATGTCTTGATCGGACGAATTTCTGGGCGGAAGCAGGCGGCGGACGTGACGATATTCGAATCGCTCGGACTGGCAGTCGAAGACGTGGCCGCGGCACATCACGTGTTCGAGAAAGCACGCGGTGCGAGTCACGCGACGCGTGTCGAGCTTGGAGGACTTCGCGATGCCGTCTCTTGAACCACAGCGCCCTGCTCTCGCGCCCATCACCATCGAGGAAGTGCGTGCGGCGCGCGCGCGTATGGCTGGATTCGTGGCGCGCACGCCGCTCGTCCGCTTGTACTTCGACGCCGAGGATCGCGACGAGATGACCAAGGCGAGCCCGGCCGCCGCCACGGTCGGCTGGGAGCCCACGGGCTTCCCCGCGGAAATTCACCTCAAGCTCGAGAATCTGCAGCCCATTGGCGCGTTCAAGCTGCGCGGTGCCGTCAATGCCATGCAACTGTTGCCTAGGCCGCAGCTGCAAGCCGGTGTGTGGACGGCGAGCGCCGGGAACATGGCGCAAGGAGTGGCGTGGACCGCGCGACGACTCGGCGTGCCTTGCACCACCGTCGTCCCCGACACCGCCCCACGCACCAAGCTCGCCGCGATCGAGCGCCTGGGTGGGCGCATCGTCGCCTTGCCCTTCGACGACTGGTGGAGCTGCCTCCGCGACAGCGTCTGCGCGCAGGTGAACGGCACCCTCGTGCATCCGGTGAACGATCCCGCTGTCGTCGCCGGCAACGGCACGATCGGTCTCGAGATCTTGGAAGACCTCGCAGACGTGGATACGGTCGTCATTCCGTACGGGGGCGGCGGCTTGAGCATCGGCATCGCGAGCGCCATCCGCGCTCTCAAGCCCGACACCCGCATCTACGCCTGCGAAGTCGAGACCGCTGCTCCGTTCGCGGCGGCATTCGCCGCCGGAGCGCCGCGAGACGTCGAGCGCATTGCTAGCTTCGTCGACGGCATCGGCAGCAACCGGGTGCTGCAGGAGATGTGGCCCGAGGCGCAGCGCTTGCTCGATGGCGCACTGGTCGTGTCGCTGGCGGAGGTTTGTGACGCCATTCGATTCCTCGCCGAACGGTGCCGCGTCATTGCGGAAGGAGCGGGCGCCGCTGCGGTGGCGGCGGCGATGACCGGCCGCGCCGGCCGCGGCAAGGTCGTTTGTGTCGTTTCCGGTGGCAACATCGACAAGGCGGTCTTGTCCCCGATCTTGCGCGGCGAAATGCCGCCCGCGCCCTGAGAACAAGCGGCGACCGCTGTCGATTCGCATCGAGATCCACGATGAAGGCCGCGCAGACTTGCGAGCCGCGCGCTGCCCCGGAACCGTGGTGGACTTGCGTTTCACCTACGAACCGGTCTAGATTCGTGCGACTCCGCTGCACCGCCGTCGATCGAGGAATCGCGATTGGCCGGGGAAAAACGATGGAGTCTCCGCAACGGAAGAATCCGAAGCGCAGCGCCAAGGATTCCCCTCCGGGAGCGCGGCCGCCGGCGCAAGCGGGCGGCGAAGATCTCGAAGCGCTCTTCCGGCTCAGCCTCGACATGCTGTGCATCGCCGGATTCGACGGCCGGTTCAAGCGCGTCAACCCGGCCTGGGAGAAGACGCTTGGCTGGACCGCTGCCGAGCTGATCAGCCGGCCCTACATCGATTTCGTCCACCTTGACGACCGTGCGGCCACCGCCGCCGAGGCCGAGAAGATCGCTGCGGGCGCCGTCACCATCACCTTCGAAAACCGTTACCGCTGCAAGGACGGTTCCTGGCGCTGGCTGCTGTGGAACGCGAGCCCTTCGCTCGAACATCAATTGATCTTCGCCGCCGCTCGCGACATCACCGCGAGCAAAGCCTCGGAACAAAAGCTGCGCGAAGGCGAAGAGCGCCACCGGTTGATCATCGACCGCGCCTCGGACGCATTCGTCGCCATGGATGCAGAGGGCGTGATCACCGAATGGAACGTGCGCGCCGAGGAGGTCTTCGGCTGGACGCGGAAGGAAGCCATCGGCAGCTACCTGGCCGTGCTGCTGATCCCACCGCGCTATCGCGCCGCGCATTGGCGTGGCTTGGAGCACTACGTCGCCACCGGCGAAGGCCCCATCATGAGCAAGCGCGTGGAAATGCCGGCGCTGCATCGCTCCGGCCACGAGATCCCGGTCGAACTTTCAATCACCGCCTTGCGCTGGGGCGAGCACAACTACACCTTCTATGCTTTCTTGCGAGACATCGGCGAGCGCAAGGCGCTTGAGCGCATGAAGGAGCGGTTCATCTCCATGGTGAGCCACGAGTTGCGAACGCCGCTGTCGTCCTTGCGTGGCGCGCTGAGCCTGCTCGAATCCGGCAAGATGGGCACGCTCGACACCCAGGGCCAACGGTTGCTGTCCATCGCGCACCAGGACACCGAGCGTTTGGTGCGTCTCACCAGCGACATCCTCGACATCGAACGCATGGAGGCCGGCCGCTTCACCCTGGTGATGCAGGTCTGCGATGGCACCAGTCTGCTGACCCGCACCGTCGATGCCATGCGGCCGCTCGCGACTGAGGCCGGCGTGCAGCTGGAGGTCGTCGCCGAACCGTTGACGGTGCGCTGCGATCCCGATCGCGTGCAGCAGGCGCTCACCAACCTGATCGGCAACGCCATCAAGTTCTCGGCTTCGGGGACCACCGTGCGTGTGCAGGCGTTGCAACGCGGCGCCGAGATCTTGTTCGAGGTTCGGGATCAGGGTCGCGGCTTTTCCAACGAGCAGCGCGATGCGCTGTTCGAGCCCTTCCGCCAGCTCGAGCCTTCGGATGCCTGGGAAAAGGGCGGCACAGGGCTCGGTTTGTTCATCGCCCGCAACATCGTCAGTCAGCATGGAGGACGGATCTGGGCCGACAGCGTTCCCGGCCGCGGCAGCACTTTCTGCTTCACGCTGCCGGCAGCGCCTATCCCGAATCGTTCCCCCGACCGTGGAGCCGCCGTGCACGCCGCGCCGCCTGGGCCCGACGACCCGCACGCCGATGCGAGCGATGACACGCATTCTGATCGCTGAAGACGACCCGCACCTGCGCGAGGTGCTCTGCCATCTCCTGCAAGCCGCCGGCTTCGAGCCGACCGCCGTCGCCGATGGCGCCGAGGCGTTGGCTCAGCTCGAACACCACACGTTCGCCTTGATGCTGCTCGACATCTGGATGCCGAATGTCGGTGGACTGGAAGTGCTGGACCGCCTGCGCACGGTTGCTTCTCCGCCCAAGGTGCTGGTGCTCACGGCGGACGATGCTCTCGAGACCTTGCTGCAAGCCGTGCGCCATCAGGCCTACGACTACATCGCCAAACCCTTCGACCCAGCGGCTTTGATCGAGGCGGTGCGCCAGGCGGTGTCCGCGCCCTCGGAGCCGGGGTCGATCGAAGTCGTCTGCGCCGCGCCCGATTGGGTCGAGCTGATTGTCCCGTGTCATCAAGGCATGGCGGAGCGCGCTCAGGGGTTCCTCGAACACTTGCGTGCCGATCTGCCCGAGGAGGTTCGCCATCAAGTCGGGCAAGCCTTTCGCGAGCTGCTGTCGAATGCGATCGAATGGGGCGGCCTGCTCGATCCGCGCCGCACCGTGCGCATCGCCTACGTTCGCTTCGAACGCATGCTCCTGTATCGCATCGCCGACCCCGGCGAGGGCTTCCGACTCCAAGATCTCGCGCATGCCGCGATCGGCCACGACTCGCGCGACCCGTTCGTGCACACGGAGATCCGCGAGGCCAAAGGCCTGCGGGCCGGCGGCTTCGGCCTCGTCATCGCCAAGGCCTACGCCGACGAGGTGATCTACAACCAAGCGCGCAACGAAGTCATCCTCATCAAGTACTTCGCGTGAAGCTCGCCATCGATGTTCACCAGGCTGCTCGACGCCGAGCTCTTTTCATCGCGCCTTCCAGGCCTGCGCGGCGCTCTCGACGTGTTCCTGCTGCCAAGCGCTCGACTGCCGCAAGTTGGCGAAGTGCGCCTCGTGCAGAAATCGCGCCGGATCGCACAGCCGCTTCTCGATGCAGACCTCCATCCAAGCCGCGGCCTCGCGCGGGCGGGCGGCGAGGCTGTAGGAAGCAGCCGCCGAGTAAGCGGCCTCCGGGAATAGCGGGTCGAGATCGTGCACACGGGCGAAGGCCTCGGCCGCGTCGGCGTAGCGACCGGAACGCACCAAGGTCACCGCGAGGTTGTTGCGAAACGAAGCGGTGGTTGGATCCAAGTCGACTGCATGTTGCAGTGCCTGCAGGGACCCGGCCAGGTCCGCGTTCTCGGCGCGAATCTGACCCACGAACGACCAGCCGCGCGCGTCACGAGGAAAATCGCGCGTGAACTGCGTGCTCGCTTGGTGGAGCTCCACGGCACGACCCAATTGTTGCAGCGCCAGCAAGCGGTCGTATCGTGCCTCGGCAGAGTGCGCGTCGTGGGCGATGGCACGGTCGAAGCAGGTCAAGGCCTCCTCGGGCTCGCGCGCATCGAGATGGCGCAAGCCGCGCTGCAACCATGAAGCGGCATCCCTGGGCTCGCTGTTCAAGGCGTCGGCGCGATTCCCCGCCGACGCGGAGCCCGGCGACCTTTCCGCATCCAGTCGTTGCAGCACGCGCGCCAGGCGCTCGTCTTCCGGGTTCTGCGCCAACCCCGATTGGAACGCTTCCCGGCCGGCGGCGAGTCGCGTGGTTCCGCCCCCTGCAGCGTGTCCGAGCAGGAACGCCTGCGTCGAGGCACGAAAACGCTGCAGCCGTGCCGCATCCGCCGCGCCACGCACGGCAAAGTCCTCCGGGGACCACAACGCCGCGAGCCAACGCAGGTTGTCGTTCTCGTGGTATTGCTCGGCCTTGAGTCTGAAATCACGCACGACACGAAACTCGTAGGTCGGGCGCAGCCAGGTGTTCGGCTCGGCATCCGCGAGATCGGCGGCCAGCCGTTCCCGGCCGGCGATGCGGCTGGTCGCGAGCAGGATCGGATCGTCCAGCTGCAGGAGCTCGAGATCGGCACGGACGGCCGGCGCTTCGAGGCGCTTTTGCCAGAGATCGAAGTCGAAGCCGATCGGCCCCAGGCTTCCCACCATGTAGAGCTCGCCCGGTTCGCCCCAGAACAACTCCACGTAGGGGAACACGTCGACGAAGGTGCGTGTGACGATGCGCGCCGCGCTGTGCGGGATGTGCACGGCGATCCATTGCACCATGACACCGTGCGGCGTGAGATGGTCGCGGCAGAGCTCGTAGTATTCCCGCGACAGGATGCTGGCGTTGCCCGCGAACTCGGGGTTGAGCTTCGAGTCGCTGCTGATGATGTCGAAGCGCTGCTGCGTGGTGAGCAGGAACTGCACGCCATCGCCGCGCACGATGGAAACACGCGGATCGCGCAGGACGGCGTGGTTCTCGGCCGCGAAACCCTCGGCTGCCGCGACGACACCGGGCACGATTTCGACGCCCGTGAGCGCACGCGCCTCCGGGTAGAGCGCCAGGGTGCCGAGCGTGATACCGCTGCCGAGACCGACGGCAAGGATGCTCTCCGCCCGCGGCACGAGCGCCACCGGCAAGTGCGCCAGCAGCTTCTGCTTGCGCAGGGTTCCGGGTTCGGTCCCCCCGATGTGGCGTCCATCCACGCTCAGGTGCAGCTCGCCGTTGGGCTTGCGATAGATCCGCGTGGCCGCGGTGGCGTCCTCGCGTTCGAACGTCACCGTGTCGCTCGGCTGCTGTGTGTCGCTCGGGATGGTGCGCGCCAACCGGTGCAGAACCGGGGCGCATGCGACGAGAGCCACGATCAGCAATGCGCCGAGCCGGACATCCATGCGTGTACGCGCAGGGTTCGACGCCTGCGCCCACAAACCGACGACGCCCGAGAGAATCGCTGTGGCGAGCAACGCCCCGCGGGTGCCGAGCCATGGCAACACCAGCCACGCTGCAGCCAGCGACCCTGCGATCGCGCCCACGGTGTTGGCGGCGTAGAAGCGGCCCATGCCGGCGCCGACGGTTTCGCGCGTCGCGATGCCGCAGCGCTGCACCAGCGGGAACATCATGCCGCAGAAGAGTGTCGGCAGCGCCATGACCGCGAAGGCGGCGACGAAACGCCGCAGCAGCACACTCGACCATTCGAGACCTGGGGCGCTGAAGAAGCGCTGTTGCTCGAGGAGCGGCAAACCGTTCCACAGCATCGGCACGGTGGCCGCGGCGCCGAGCCCGATGCCAATCTGCACCCAGCCGAGCAGACGAGCAGGAGAAGCCACGCGATCCGCCAACCGGCCGCCCAACCATCCACCGGCGGCGAGACCGAATAGAAAGACCGCGAGCATCGTCGCGAATGCGTAGGTCGAGTTGCCGAGGAATGGATGCAGACCACGCGTCCAGTACAGCTCGAACCCGAGCGCCGCGAAGCCCGAAAGGGCGAACACGATCATGAGCCGGGTGGGGCCGATCGCCGCTGCAGGAGCCGCACGCCCCGCCGCGGGTGTCGCACGCCCCGATGCAGGCCGCGCCCGTTTCGGTTCCGGCTTCGGCACCTCGCGCGCGAGGTCGACCCTCCTTCGCCGCCGTAGGATGAGCGCCACCCCAGCGGCGATCAGATTGCCGCCGACTGCCACTCCCGTCGCGCCCAAGAGACCCAAGCGTGGAACCAGGACGAAGCCACTGGCCAGCGTTCCGATCATGGCACCGGCGGTATTCGCACCGTAGAGGAGTCCGATGGCGCGCCCAAAACCCGCGCCGTGTTCGACCACGAGACGCCCAAGCACCGGCAAGGTCGCGCCCATGCAGAAAGTCGGCGGCAGCAGCAGCACGAGAGCGAGAACGAGCCGGAGCAACGCCAGCGCAGAGCCGGGAAGCGCGGCCGCGACCGCCACGTAGGCCGGCTTGGCGAACCAGAGCAAGCAGGGCACGAGCACCGCGCAGACCGCCACACCCAGCTCGAGCAACGCATACAATCGCAACGAGTCTCGCGTGGAATCGGCGCGCCGGCCCAGCGCCCGGCTGCCAGCGGCCAGCCCCGCCATGAAGCTCGCGAGCACCACACCGATCGCGAAGGTGGTGCCGCCGAGGACGAAGCTCAGCATCCGGACCCATACCAGCTCGTAGATCAGGCCGCTCGCACCGGAAAGCGCGAAGGCGAAGAATACAGCGGCACGGCTCATCGGGCGTACGACTCGAGGTGGGGAGATGGGCGGTTCTGGCGCTCCACGTTCTCTGTAGTTTTCAGCGCAGTCATGCCTTCACGATACACGAGTCGGCCCCCGACTCTCGGACGGAGCCGGGCTCATCCCCGTCACGACGGAGGCATTTCAAGGGTAGTAGTCGGGATTCACCTACCCGCTGCGCGCTCGCGCGCCTGGCGCCAGGAGCGAGAGGAGAATTGCCAAACCTGCGAACCTTGCTCCCATGGGCATTCCTTCGGCGGGCGGGCACACCGAGTGTCTCTCGAAACGAGATCTGCGTCAATTCGGCACAAAAAAAGGCCCGGCCGTCGTGCGTGCACGGCCGGGCCCTCTCTCGCGGCGTCGGAACAGGGCGCCTCGTCGGCGCTCGCTCCAACGACGTCACTTCAGCAAGACCATCTTGCGCGACAGATCACCGTCGGCGCTCAGCAAGCGGTAGACGTAGACACCGCTCGGCGCGCGCCGGCCGTTGTTGTCGAATCCATTCCAGATCGCCGAACCCGGCCCCGCCGCGACCTCGCGATCGAGCAAAGTCGCCACCAGACGGCCGTTCAAGTTGAAGATGCGCAGGCTGACATGCCCGGGCTTGGCGATGGTGTAGGAGATCGCCGTGCGCGGGTTGAATGGGTTGGGTTCGTTCTGCGCGAGGTGCGTCCGATACACCGGGATGGGCGAGTCGGACGTGTTCGCCTTGCTGTCGACGTGGATGTCGCCCGTGGGCGGTTCGCTCCAGTTGCGCGGCTGCACCCGGCGATAGGGCACGGTGCCGCTGAAACGAATCACGCCAGTGACATCGAGCTGATCGCCGCGCCACGGCGTGTAGGCCGATTCCTCGATGGCGATATCGTCGACCCGCACGGTATCTGGGCCACTGAGGTTCACGGCCACATCGAAGGGATTTCCCGTTCCCCCTTGAGTGAGTACGCGGACGTTGTTCATCCTGATCAGCATCCCCTCGTACCTCTCGGCGACGGGGTCGTTGTTGGGTCCGGTGAGATCGGCCGCCGTGACTTGGATCGGAAGGATCGGAGGTGCCTCAATGCTGTACGTCGGCGAGGATTTTGACGCACCTCCGAGCACGGTCACCTCGTCGACGCTCACGATCTCGGTTTCCGGTCCGATACCGAATTCGCTCACCTGGCCGCTGACGAACACGCTGTCGTTGCGCGCCGGCGTGGATGGAGCACCGAAAATGAAGATGCCGCCGAACTGGGTGGCGCTGCGCTGCTGGACGTAGAACCCGGTGCCGGCCGGGAACTCGATGCCATCGCCCACCGCTGTGACGACGCCTCGGAACGACACCTGCTGGTTGTTGACGCGGCTCGAGTCGTTCGCCGCGGACACTGGCGTCTGAATTAACGTGATGGGACTGATGCCGCCGATGAAGGTGATGGTGTCCGGCACCTCCATGATCCGGTTGTTGGCGTTGCGGATGCCGGCGACCGTGAGGACGTGAGGTGCGGTGTGATCGGGCACCAGGTTCGTGCTCGTCGTCAAGGTCACAATCTTCGTCGCATTGTCATAGACGGCGCTCGAGATGTTTTCGAAGGTGCTGAGCGAGTAGTTGTTGACGTTCTGGGCCGACGCGAGTTGCAAAGCCACGTTGAAGCGCACCTTGATCTTGTTCTCCGCCGAGGAATACGCCAGGTTGACGTCCGGCGCCGGGCCTGCCGAGGCGAACACGATGTCGTCGCTGTTGCGAGGCGCGATGCAGCGCTGGCTGTTCTCCCATTGGGCCACACCCGTGACCGTGGCCAGTGTGTCGCCGACCTGGGGAACCACCTGACCCGAGATCATCTTCTCGTAGCCGCAAAGAACGCTGTCGCGATGGGCTGGATTCGCCAGGTTGCCGCAAGCGGCCATATCCAGGAACCAGTTGTTGAAGGTGTTCAAGCGTCTGACTACCACGTTCTGGACCCGGACGAGCCGGCCTTCCCATCTCTCCGCGTTCGCGCTTTCACTGTGCAGGGAGCACGGACTGACGACAGTGGGCACCGGCACCGGCCCCGAGCTATCCCTGTTCAAGATGGCGAGGTCGAGCTCGGTCAAACTTCCGCCGCCGCTCGCGAACTCTGCATACCGACCCTCGACGTCGATGATGTCACCGAGGGTGACCGGGGACGCCGAGTTGGCATAGGCGGGGAAAGTGGCTCCCCTGTAGGCGAGTAGACCGCTGAATGGCCCGCCCGCCTGCTCCTGGACATAAACACCGTAAGTGCCGGGCCGGATGTCGATCCCGACGACCCGGACGTTGTTGACCCGCAACGAATCGTTGATGGCATGCATCCCGTGGCGAATGTTGTAGATCGTGGTATTCGTGTAGACGGCCTGCGATGTCGCCGACCCTAGAACGAGGATGGCAGCAGCCAGCGTGCCGATCCGAATCAATGCTCTCATTCTGTCTCTCCCCCCATTGAACGCCTGAACTGTTGCTCTCGTCTTGGCTCGACGGGCCCTGAAATCCATGGGTGGCGAATGCACCGGAGCACTCACGGGAGAATTCCCACCAGCTTCAGGACCTCTTCGATCTCCGTTTCGTTCTCGCCCGTGTTTGTGTTCATGGGCAGACCGAGCGGGAAGCTCATGTATGCTGTTTGCCCGCCGCCTGCGACCATGTTGGCCACCCCGATGTCGTAGCGCTCCGGGTTGCTGAAGCCACCCCGCACCAAGGTCGACTCCGGATAGAAATAGAGGAAGCGCGTGGCCGTGCTGGCGACGGAACGGAAGCAGTCCATGATCGGGCGCAGCCCCAGGCTCCTCATCCGAAACGACGTCAGGCCGGGGTGGACGGCTGCCTGGATCGTGTCCTGCAAGCTGAGGGCGAAGTTCGTGCCGCCCGCCGGCGCGCTGAACACAGTCTCGATGCCAAAACGCTCGCGGAAGAGCGGTTCCAGCTCTCCGAAAGCGCTCCGCGTGCCGAACACGAGCCCACTGCTGATCACCAGCTTGCCGTTCCTGTCGATCAGCGCGAGCAGGGCACTGCTGGCGAGCTGCAAAGCCCCAGATGACGTCGTGTCCGCGTCAGTATACCAGATCGTGCGGTCGAAGAGCGCGAGATTTGCCTCGAGATCGTTCCTGTTGACACGCGGCAAGGCCTCGATGTCGAGGATGCGGGTGCGCGCCGCCGCGTTGCGGTCGAGGACGTTGCGCCAGGAGTTATCGGAAACCCGCTCCAGGTTCCCCCCCATGCGGCAATCGTCGACGAGAAGGATCCCATCCTCAGGAGCAGACTGGACTTCCCAGGTGTGCTGAATCGTCGGGCTCACGGCGCCGCCCTCGTCCACCACCTGTGCGAAAATTGTGCGCGGTCCGTAGCGATCGCCGAAATCCTCCTCCCGCAATGTCACCGCACCCTCGGCGCTCGGAACCAGCGTAGGAGAGGATTCGCTGCCATCAAGCCACACGACGAAGTGGGAAAGGTAACCGGGTGAGTCCCCGTCGTCTTGTTTCGCAGTCGTGTCCGAGTCGGCGGCCGTGAAATAAAACGTGATCGCCGGTAACGACTGCAGCGGCAACGTTCCCGCTTCGAATTCCACCACTGGTGAAGTGTTCAGTAGATCGAATGTCTGGGTGGCTGGGGTGGCATCCGGGGTGCCTTCGTTGTCCACGGCCGCGACGGAGAAGACATAGCGCGCCTCGCCATCGGGAACCGGCAGGACGAACACTTGCGACAGCGCCTGGGTCTCGCTCCAGACCGTGTCGAGAGGACAACTGAACGTCCCCGATGGACAGGTCCAGCGGTGCCTGTATGCCGCCACCTGGCCATCCGCATCGCTCCCGAGCCACGAGAGTTTCAGGCGATACGGCTGCGGCGCGAGGCTATCGGACTCGACGTAGAGGAATGTCTCCGGCGACTGGTTCGTCTCCTTGGGTGGCGTCGGGTTGATCGTGTCGTCGCAACTGCCGAGCCACGCCGCGGCCGCGAGCAACGCCATCCCCACTCCCCTGCGGGCAATGGCACCCGAGCGCCAACGGCTCGGCGAACCGCTGCACGCGCGATCACCCATTCGTGTTCGGCGCCTCACCGGATCACCATGAACTTGCCTTGCTGTGTCTCGCCTGTATTCAGATCCTCGACCGAGAAGATGTACATCCCCGACGCGATCTCCTGGCCATCGGCGTTGAGCAGATCGAACCCGGCCATGGCACCGCTCATGACCAGGTTGCGCCCGACGGCGAGATCGCTCCGATCCGGGCTGATGCCGGCGGTCTCGGTGCCGGCGTAGGTGGCCGCGTCGAAGTCGTACTCGCGCACGCGGTCCCCAGCCAGCGTGTAGATCCGGATCGTTGCTTTCGCTGGCAGGTTCACGAACCACAGCACGCGCTTGCGCGGATTGATGGTGCCATCGGGGTTGCGGACGTCGTAGTCAGACTCGCCACGGTAGGGGTTCGGGAAGACACTCACCCGATGGCCGCTCGCCTGTGCCTGCTCTTGATCGGGCCCGGTAATGAAATAGATGCTGTTGGAAAGAACGCCGCCTTCGAGCGTCTGTGGCTCGGCAATTTGATAGTCGTACGACGTGACGGAGACGTAGCGTTTGAACCCGTCCGGCAGGCCGCCCAACACGACCTCGTACCACAGCGAGTCGCCTTTGTCGGTGATGAAGGGCTCCTGGCGCCGCACGGCCTCCAGCCCCGTATCGAAGCCGATGCCATCGCGCACGTCGTACTGGTGGGCGATCCGGAAGTCGGCCCCGAGCGCGGTCTCGCTGAGATAGACACGATAGCCCTGGAAATCGATCAGCTTCGACGCCGGATCGACCTCCGTTTCCGGGTGCGCGCTCCAGCGCAACACGACCTCACGATGGCGCGGCGAGACTTGCACGATGGGAGAGCTGGGGGGTGATGGCAGAGCATATTTGTCGTTGTACGCCTTCTGCGCCCAGAATGCGTTCTGACGTAGATCGGCTTCGTCCTCGCCAGCCAGGAACGCGTACACGACCTGCACCGTGTCCCCTGGCGCGACCAGTGGGAACGGCCCGACCGCCACGATCGTGGTGGGGTTGACTTCGGTATTGTCGGGATCGGGGATGCCTTCGGGCCAATTTGTCTGGCCGCGGCTCATGAAGGTGTAGAGCGAGTCGTCACTCCAGGTATAGAAGCGAGACGGGCTCCAGGACCAGGCCGTCAGCGTCACCTGCTTGGTGGAGATCGAATCGGGGCCGCGGCCGAACGGACCATAGCCGCCGGAGCCGAGGATCTTGATCCCGCCCCATTGGGTCGCGCCGGTGTTGGCGCCGCGATCGTGGTGATTGCTCAGCAGGCGCAGGCTGTCGTCCCACGCCGGATCCTGGAAATCGAACCAGACGCCGCCGGGCGGCCACGTGCGGTAGTAATTGCGGTTGTTGGTGACCATCTCGCTGTAGATCCCGATCCACATGTCCTGCAGTCCACCTTCACCGACGTTGACGACGTTGAGCTCCACGATGACGAGATCGTCCACGGGGTCGAAGCCCCAGCCATAGGTGTTCTGGACCACCGCGATCTTCATCGGTGTGTGCCGTTCTTCGAAGCCCAGCTTCGCCACGTCGACCGTATCCACCATCACGGTGTAGAGGTTTTCGTCGGAGACCGTGCCGGCGCGGTAATACGGGCTGGTGCGCAACCGCGAGAATTCCTGCGGCGGCACGCCGCGCGCGGGTGTGTACTCGGAATGTTGGAAGATGGCGTCGAGGTAGAAGGCGTCGCGGCCGCCCGTGGTCACCAGCGTGTCGCCCGTGGTGACGCTCAAGGCCCCGACCCAGACCGCGCCGCGCACCAGGTGATCGAAGCCCGAGCGCGCCGGCCACTCCATCGACGGGTTCTGGCGTGAGTCGAAGCCGCGCCCGAACGTTCCCGCGTTCGACGTCACCAGACGGATGTTGCCGACGTCCGTGATGGCGAGCTTGAGCGAATCCGCGCGCGCCTCGACCGTCGGCGCGGCATGACGTTCGCTCTCGATGACCATACGGGGTCGCTCCCGCGCACCGGCCCACACCCTTTCCCCGAGTACCACGACGGTGAGCACCGAGAGCAGACAGAGACCGGCGCGTGTGCGGGGCGCCACGAAGGCGCGTTGATTGCGGTCGCTCACGGCAGCTCCTCGCTCACGGTGTTGATCTGGTAGATGGTGCAGCGCATTCCGAGCGGATCCGCCACCCAGACTTGCGTCGTGTTCGCCACCACGGCCGCCGGCAGCGCCGCCGCTTGCGTGTCGAGATCGGTCACGATTTCCTTGATCTGCCCTTGCGGCGTGATCTGCAGCACACGGCCCTGCTCCGCCACGTAGTAGCGTCCCGACGCGTCGACCCAGGCATCCACCGGGTCGTGCAACACCAGCGGTTCATCGATGGGACCGAGCACTTGGCCGCGACCAGAGTGCGCCACGTCCGCGCTGATCACTTGGATCCAGTTCTTGCCCGAATCCACGACCAAAAGAGAGTCGCCGTAACAATAGAGACCGCGTGGCTCGCGCACGGTGAGATCGCCGTTGCCCTGGACGGCGAGCAATGCGACGCGGTTGCCACCAGCGCTCGTCGGCTCGTACTTCGCGACCTGATTCCCTCTCTCGTCCGAGACATAGACGAAGCCGCTGTCGGCGTCGGCGGCGATGCCCCCGATCGATTGGACTTGCCATGCGTCCACCCAAAGCCCGGTGTCCGTGGGGGGCGAGGTGAGCTTGAACTGCACCAGACGATTGCTCGGCTCACGGAATGCCACCCACAGCGTCTTGTCGACGCCGGCGGCCAGCTGGACCGGCTTGCCGAGCGTCTGGCCTCCAACGACGACAGGGTCGGGCAGGCTGAACCCTTGGTTCACCACGGGTGTGGCCTTGTCCGAGATGTACGCACGCACACGCGTGCTGTCCTCGACGACAAAGAGAATGCCGACCGTCAGCACCATGTCGCCGAAACGCGGCACGTCCAGCCAGCGATACTGCACCACGTATGCGATCTCGCCGGTCCCCGTCCCCTCGGCCACCGGTTCGTCGGGCAAAGGCAAGCGGTTGGTGCACCCGGCCCCGATCCACGCGGCAAGCGGAACGGCGAGTGCCAGCTGCTTCCACCATGCAGCGTTCGTCCGCCTGGCGGCGGCGCTGCGGCACCCGGCTCGCGGCCGGTCATCGTTCATTGCGCGTCCCGCGTCGGTCAAAATTCGACCTCCAGACTCAGACGATCGACGCGGCCCAAGTCGCTGCCGTCCGTGTAGGCGTAATCGACGAGGAACGTGCTGCCCGCGAGAGACCCGCGCAGGCCGAAGCCGGCGGAGAACTGCATCGCCGAGGCGCGCGGGTTCCATCCGGCGCGCAACGCCACGATCTCGTCGAGCCAGAACTCGGCGCCGGCCTTGAGCAGCTCGCGCGTGTCGGCGGGATGATCGAACTGCACGGAGGTGAGCAGGCGCGTGTGATCCGACTGCATCGGCTCGATGGCGGCACCGAAGGAAAAAATGCTGGCCGGCGAAAAGCTCTGGTACTCGACATTCTGCGGCGGCGCCCCCGGTGGCGTGCTCGTGAAACCACCGGATGGCCGGAAATCGGGACCGATGTTCGTCCAGGCCATGCTCATGCGGAAGCTGCGGTAGGGCAGGGTGAACACGGTGCCCACGTCGACCGCCCATGAATTCACCGTGCTGCCGCCGACATCCGACCCAAGGTCTTCGCGCACGTACTTGCCGTTGAATCCGAAGCTGAAGCGGTCCGAGAGCTGCCGCCCGAACCCGGCAGCGACAACCAGATCGGAGAAGCCGAAGGTGCGGCCATTGGGCAAGGGCTCTTGCTCGGTCGTGTAGTCGAGCGTGGTTCGCAGCGAGGCCACCTCGAAGCCGAAGCCACCGCCGAGCGCGGCCACCGGCAGGGTGAAGAAAATCGCCTCGTAATCGATGTCAGCCGGCCACTCGGTGTGCGACACGTGCACACGCGGCTTGGGCAGCAATGCCAGGCCGGCAGGGTTCCAGAACATCGTCGTCGCGTCGTCGGCGATCGACACGAACGCCTGGCCCATGGCCTCGGCCCGCGCGCCGACGCCGATCTTGAGGAAGGTGAGCATCGACGTCGCCACCCGTTGCTCGCCGAGCTCCTGCGCTGCGAGCGGCGACACGAGCAGCAACACGCCAGCCCCGGCGAGCGCCAGGGCAGGCGCCTGCACCGAGGAACGACGGGAGCTCGCAAGACGTCGTCGCATCAGAATGTCAACTCCAGGCCGAAGCGAATGTTGATTCCCTCGCTGTAGAACGCCGGGTTGGACAGCTGGTCGGCGATGACTTCTTCCGACACGTTGCTGCTCAGAACCGAATAGATGCCTTGCCCGACCTGTGGTGCCTCGCCCGTATTCGGGTCGATCACTCGCAAGGACTGCTGGTCGAAGAGATTGCGGAACTCGAGCAGGACGCCGATGCGTGAGTTGTTCCTGAGCTCCCAGTACTTGTCGAGCTTGACGTCGAAGACACTTTCGAAGGGCGCGTTCTCCGAGTTGGTCTTGCCGATCTGCTGCCCGCGCGTGTCGGTGGGGGTGTAGGGCCTGCCGGAGCGCAGCGTGTAGTAGAAGTTCGCGCCGCAGCGGTCGGGGAGCTGCAGCTTCCAGATGCGCGGGCGGTCACCTTTGCGCAGGCGAACATCCAAGTTGCCCTGCAGCCGGTGCGGGCGGTTCCAAGGCATGAACTCCTCGTTGAGATCCGGTTCCGCATCGCCGGTCTCCAGCGCCTCGGGGTCCACTTGTTTGATGCGATTGGGATCGGCGGGCTTGCCAGTGGCGATCTGGTACTCGTAGCTCACGTTCCCCGACAGGCGCCTCTCGCCACGATGCTGGTAGACCAGCTCGATGCCGCGCGTGCGCGAGAAGTCGCTGTTGACGTAGACGAGCCGGTTGCGCGTCGCCTCGAAAGTGCGCGTGGCAGTCGGGTAATCGTAGGTGTCCTTGTTGAACAACGTGATGTCGATGGCATCGTCGTCGGAGAACTGATGCTTGACGCCGAATTCGAACTGCACCGAGCGCTCCGGGTCCAGGTTCAGGTTCCCTTCGATCGGGAACGCCTCGCTCGAGCGCGAGCTGATCTTGGCGAAGTAGTAGACGAAGCGCGGCCATTGCACGAAGTGGCCGAAGTTGAAGTGCATGGAGTTGCGGTCGGTGATGGGGTGGTTGATGGCGAGGCGCGGGCTCCAGAAGAGCTTGTAGCGCGACCCGAACAACGAGTGCGTGTCGGCCTCGTATTCGGGTCCGGCGGTCGGGCTGTTGGCCGCCGCGTCGTCGGCGGCTTCGCCGAGGAAGATATAGTCGGCGCGCAGCCCGGCATGGCCAGTGAACCCCTGATAGCTGAAGCTGTTTTGCGCGAAGAAGGCGCCATCGTTGGGATTGACGCGATAGAGATCGCGCACACTCCCCAGACCGCCCTCGCCCTCCACGGGGTTGGTGATGTCAATCATCTGCAGCGTGTAATAGCTGGCCTCGAAGCCCGCCTTGAACTCCTGGTGTTGGCGCCAGCGCAGCTTGTAGCTGCCATCGGTGCTCCAACGATCGACGAAGAGGTTGCGGTACTGCGGGAAATCGCCGTTTTCGTCGGAGACGAAGAACGTGTCGGCACCGGTCGAACGCCACTCGACGTACTCCTCGCCCGGTTCCCACGGGCGCTTGCCTTGCACGGCCGTTTCCTGATCGTTGTAGAAGTGCGACATCGAGAAGGTCGAGAACGCCTTTTCGTCGATGGCCCAGCGCCAGTTGACCACCTGCGAGGTGGTCACTTCGGTGAAGGTGGGGAACTGGTCCATCTGGTCGCGAAAGGCGTAGTTGTAGCGCGTGTCCGCCGACGCCGCGTCGGCGCCTTCGTCGCCGACCCGATAGCGGAAGAACCCATGGTCGATGCCGACGAACTTGGTGAAGGTGCCGTTGATCTTGTGGCGCGGATTGAGCGTCCAGGTGAGCTTGGTGTAAAAGTTCATGCTGTTGTCCTGGCGGGGGCGCAGGAAATCGTCGTACTCCCATTGCACGCCGGCGAAGCTGGCGTACGAACGTGAGCGCAAGGTGCGGCGAGTATTGGTGAAGTTGGTGGCCTCGCGCAGGCTGGGAAGGTAGGTGTCGGAGGCGAGGACGTCGACGCCGAGCAGGAACGACAGCTTCCCGGGCACCGGATAGCCGTTATCGCCAGTCAGCAGCGGACCTTCGGTCTGCAGGAACATGCGCTCGGTATCGAAGCTGCCGCCGTGATACTCGGCGTTGGTGCGGAAGCGGTCGCCGCCTTCCTTGAGCTGCACGTTGACCACACCGCTGATCGCCTGGCCGAACTCCGCCTCGTAGCCGCCCGTGATCACTTGCAAGCTCTGAATCGCCTTGGCGCTGAACGTCCCGCCGGCAGCGGAGCCGGTGATGACGTTCTTCATCGCCACGTTCTCGATGCGGAACAGGGTCTCGTCGCTGCGGCCCCCGCGGATGTGCAGCTGTTCGTCCTCGCCGGCCACACCCACCTGCTTTTCGACCACGTCGGAGAGGTCGTCGACGGAGAGCTTGGCGATGTCTTCCTTGCTCTGCATGCGGACGCTGGAGATCTCGCTCACGTCCACCAGCGGCCTCTCGGCAGTCACCAAGACCTTTTCCGTGACGCCGGCAGCCGCTTTCTTGCGCAGCCGAAACCTCGCGACCGCCGTTTGCTGCGCCACGACCGAGACGGTCAGGTCCTGCGTGTCGTAACCGATGAAGGAGGCACGGAGCTTGTAGGTGCCGGGGCTCAGGCCCCGGATGACGTAGCGACCGTCGCTGCCGGTGTTGGCGCCAAGGGTGGTGTCCACCACGCCGACGCTCGCGAAGGGGAGCGCCTGGCCGCTCCCGGCGTCGACGACGTTGCCGGCGATTTCGCCGGTCTGCGCCTGCAGGGGACCAGCCGAGCCCATCGCGGCGGCGCAGAGGACGACGCCCAAGATCCGCGTCATCGACCGAGGCCCCGGGGACTTCCCCCGGGCCATGCCCGTGGCAGCCATTCGAAGACCTCGAGGGCCGGGAAAACAGACGGCACCAAGATGAAGCAAACCGCGGAAAATGTAGCACAGTCGATCGCGGATTCTGAGGCTGCTCGTTTATTTTCAGCCATTCTCCTTCCCCCAACCCGCGATTCCAAGCCCGCGGAATGTCGGCCATGAACCGGGTGAGGAGGACCCCATGATCCTGAGGGCCGGCAGCTCGTTCCCGTTCTCACCTCCGCCCCAGAATCGGACGCCGGCGGTCTTTTGACCACGAATCCAACCGGGTGTAAATTTCATGGTGCCCGGGGCCAAGGAGACGACGATGTACTCAAACCGCGGCGCGTCGAAGCCCGCGGTCGTCGCGTTGCTGGTCGCGGCGTGCCTCTCAGCCCTGGCCTGCGAGGAACTACAGAGAATCGCCGCCCCCACGGCCGAGCCACCAACCGCCATGGGAGAGGTCATCGCCAGCCTGTCGCGTGCATATCTCACGCGAGACATCGGATTGTTCGCCTCACTTCTCGCCAACGATCCGGGCACCAACGCCGAGTTCGTCTTCCTGTTCGATCAGCGCACGCCCCACGGCGAGACGCACTGGGATCGCAACGTCGAATTGCGCCTGCAGCAGCGGATGTTCGCTCCCGAGGCCATCCCTCCCGGCGATTCCCCTTTGCCGGCGGAGCTGTGGCTCAGCAGCCTCGCGATTGATTTCACCCGACTCGGGGCGTTTCGGGAGCGGCACGACCTCTACAGCGAAGACGGCGGTCTCGACGGCAGGCTGGATGCGACGAGGTGGCGCGCTATGTCCGCGCGCTATGCGACCTACCTGCTGTTGGATTGCGGCGAAAACGACTATCTCGTCGACACGGAGTCCAACTTCGTCGTCATCGAGGATCTGACCAAGGGAGACGACGAATCAGGCAAGTTCTTGATTTACAGTTGGGAGGAACTCTGCAGCGGCCCTGCGAAGGGACAGACCGACGCGATCATCCCGCTGTGCCTGAGCCGCGTCAAAGACTCGTATCGATAAAGCAAGGTCTCGCCGCCGGGCGGGCCAACACAAGGAGGAGCAAGTGCAATCACGATCGTTGCGGGCGCACTCTCGTCGCTCGTTCCTGGCCGCGACGATCGTCGCGGTGTCCCTCTTGGCGTGCGAGGACCCGATCACACCCCCACCGGCCCAGCCACCTCCCATCGACAGCGCCGAGGCCGTGGTGGCCGCACTCGCCCGCGCTTATCTGCAGCGCGACCCCGTCCTTTTTCAGTCGTTGCTCGCGCACGAGCCGACCGCCAACGCCGACTTCTTCTTCATACTTAGCCAGCCCACCGATCTCGGTGAAACCCAGTGGGAGTACGAGGAAGAAGTGCGCATTCACCAGCGCATGTTCCGGCCGGATACCGCCGTACCGCCCGTGGATGCCGATCTTTGGCTCAATGCCCTCACGATCACGCTCTCGAAGCAGGAGAACTTTGCCGAGCGGCACGATCTCTACTCGGTGAACCACGGCGAGGATGGAAAGCTCGACACCGATCGCTGGCGTGTGATGGATGCGCGGTACACAGCCTACGTGTTCTTCGACATGGTCGGCAGCGATTACAAGGTTGAAGGCGTGGCCAACTTCGTCGTCCTCGAGGACCTCGCCAAGCCCGCGGGCTCCGACGGCAAGTTCCTGCTGTACATCTGGGAAGACATCTCCGCGCCGGCCGCGACACCTGCACCGGAGGCTTGAGATCGAAGATCTGCACGCAAGGGACAACCCGAATGGAGCACATGCAATCGCGGTTCTTGCCGGCGCGGACGCATCGTTCACTTCTGGCCGTGACGATCGCGCTGCTCTTGGCGTGCGAGGACCCGATCCCACCGCCCAAGCCGCCCGGGATCCCACCCACCCCCGATGACGTGGTCAATGGGATCGCTCGCGCCTATCTGACACGCGATGCGGAGCTGTTCGCCTCGCTTCTCGCGCCCGATTTCATGTTCGTCCCGTGCAAGCCCACCAGCCTCGGCGAGACCCAGTGGGGGTACGACGAAGAAGTGCGCCTGCACCAGCGGATGTTCCATCCGGAGACCGCCGATCCACCCCTCCCGAACGAGCTGTGGCTCGAGGCGCTCACCATCACGCTGACGCGGCAAGAGAACTTCGCCGAACGGTTCGACCTCTATTCGGCGAATGGCGGTCTGGATGGCAAGCTCGATCCCTTGCGCTGGCGTGTGACGGATGCGAGATACTCGACGTATGTGTTCTTCGACTTGAGCGATACCGACTACTTGGTCGAAGGCGAGGCCAACTTCGTCCTTCTCGAGGACCTCGCCAAACCTGTGGGAGACGCCGGCAAGTTCCGACTGCTCGTCTGGGAAGAAATCTGTCCGCCCGCCGCGACACCTGCACCGGAGGCTTGAATCGCACCAGGCCGAACGCACGCTGCGTGCGCGCCGTGCAGCTCCTCCCTGGAGATCCCTGTGCCGGCGTGGTATGTTCGCACCACTCGCCCGGATCGCGCCGCCAGAACGGCGCCCAAAGCTCGCCGCCGTGGTGCGGTGGGCCGGATTCGCCGAGGTCCCAGGACTCCAAGAACGATTCGAGGAATCCATGCGCACACGTCGCCGGCACCAGTTCCTGCTCTGGACGCTCGTCGCCGCGGGGGTGCTGCCGTCGGCCGCGCCCGCTGTCGATACCGGCCAGATCGAGACGCACCAGCTCACGAACGGCATGAAGGTCGTCTTCTGGCCCGATCACTCGATCCCGAACCTGGCGCTCTACACTTTCTATCGCGTCGGCTCGCGCAACGAGCGGCCGGGGATCACCGGGCTCTCGCACTTCTTCGAGCACATGATGTTCCTGGGGTCGAAGAACTATGGCCCCGGCGAGTTCGACCGCACGATGGAGGCCGCGGGCGGCGCCAACAATGCCTACACCGCCCAAGACATCACGGTGTACCAGGACTGGTTCCCGGCCACGGCGACGAAGACGATCTTCGAGCTCGAGGCCGACCGCATCGCCTCGTTGTCGATCGACTCGACCAGTGTCGAGAGCGAGCGCGGCGTCGTCGCCTCCGAGCGCCGGCGATCGGTCGACGACAACAACATCCGCGCCCTCGACGAGGAGAACTGGGCCGCCGCCTACAAGGCCCATCCGTATCAATGGCCGGTCATCGGTTGGATGGTGGACATCGAGAACTGGAAGATCGGGGACCTCGAGACGTATTTCCGCACCTACTACGCGCCGAACAACGCCACGCTGGTGGTGGTCGGTGATTTCGAGACGCGCGAGATGCTGGCGTACTGCAAGCAATTCCTCGAGCCGATCGCGCGCGGGCCGGCGCCGCTGCCGGTGACGACGACCGAGCCCGAACAGAAGGGCGAACGCCGGACGGAGTTGCGCCGTCAGGCGCAGGTGGCGTCGCTCATCTCCAGCTACCACATTCCGGCCACGGCGCATGCCGATTACCACGCGCTCCGCGTGCTCGAAACGCTGCTTCTGGAAGGCGAATCGTCACGCCTGCACCTGCGGCTGGTCGAGCGCGACCAGCTGGCGCTGCGTGTCTTCGGCGGCATGGACTATGCCCTCGACCCGACGCTGTTCCAGGTCTTCGTGCAAGTGCGACAGGGAATCGAAGCGTCCGCCTGTGAACAAGCTCTCGCCGCAGAGCTCGAGCGCCTGCAAGCGGAGCCGCCGGCCGAACGCGAGCTGCGCAAGGCCAAGAACCAGCTCGCCACCAACTTCTACCGCCAACTGCAAACCATCAGCGGCAAGGCACAGTTGCTCGGGACCTCCGATGTCTACTTCGGCGATCCGAAGGCGATCTTGGATGTCGTGTCGCGCTACGAAGCCGTGGGGGCGGCCGACATCCAGCGCTTGGCGCGCAGTTATTTTCACAAGAGCAACCGCACCGTGAGCACGCTCGTCCCCGAAAGCGACAAGAGCGAGACTAAAGACACGGCTGCCAGCAAGGAGGCCGGCTCGTGAAATCACCGCTCGTGCGCGCGCTCGCCGCTTTGACCCTGATGGCGGCAATGCTCGCCATCCCGGGCATGGCCGCGAACAAGACGACGCCCACGGCCGTGCCGGGGGAGCTCCTGCCAACCTATTCCCGCGTCGTGCTCGAGAACGGGCTCGTCTTGGCTCTGCTGGAACAGCACGAGCTCCCACTCGTGGATTTCCAGCTGCTGCTGCGCACGGGATCCATCTCCGACCCGCAGGGCAAGGAGGGTTTGGCGAACATCACGTTGTCGCTGCTGCGCAAAGGCACGCAGAAGCGCACTGCCGAACAGATCGCCGAAGAGTTGGACTTCCTCGGCGCCGAGCTGGACTTGTCGACCTCGCTCGAGTTCGGTGTGGTTTCGGCGCAGTTCCTGGCCAAGGATGTCGAGGTGGGCCTCGGGCTGCTGACCGACATCCTGTTGCGGCCGACTTTTCCCGAAGCCGAGTTCGACAAGGCGGTCGACCTGGCGGTGGACGAGCTCGCCGAGGCCAAGGACAATCCGCGCACCGTGATCGGCACCTACTTCACCGGTTTCGTTTTCGCCGGGCATCCCTTCGGGCGCCCCCTCGGGGGCACCGAGACCAGCCTGCCGACGCTGACGCGGAGCGACGTGTTGCGCTTCCACGACGCCTACGTCCGCCCGAACAACGCCATCCTCGCCGTCGTCGGCGATTTCAACAGCAAGTCGCTGCAAGAGCAGATCACGTCGGCGTTCAAGAAGTGGGAGAAGAGCCCGGTCACCCCCGCGAGTCCCCTGGCGGCACCGCAATTGAACGGGCGCCAGGTGGTGCTGATCGACAAACCGGACGCCGTGCAGACCTACTTCCAGATCGGCAACATCGGCGTCGCCAAGGGCGACCCGGACGAAGCGACCCTCGATGTGGTGAACACGATCTTCGGCGGGCGCTTCACTTCGTGGCTGATGACCGAGCTGCGCACGAACACCGGCTTGTCCTACAACGCCCATTCGCGTTTCGTGCAGCGCACCGTTCCCGGTGCCTTCTATATCTCGTCGTTCACCCGCACGGCCGATACCGAGAAGGCCATGGATCTGGCGCTCGAAATCCTGGATCGATTGCACAAGCAAGGCGTGACGCAGGAGGAAATCGCCTCGGCACAGAACTACATCCGCGGCCAGTTCCCGCCCAACTACGAGAGCGCCGGCGACCTAGCCGACGCCATCACCGAGATCGAGTTCTATGGGCTGGACCGCGCGACGATCAACGAGCACACGCACAAGACCGATGCCGTGACCTTGGAGCAGGCACGTCAGGCGATCGCCAAACACTATCCGCGCGAGAATTTGGCGATCGTGATGATCGGCCAAGCAGACTCCGTGGGCACGGTGGCGGCGAAGTACGGCGACGTGCGGGCGAAGAAGATCTCCGATCCGGGATACTGAACGGCTCAGCGCGACGTGGCGTTCGCGTCCTCGGCGGACCACCGCACCAGCACGGAACCCCAGGTGTAACCCGCACCGAAAGCCGAAAGCACCAGGCGCTGCCCGCGTCGCAAGCGGCCATCGGACCAGTATTCGGACAGGCACATGGGAATCGTCGCCGCGGTGGTGTTGCCGTAGCGGTCGATGTTGATCATGACCTTGGACGGATCGAGCCCCATGCGCTTGCCGCAGGCATCGATGATGCGCAGGTTGGCTTGGTGCGGCACCAGCCAGTCGATGTCGCCGGCCGTCAAATGGTTGCGGTGCATGATCTCGACCGAGCAATTCGCCATTCCCTGCACGGCGACTTTGAACACCGCTTTGCCATCTTGGTACACGAAGTGGGCGCGCTTCTCGACGCTGTCGTGACTGGCGGGCCAGAGGCTGCCGCCCGCCTTCTGGTGCAAGAAGGGACCGCCTGCGCCATCGGCATAGAGCCGGTAGTCGAGAATCCCGTAGGCGTCGTCCGTGCTCGGCTCGAGGAGCACAGCCGCTCCGGCGTCGCCGAAGAGAATGCACGTGTTGCGATCATTGTAGTCCGTGATGGCCGTCATCTTGTCGGCGCCGACGACGACGACACGTTTATAGGTGCCGCTGGCGACGAACTGGGCGCCGGTGACGAGCGCATACAGGAACCCCGAACATGCGGCCGAGAGATCGAAGCCCCAGGCGTTCTTCGCCCCGACCTTTTCCTGCAGGATGCAAGCCGTCGGCGGGAACATCATGTCGGGGGTCACGGTGGCGACGATCAGCAGCTCGATGTCGGCGGGGTCCATGCCGCGGCGTTCGAGGAGCCTTCGCACTGCGTGCGCTGCCAGGTCCGACGTGGCCCCATTTTCGAGGATGCGGCGTTCGCGGATCCCCGTTCGTTCACGGATCCACTCGTCCGTCGTGTCGACGATCTTTTCGAGGTCGGCGTTGGAAAGGACCTTGTCCGGCGTCCAGTGCGCCACGGCAGTGATGGTTGCTCTCGGCACCCGAACCCCCTTTGCGCGCCCGATAAATTACACGGCAGCCAAGCGCGCGTCCAACACTCGCTGCGACTTGCCTAAGGCCGCACCGATGGGCCTGGCATGACCTGGTACAGGAGCACATAGATGACGACACCCGTGACGGAGACATAGAGCCAGAGCGGCAGCGTCCAGCGCGCCAGACGCGCATGGCGTGGAAACTCGCGCCGCAGCGCCAGGCGCAGTGTCAGCGCCACCAGGGGCACGATCGCTGCCGCCAGGATCGTGTGGCTCGTGAGGATGCTGAAGTAGAGCGGGCGGATCCAGCCCTGCGCGGTGAAGCGTGTCGTTCCGACCTGCGCGTGGTACGTCAGGTACGAGGCCAGGAACAGGACCGATGTCAGGACTGCCCCCGCCATGCACGCGCGATGTGCCTCGACCTTGCGCTTGCGGATGCAAACGAAGCCCGACAGCAGCAACACGGTGCACAGCGTGTTGAGGCCGGCATTGATCACCGGCAGGTCGTGAACCGTCATCGATCCTTCCTTCGTTCCGGGCGCATTCCTGACAGGTCACCGCTCCCCACGTTCAGGGGACATTCTCCGCCAGCAGGCGTTCGACGTCGTGCTCCAGCTGCTTCATCGCATTGCCTTCAGTGCTGTCGTAATAGCCGCGGATCCTGGCGTTCGCATCCACGAGCACGAAGCGCGTGCTGTGCAAGATCGTGTCGGCACCTCGAGCGATGTCCTCGGGGGCGGCGTCATCGACCCCCAGACGAAAGCCATCCTGCACCAGCCGGCGCACGTCCGCCTTCTCCCCCGTCAGGAACAGCCAGCGCGCCGGCACTGCCCCGTAGCGCGCGGCATACTCCGCCAGTCTCTCCGGTGTGTCCCGCTCCGGATCAACGGAGAATGAAACGAGCCGCACGCGTTCGTCGAGCCGGGTGGACAGTTGCTCGAACTGCGCGCTCATCACCGGGCAGATGGATCCGCAGGTCGTGAACATGAAATCGGCGATCCAAGGGCCGCGCAGATCCTGGCTGCGCACGGTGTCCCCGGTTTGCGACACGAGGGTGAAATCGGGCACGGCGCCGAAATCCTGCAGTGCGGCCGTCGCCGACTCGGATCCCTGCGCCACGACACCACTGCGGAATGTCACCGGCCGCCCGCGAACGACGAGCCAGGTGCCGATCACCAGCAACGCCGCCAAGATTGCAGCACCCCAAAGCTTCACGACAATTGACCTCCCCGCGGCACCTGGACCAACCACAGACCTGCTCCCAGCATCGCCAGCGCGAAGGCGATGCTCACCACGAGCGGGAGCGTGATCGAGGTCATCAGCGCTCCAGCGGCCATCGCCCCGGACCCGGCAGCGATGGTTTGGCGCAGCGCTTCCAATGCGTGGCTCATCGGGTTCACGGTCATGACGAAACGCAGCCAGGCCGGCGCACCGTTCGCAGGAAACAGCGCCCCGGACAAGATCCACATCGGCATGAGCAGCAGGTTCATGATCGCATGGAACCCTTGAGTGGAATCGAGACGCCAGGCCAGCAGGAATCCGAGACCGGTGAACCCGAACCCGACCACGAACAGCACGAGCGCCGACATGAGAAATGACGACCAGGTCGTGTCCTGCACGAACAGCGCGCCAATGGCGAGGACGAGGAGAACTTGCACGAGCGCGAGCACCGTGCCGCCGAGAATCTTGCCGAGAACGAGGCCGCTGCGCGAGCCCGGCGCGACGAGCACCGACTGGAGAAACCCCTCGCGTCGGTCTTCGATGACGGAAATGGTCGAGAAGATCGCGGTGAACAGCATGATGAGCAGCAGTGTTCCCGGGAACAAGAACTGCATCGAGCTCGTGGCGGTCGTGGCGCCGGCGGGGCGGAACGACTCGCCGAGTCCCGAGCCGATCAAGAACCAGAACAAGAGCGGCGGCGCCAGCGCCCCCACCACGCGGCTGCGCTGGCGCAGGAAGCGCACGATCTCGCGCTGCGTGAGGGAGAGGGCGGCGAGAATCATGCAGCCCCCTCGAAGCGCCGGCCGGTGAAGTGGATGAAGACATCTTCGAACGTGGGCTTCGCCAGCGTCAGTGCCAGAATCTCGCCGGGGAATGCGGCCGCGAGCTGCGGCAACAACGCCGCGTTGCCGCCGCGCTCGATGCGCACACTCGAATCCACCACGCGCGGCTCGAGCGGGAAGCGCGCCGCGATCGCCGCGGCGAGTCCGGCCGCGTCGTGCGCTCCGATCGTGATCACATCATCCCCCACAGCCGACTTGAGATCGAGAGGCGTGCCGCTCGTCACCAATCGCCCGCGATCGAGGATCACGACCTTGTCGCAGCGTTCAGCCTCCTCGAGAATGTGGCTGGTGAGCAGCACCGTCACGCCGCGCTCGCGGCGGATCGCCTCCAAGCTCTTCCACAGCTCCAACCGCGCCCCCGGATCGAGCCCGGTCGACGGCTCGTCGAGGATCAGGACTTGTGGCTCGTGCAGCAGGCACTTGGCCAGCTCCACCCGGCGCTGCAACCCACCGGACAGTGTTTCGACCCGATCGCGGCTGCGGTCCCCGAGGCCGAACTGTTGCAGCAGCGCATCGATCCGCTGGCGCAAGCGCGCACCGCGCAACCCGTACAGATGACCCTGGTGCCGCAGGTTCTCGGCCACGGTGAGCCTGCGATCGAGCGCCGGGGATTGGAAGACCACACCCAGGTGGCGCCGCACCTGCTCGCGCTGCGCGCTCACTTCCGAGCCGAGGATTTGGATGCGCCCGCGTTGCGGCACCCACAGCGTCGACAACAGCCGAAATAGCGTGCTCTTGCCGCCGCCATTGGGCCCGAGCACGCCGAAGACCTCGCCTGGCTGGACTGCGAAGCTCACACCTTGCAGAGCCGTGCGCTCGCCGTAGCTGTGCCAGACATCCTGCAGGAGCACGGCGGCACCGTTGGCTGCGACCGCCTCGGCACCTTGTAGATCGTTCGCGCTCACGCCAACAGTGTGTCCAGCACCATGAGTCCGAACAGCAGGGGCAGATAGAGGATCGAGCCGAGAAAGACGCGGCGCGCGCTCGAGACTTCGTTGCGCTTACGCATGCCGAGGGCGAGGACGAGGAAACCGGTCCCGAGGAGAATGGCACCACCGGCGTAGATCCAACCGTTGGCTCCGACCACGACAGGCAACAGGCTGACCGGCAACAGCAGAGCCGCCCATGCCATGATCTGCCGCCTCGTGCGCGTCCCCTCGGGGTCGAGGACCGAGAGCATCTTGAACCCAGCCCGAGCATAATCTTCGCGATACATCCAGGCGATGGCGTAGAAATGCGGCAATTGCCAGATGAATTGAATCGCGAACAGCGCCGCGGCACCCGCGTCCAAAGTGCCGCGCGCCGCAGCCCAACCGATGAGGGGCGGTGCGGCACCGGGGATGGCGCCGACGCTGGTGGACCACCAAGTCCGCGTCTTGAGCGGCGTGTACGCGAACACGTAGGCGATCAATGTCGATCCCGCCACCAAGGCGGTGAGAGGGTTGACGAACAGCGCCAGGTCGAACAAGCCGATCAGCGACACGACGACGCCGAAGGCGAGCGCTTCGCCGGATGGCAGTCGGCCGGCGGGCAGCGGCCGTGACGCCGTGCGGCGCATCATCGCGTCCCGATCGCGCTCCCAGACTTGGTTGAGTGCGCTCGTCCCGCCGCAAACGAGGGCTGTTCCGAACAACGTGTGCAGCAGTTGCCAAGGCTGGACGCTGCCCCTCGAAGCGACGATGTACGCCACCCAGGTCGTCAATACGACGAGCGTCGTGATGCGGGGTTTGGTGAGCTCGGCAAAATCGGACACGCGTGCGCGCGCCGAAACGAGACTCACCACCTCGGTGCGCACGTTCATGAGGTCACCGCCTGGCTGAGGACTGCGTTCCGTCGCGCGCCTTCGACGGAGAGAAGATGGAAGCTGCGCATCGCCAACACCAGGCTCGTCGCCAGAATGAGGGCACCGCCGAGCACATGCAGCGTCGTCGGCACGACCGCCTTCGCCGACCAGATGGTGAAGGCGCCGAGCGCGATCTGCGTCAAGACCAATCCCAACAGGAGAATCGCCGGCTGCCACAGCTCCGGCTGTGCGGACTGGTGACGCAGCATACGAATCGTCGTGGCGGCGATGCACGCGGCGACGACGAGTGCGAAGGTGCGATGGGCGAAATGCACCGCGATGCCGAGCGTGGTGAATTGCGGCACGAGGCGACCGAAGGCCAGAGGATAGTCCGGGATGGCAAGTCCCGCGCCGGTGTGGCGCATGAGCGCCCCGAGAACCAACTGCAGGAACACTGCCGCCGCCGAGGCGACGGCGAGAGCGCGCGTGGTTCCGTT
>DASRJO010000075.1:0-15086 GCA_035649435.1 Candidatus Krumholzibacteriia bacterium | reverse complement strand
CGTGCCGGCGTAGCTCAGTTGGTTAGAGCAGCGGAATCATAATCCGCGTGTCCGGGGTTCGAATCCCTGCGCCGGCACCATCTATCTCAGGCATCGCGCTGGGTTGAATGGGATCCGATGCGCGCACCGGAGAAGAGCGGCAAGCCGAACCCTGATCAAGGAGACGAGAATGGGACACGCTGTTCGCTCGCGCACGGTCGCAGCGGCATTCGTCGCGGCTCTCGCAATGGCAGGATGCTCCTCCTTCAGTTACAACCACGACTTCGACCCCGGGGTGGATTTCTCCAAGTACAAGTCCTACGTGTGGATCGAGATCGCCGACCCGGCCACGCCGCACCCGCGCGGGGTGAACGAGCTGATCGAAAAGAGGATCGCCGCGACGATCGATGAAACGCTCGCGAGCAAAGGCTACACGAAACGCCAAGAGGGCCCCGCCGATTTCGTCGTCAATTTCGTCGGCACGACGCAAGAGAAGATCGACTTCAGCACCTACTACACCGGCTGGGGCTATTACGGCTGGTACGGCGGCACGCAGGTGCAAGCCTATCAGTACACCGAAGGAACGTTGATCATCGACATCCTCGACGCCCACACCAAGGGCCTTTCCTGGCGCGGCACGGTGACGGGGACCCTCGAACCGACGGCGACACCGGAGCAACGCAACGCCAGAATCGCCACTGCCGTTGCCGGGGTCTTCCAGCGCTTCCCTCCGGGCCCGCCGGGATCCTGAGCCGGGCCCGTTTCACAAGGAACATGACGGAATCTGCAGCGACTCGTGTAAGCTTCCCTGGTGATCCCAAGGCTGTTCACGAGCGAGATCTCTCATGTCCACGGCGCACGATCACAACGAGCGGCAACGCTCCCTCCTCGAGCATGTCCGGCGCAATCTCGCGGAGAAATGTCGCTTCGATGGCCGGCGACTCCTGCTCGCGGTCTCAGGCGGTGCGGACTCGGTGGCCCTCCTGCGCCTGCTGGTGGACGCGCCAGAGCGACGCCTCGCCCTCGCCGTCGCGCACTTCGATCATCGCTTGCGCCCGGAGTCCGGCGCCGATGCGCATTTCGTGCGCGAGCTGTCCGCTCGCTTCGGCTGCGAATTCACGAGCGGCAATTGGGACGAGCCGGAAGCCGGCGAGGCCGCCGCGCGCGCAGCGCGGCACACATTCCTGCAGCGCGCGGCGCAGGAGCTCGCCTGCGACGCCATTGCTCTCGCGCACCAGCAAGACGACCAGCTCGAGACCGTGCTGATGCGCTTCGGGCGCGGTTGCGGTCCGCGTGGCCTGCTCGGGATGCGCTGGCGCCGGGGCGCCACCGTCGACCTCGTGCGGCCGTTGCTCGACTGTCCCCGCGCGGAGCTCGTCGGTTACTTGCGCGAGATCGGACAAACCTGGCGCGAGGATCCCGCGAACGAGGATTCCACCAAGACACGCAATCGCGTCCGCCATCGAGTCCTGCCCGCTCTCGATACCGCCTTCGGGCGCGCGTGGCGGGATTCCTGGAGTGCGAGCATCGAGGACCAGCGCGCGTTGTGGACCTGGGCGGAAACCAATGCCCGTGACCTGCTCGTGACCGCTAAGCGCCGGCGTGTGGGCGCCAACGCCGAGGCTTTAGATCTGGAGCCGCTGCGTGCGGCCGACGAAGCGCTGCGACGTGCGGCGCTGCAGCAGTGGCTCGATCCGCTCGGGCAAATCGACCTGCGCCGCGCGCATGTCGCACGTGCCAGCGATCTGATCCGCCACGGACACAACGGCGACAAGATCGTGCTCGCGCGGGACCTGCAGCTCACGATCGAAGGACAACATGTGCTTCTCGTCGTGCCGCAGGCCGTGTCGTCCCGTGCCGCAACCGCTCGAACTGCCGCACAACCCTGGTCGCTCGAAATCCAGTCGATCGATCCGCGATCCGCCCTGGCAGAGATCGCCGATTTCTCCCCAGGGTCGAGGTCGAACTCACACGAGGACTTTCCCCCGGAGGCGGAGATCGTCTTGTTCGCTCCCGGACCCGAGTTCCACCTCCGCGCCCCGTTACCTGGCGAGAGCTTGCGACTGCTCGGCGCCCCCGGATCGCGCCGGATCCGCCGCATCTTGCAGGACAAACACGTGCCACCCCGGCTGCGCGCATCCTGGCCCGTGGTGGCGGACTCAGAAGGAATCGTCTGGATTCCAGGCATTGGCATTGCTGAGCGCTGCCGGCTCGAGGGCACGAGCCCGCGTGCATTTCGTCTGATCCTGCGCTCTCTCCAGCAGGGCACCGGGTCGATGGCCGCAGCCACCGTGGGTTCGCCAGAGCGGCTTTGAATGGGGGCGTCTGGGGCATCTCACCTTGCAGAACCCCCTCTGTGGCATTAGGTTCGGGTGGTTTGCAGGATGGCTGGTCTCATCTAGCGTTGGTTTGCAGGGGCCCGTCGGGATGGCTTACAATGTTCGGATGCTAGGTGGCACCGCCCCCCACCAGGCCCGGATCGACCCGTCGCCTGGAGGCCCGTCTCCTGGAGCCCCAGTCCAACCTTGCTCACCTGAAGGACCATCGTGTCGACTCCGAGATCCCAGGTTTCCCAGCTCTCCGAGATCCCGGAGTACGAGCTGGATGTGACGATGCGGCGAGTCCTGATCCCGGCCGATGAGCTCGCGGCCCGTGTCCGGGAGCTGGGCCGTGAGATCTCCGACACCTACCGCGGCAGCGTGCCGCTCCTGGTTTCGGTGCTCAAGGGTGGGGTCGTCTTTCTCACCGACTTGATGCGCGCGGTCACCATCCCGCACCACATCGATTTCTTGCAGCTGTCGAGCTATGCCGGCGGCACGATGAGCTCCGGCACGGTGCGTCTGCTGAGCGATCTCGGCACCAACATCGGCGGCCGGGACGTCCTCATCGTCGAAGACATCGTGGACACGGGTCTCACCTTGCGCTATCTGCTGAAGCAGCTCGAAATCCGGCAGCCGCGTAGCCTGCGCGTCTGCACGCTCCTCAACAAGCAGTCGGCTCGCCAGGTCGACGTTTCACTCGACTTCGTGGGCTTCGACATCCCCAACGAATTCGTGGTGGGCTACGGGCTCGATTACGAAGAGAAGTACCGGAACCTGCCCTACATCGGCGTGTTGGATCTGTAAGCCCGAGCCGTCCTTCGCGGCTTGGATCGAAACGAGAGAGCAGTATGGCTGACAATCCCCGTGGCAACCCGCGCCGGCCGCGGCCGCGCTCACCGCTCGGCCTTCCGGGCTCGCCTCGTCGACGCCCGGTGCGACACTTGGCCTTCTGGCTGGTGTTGCTCATGGTGCTGCTGCTTTCCTTCCAGCACTATTACTATGGCAAGCCGCGCCACGAGACCGTCACCTATTCCGAATTCCTGCAAGAAGTCGAGGCGGGCAACATCCGCAAGCTCACGTTCATGGAGAAGGAGATCGAAGGCGAGCTGGTGCGCGAGAAACCGTTGTCCCAAGCCGCGAGCGCGCGCACCTTGAGTCACTTCCGCACCTCCATTCCCTTCGACGATCCGGACTTGCTGCGGCGCGTCGCGGAGCGCAATCCGGATGCAGTGATCGACGCGAAGCGCCCGCAGGCCAATTGGCTCGGCATCCTGGCCTCGGGCCTGCCGTTCCTCCTGCTCATCGTGTTCTGGCTGTTCTTGATGCGGCAGATGCAAGGCGGCGGCAACCGCGCTTTCAGCTTCGGAAAGTCGCGCGCCAAGTTGCTCGAGGGCGACCGGCCGAAGGTGACGTTCCAAGACGTGGCCGGCTGCGAGGAAGCCAAGCAGGAGCTGCAGGAGATCGTCGAGTTCCTGCGCGATCCGAAGAAGTTCCAGCGTCTGGGTGGGCGCATCCCGAAAGGTGCGCTGCTGCTCGGTCCGCCGGGAACTGGCAAAACCTTGCTGGCGCGCGCCGTGGCTGGCGAGGCTTCGGTCAGCTTCTTCAGCATGAGCGGCTCCGACTTCGTCGAGATGTTCGTCGGCGTCGGCGCCTCGCGTGTGCGCGACCTCTTCGAGCAGGGCAAGAAGAACGCGCCGTGCATCGTCTTCATCGACGAGATCGACGCGGTCGGGCGGCATCGTGGTGCCGGTCTCGGCGGCGGTCACGACGAGCGCGAGCAGACGCTGAACCAGCTGCTGGTGGAGATGGACGGTTTCGAATCCAACGACGGCGTCATCCTGATTGCCGCCACCAACCGGCCCGACGTGCTCGATCCCGCTCTACTGCGCCCAGGCCGGTTCGATCGCCAGATCGTCGTCGACATGCCCGACGTCCGCGGCCGTGAGGGCATCTTGAAAGTGCACTCGCGCAACATCCCCATGGCCGAAGGCGTCGATCTCATGCGGATCGCACGCGGCACTCCCGGATTCAGCGGCGCCGACTTGGCCAATCTCGTCAACGAGGCGGCGTTGCTCGCCGCGCGCCGCAACGTCGATCGCGTCACCCATTTCGATCTCGAGCAGGCGAAGGACAAGGTCATCATGGGGCCGGAGCGGCGCAGTCGCGTCATGAGCGAGGACACGCGTCGCATGGTCGCCTATCACGAGGCCGGCCACGCCATCGTGGCGCACAACCTGCCGCACGCCGACCCGGTGCACAAGATCACCATCATCCCGCGCGGCCGCACCGGCGGCGCCACGTTCACGCTGCCCCTCGACGATCGCGACGAAGTCTCGCGCGAGTGGGTGCTCGACATGGTGACCATGGCCATGGGCGGACGGGTGGCGGAGAAGCTCATTCTCAATCGCCTCGGCAGCGGGGCGCAGAGCGACATCGCGCAAGCCACGAAGCACGTGCGGCGCATGGTCACGCGCTGGGGCATGAGCGAGAAGCTCGGTCCGGTGGCATACGGCGAGCCGGAAGAGCTCGTCTTCCTGGGCAAGGATTTCTCGCACCGGCGTGATTTCAGCGAGGCCACTGCCGAGCGCATCGACGAAGAAGTCTCGAGCATCATCCAGCAGTGCTACCAGCGCGCCGAGCGCATTCTCGTCGAGCACATGGATCAGCTGCATCTGTTGGCCAAGACGTTGCTCGAACGCGAGACCCTCGACGGCGACGAAATGCGCAAACTGCTCATCGGCGAGGAGCTGCCGCCGATCGACGAGAAGAACCGCAACGGTTCCGCTCCACGCGGTGACGCCAATGCCGACCCCACCGCGACGAGCCCCACGAGCGATGCGATCACGCCCGCTCCCGGCTCCGAAGCGACGCCGGAGTTGGGGCAAGCGGCCGTCTCGACGCAGAACCCTCCCGAGCCAAAGCCGGCCAAGCCCGATGCCGGTGGCCTCTTCGGCACGCCTTCCTGAACGACGGCACTAGGGGTTTGTTTCGCCCGCCTGCGCCTCCGCGCTCGCGCCGCTGTCCGGACTCGCGGGTGGCGTAGCACTCTCGGGGACAGGGGACGTGCCGTGCTTCAGCTCCTCGACGTAGTTCATGCGCAGCTCGAGCAGCAAGTGCGCCAGCAGCTTCTCTTCCTCGCCGTGCAGGTTGCCGCGCGTTTTCTCTTCCAACGAGCCGAGCAAATCGATGGTGTCCTTGGCCGCCTCCAGATCGCGATCGGTCTTTCCGCTCACCGGATGCGCCACTTTGCCGAGCTGCACCCAGGCCGTGTAGTGCAGCTGCATCAACAAGCCGACGAATCGTTCGCTCACCGAGGCTTCGGTCATCGATGACTCCCGTCGTTGGTGCTCGGATCAGAAATCGCGGATGAAATTCGCCGCGAAGCTGCGGACTTCCTGGCCATTCAGCACGTGGAAATGCCGCATGCGCTCGATCGTCTGCCCCGAGAATCGCGACAGCGGAATGTAGAGCAGCTTGCGACGCAGCCGCCGCGCCAGCAACCGCCAGCGCGCCCGCGGCGGACGCGGGGCCACGATCACTACATGTCGTTCGCGCGAGTGCAGCAAAGCCCCCGCCACCAGCCGGTCGGGTGCGGTGCGGGCGAACACGAGGCGCGGATCTTCCCAGATATCCGGGATCAACCGCGGCGGGAACATCAGGAAGAGCCCGCCATAGCGCGCCAGCGCCACGCCGGGACCCACGACATGACGCTGGAACGGGGTGGCGAAGAAGCACAAGGTCGACTCGTCCTCGTGCTCGGCGTACCACGTCGAGCGCCAGGCGAATTGATCCTCGTCCACCGGTTCTTCGAACAGGAAGACGACGACCTCGACTTCGCCGCGGGAGGGCGGCACTTCCTTGACGTACAAGTCGCCGGTGTGCCAATTGCGCAGTGTCTCGCGCATGTCCAGCCCATCCTTCAACGAGCTGCTGAACTTCTCGCTGCGCGCCAGATCTTCGGCGAGCAAGGCCCGGGCGCGCTCGCGCACATGCGTGTTGAAGCTCTCGATGGCATCGTCCTCGGGGGGCCACGAGCACTGGCGAAACGGATTCCAGCGTTGCGCCCACCTCTGGCGCACGTGCGGCTCGGGCTCCGGCTTGAGCGCCAGAGGCCGCCAGGAACGGGGCGGTCCGGGCAAGCGCGACACCAGCTCGATCTGCGCGCCACCGCCCAAGGCGCCCTCGCCGTCGCCGATCCGCGCCGCTTGCAGCTCCTGGGGCTGCGACTGGAAGGGATACTGCTTCGCCGTCTCGATGAGGGCGACAGCGAAGGAATCTCCTGCCACTTGCTTTGCGGCCAGACCCAAGGTGTAGAGATCCGGCGTCAATCGGCCGTCCATGAGCGTCAGATTGCGCACGTATTGCAAGAGCACACGCAGCACTTGCGGCGTCACGTAGCGGTGTGCGGGCGTGCGGTCCTTCTCCCACAACGACCGCGCCGCGAGCAACAACTCCTTGGCGCCATCGACGGACAGGTGCTCGTCGCTCCTCAGCTCGCGCCGGAACTTCTCGTACAGCGCGGTGACGAACGGCAGCTCGCCGAGCGTGAAGTAGAGCGTCTCCGGCGTCACCTTCCATGCCTGCGGCCGCTGCCAAGACCGCCGGTGCTCCGGGTACGGCGCCCGCTCGCGATACGCATCGCGAATCCACGGCCAGTCTTGCACTGCCGGCAAGAAGAGAATGCTCTCGTGCTCCAGCTCCAGCCGGTGCAGCTCGAACGCCATGCGCCGCACGCGCTCGTCGCGCTGCGAGCCCGGCTCCGGCGCGAGCACGAAAGGCAGCAGGGCTGCTGCGAAGCGTTCCGGCTTGACGCGTTTGAGCGCGTAGGGATCCGGCACCGGCTCCGAGTGCGGCTCGTAATCCGACACCTCGAGATCGACGAAGGCGCGCGCGCGGTGCTCTTGCATCGCCACGCGTAGGGCGGCGATCACCGGCTGGCAGGGCTCGACCGGAACGTAGCTGCCGCTCTCGCCTTCGGCACCCGTCTGCACCACCACATGCACTTCCGGCAGCTTGTCCACCGCTGCTTCGACGGGCTCTTGGAAGGAGGCCGGCAACGGCACCGCCAGGCAGTCGAAATGCCGCTCGAGCAGCAGCCGTCGCACCTCTTGGGCGAAATCACCGCTGCCGTGCACGACGGGGAACGCCGTGATATGCGGAGAGAATGCGAAGACTTCGGATGGTTCAGCCATCGTGCCTCGAGCCGGCCGGCGATGCGCCGGACGTTCAATCTTCGTCGTCGTCCTGGCCGGTTGGGCGGTCCGGATGCAGGGGGTCGTCGGGGTCGAAGAAGAAATCGCCGAGCCCGAGCGGCGTGCGCGCCTGCCCTTGGGCGCGCCGGCGTTTGGCCGCCAGTGTCTCCAGTTCGAGCGCTTCTTCGCCCAGGACACGCAACACCGCTTCGCGCCAAGCCGCGTCCTTCGCCAGGGGGTGCGTCTTCTCCTGCGCCCGGCGCTTCACCGCGTATTGCACGATGTGGACGCCGTCGCGCGGCGAGAAGTCGAGCCCGAGTCCGTGAGCGCGCTGCAAGAAATCCACCGTCAAGTGGATCAGCTCCGGCTCCGCGAACGGCAGATGATATTGCAGGATCGCCATCTCGTCGTCACGATTGGGGAACTGCACTTCGAGTGTTGGCTGCAAACGCGACAGGATGTAGTCGGGGATCTCGAACGTCGATTCGTCCTCGTTCATCGTGACGCAGGCGCGAAAGTCCGGATGCGCCGGCACCATGATGCCGGCGATGATGCTCTCGACGTAACGCCGCTGGTCGAAGAGCGGCGCCAGCGAGGCCCAGCTCTTCTCGTTCATGCGATTGCCTTCGTCCAGGATGCAGACGCAACCGCGCACCAGCGCCGTCACGAGCGGCGAGGCGTGATAGACGATCCGCCCCTCGTCCGCCAGCACCGGCGTGATGATGAGATCCTCGGGGCGCGTGTCGGCGGTGCACTGGAAGATGTAGAGGTCCTGCTCGCGCTCACGCGCGGCGGCCATGCCGAGCGTCGTCTTGCCGATGCCGGGCACACCCTTGATGCGCGGCACGAGCGGCACGTCGGCGTCGTCGACCACCAGCCAGCACGCTAGCAGCTGGCGCAAGATTTCGTCCTGGCCGATCCAGTCGCGTTCGGTTTCGTCCGCGTGGGAGAGATGGAAGCGCACGCCATCCTGCTCCGCCCAGCGCCCATCGGGGCTGATCGAAACTTCCCGTGCACGCTTGCGCCGCGACTTCGACTTCGATTCCGCCATCCGACCTCCTGGCCGCGATGGTATCACGGCGACGGCGCGGGGCGGGCGCGCTTGACGGTACTCGGGCTGAGCCCTACGGTCGACGCATGGTCGCCACCGGAGAGCGTGCTTGGCATGCCGGAACCCATCGGCTCGTCCGCCGCCAGAGCCCTCTTCTCATGGGCATCGTCAACGTCACCCCCGACAGCTTCTCGGACGGCGGGCGCTTCCTCGATGCCGCCGCCGCGGTGCGACACGGCCTGCGGCTGGTCGAAGACGGCGCCGATTTGCTCGACGTGGGCGGCGAGTCTTCGCGCCCCGGTGCGTCTCCGGTTCCGGTCGAGGAGGAGTTGCGGCGTGTGCTGCCGGTCCTGCGCGAGTTGCGCCAGCAAACCCGCGTTCCCCTTTCGGTGGATACGACCAAGGCGGCCGTGGCGCGCGCCGCGCTGGCAGAGGGCGCCGAGGTCGTGAACGACATCAGCGGCCTGCGTTTCGACGCGGAGATGCTGCCGCTGCTGGCCGGTTCGGACTGTGGCGTCGTGCTCATGCACATGCAGGGCACGCCGCGCACGATGCAGGTGGCGCCCCACTACGAAGACGTCGTGCGCGATGTCGGGTCCTGGCTCGAGCAGCGCTGCGACGCGCTCGCCGCCGCCGGCATCGCGCCCGAGCGGCTGGCGCTCGACCCCGGCCTCGGCTTCGGCAAGCGCTTTCCCGACAATCTCCGGCTCCTGCGCCACCTGGACGCGTTACGGGGGCAAGGCCGGCCGCTCCTCGTCGGAGCTTCGCGCAAATCCTTCCTCGGCTGGCTCCTCGCCGAACCGGAACCGCTGGCGCGGGCCGAGGGCGACCTCGCCTTGTGCGCCTGGTGCCGCCAGACTGGCGTCGAGTTCGTGCGCGTCCACGACGTCCGGGCGGCACGACGGATGTTCCGCATCCTGGATGCGCTCGATGGCGATTCGATCGTGACTTGACCGCCAGCGCTCCGAACGCCGACACTCCTTCACACCGCGCGGCCGGAGACAGACATGGGCAATTTTCGCATCCTGCTCGACATCTTCGACGTCCTGCTGGTCGCGTTCCTGTTCTATCGTTTGTTCCTGCTCGTGCGCGGCACACGTGCAGCACAGATGTTCTTCGGCCTCGCGCTCCTCATGATCACCTCGATTGCCGCCGAGATCTTCGGCCTCGATGCGCTCAACTGGATCGTCTCGAATCTCAAGACCGTGTGGGTGATCGCCTTCGTGATCCTGTTCCAGCCCGAGCTGCGGCGCGCCTTGGCTTCGCTCGGGCAGAATCCGCTGTTCCGCAACTTCGTGCGCACCAACGAGGCCGGACCGATCGGCGAGATCGCCCAAGCCGCGCATCGCCTCGCCGAGCAAGGCCGCGGCGCGCTCATCGTCCTCGAGCGCGAGGCCGAGCTGCGCGGGATTCAGGAAACCGGCACGCGCATCGATTCGCGCGTGTCGAGCGAGCTCCTCGAGACCATCTTCACCCCGCCGACGCCGCTGCACGACGGCGCCGTGCTCATCCGCGGCAGCCACTTGATCGCCGCCGGTTGCATCCTGCCGCTCGCGACCAATCCGAATCTGGCCTCGACGCTCGGCACGCGCCATCGCGCCGCTCTCGGCTTGTCCGAGGAGACCGATGCGATCGTGGTGGTGGTTTCGGAGGAAACGCGCAGCATCTCGCTGGCGCTCGACGGCCAGCTGCGGTTCAACGTCGAGCCCACGACCTTGCGCAGCGAGCTCGCCAGCCTGTTCGTCATCCAAGCGCAGAAAGCGGCTTGACCGACCTTCTCGGGAAATGCCGGCTCACGGCGCCGAGGGCCCTCGAGCGCATCGGCTCACTGTGAGTCCAACGCTTTGAGCGCGTCGGCGCGTGTCGGGTACACCGTCAAGAGATTGAGCAGCCGAATCTGCAGCAGCACATTGCTGATGCGGGATTCGATGTTGCAAACGCAGAAGTTCAAGTTCCTGCTCGCGGCGCTGGCATGCACTCCGGCCAGCACCCCGATTCCCAGGCTCGTCATGTGTGAAGTTTTCCCCAGATCCAGGATGATCTTCTTCTGGCCGTCGTAGGTGAGCCGGCGCAGCACGTTCTGCACCTCGTCCGTCTCCTTGCCACCCTTGAGCATTCCTTCCGGCACCACCACAGCCACGTCCCCGACTCGCTCCACGTGCAGTCCCATGCGCGACTCCTTCGGCTCGTGGTCTGCTGGCATTCCTCCCGGCGCGAGAATACCACGGCGGCCTACGTGCGGGCTTTGCGCCCGGGGGCCCCATTGCGCGCCTGCCCAGCGCGATTGACCCGAGGCGGTTTCGACCCTACCATTCGAGAACTCGCGGCGCGAAAGGTCGTCCACCGTGCAGCTGCGTTCTGTCGCCTGCCTGATCCTCTGGATCGTTGCATTCCCGGTCCTGGCGGGCGAATCCGTCCTGCTCACCTCCGCTCCTGGTTTCTGGCAGGAAGAGGAGCTTCCCCCTTCGGGCCAAGTGGACGATTCCCCGCCGGTCACGGCTGGAGATAGCATCCTCTCGTACCGCAATAGCCACTACGACTATTACAACCCAAGAGCCTTTTTCGGTCTTCTGGGAGATACGTTCGCTGACGACATCCACATGACTAGGGCGGGGCGACTGCGAACCTTCCGCTTCATTTTCGGCAACCCCCTCCTCGAGGCCGTCCGCGCCACCGTTTCGTTCTACGCCAACCCGGACGACGCGAGCGTCGGCCCCCTGGTGGCCGGACCGTACGAGATGGGCCCTTTCGGCGGCGAAAGCCGCAGAGTCAACTTCACGGTGGCCGACCCGCCGCCGGTGCCGAAGGATCTGTGGTTCACCATTCGCTACCAGTCCGCCTACAGCGGAATCTTGCTCGCCAACGGGGCGTGGGTCGGCACGAGCCACGACCTGTTCTACAACCTCACGCTGGAGCAAACGGCGCAGCTCAGCGGTATTTGCACGGGCCCAGCCATTCCCGTCTGCGTGGCCAACATGTACCTCGAGGTCTACTTGGAACCGGACATCATGCCCATCGAGGCCACGACCTGGTCCGGGGTCAAAGCCCTGTTCCATGTGCCACCTGCTTCCATTCCCAAGCCCACTTCGCCGCATCGGCCTGCTTCCATTCCCGGCCCGTGAAGCGGAGACTCTGTCTGGCAATCCTGAGACCCTGCCGGGAATGCCGAGGCGCCGGCTGAGGTTTTCTGGACGACGTCGTTCGATCGACTGAACCAAGCGGTCTCGGCCGCACCGGGAGAGATGCACGATGAGCCAGTATTACGATTCCAAAGATCTGCCCCGCTTCGCCGAAATGGGCACCGACTCCCCCGAGCTGTGGGAGAAGTTCAACGCCTGGTACGAGGCCTGTTTCCGCGCCGGAGCGCTGTCCGAACGCGAGAAGGCCCTCATCGGCCTCGGCGTCGCGCACGCCGTGCAGTGCCCGTACTGCATCGAGGCCTACAGCACGGCCTGCCTCGAGAAGGGATCGGACCCGGAGCAGATGACCGAAGCCGTGCACGTGGCGGCTGCCATCCGCGGCGGCGCCTCGCTCGTGCACGGCATGCAGATGCGCAACCACGTGCACCGATTGTCGATGTGAACATGACGTCGCTCCTGCAACGGTCGCATCCGCTGGCTGAGGCCGCCACACAGCGGCAGCAGATCGAAGGGACGGCGCTGCGCCTGCGCTTCGACGACGCTCTCGCGCGCAGTGGTCTGCGCCCGCTCGTGGCCACCGGGATCGAGACCTTGCAGATCAACGTCGGCAAGCTGTGCAACCAGACCTGCCGTCACTGCCACGTGGATGCGGGCCCGGATCGGCGCGAGAGCATGCCGAGCGCCGTCGTCGACGCCTGCCTGCGCGCCCTCGAATCGGGCGGTATCCCAAAGCTCGACATCACCGGCGGCGCGCCCGAGCTGCATCCGCAGTTTCGCGACATCGTGCAGCGCGCCCGAGCGCTGGGCCGGCAGGTGATCGACCGCTGCAACCTCACCGTCCTGCTCCTGCCGAAGTACGACGACTTGCCCGAGTTTTTGGCGGCGCATCGCGTGCAGATCATCGCTTCGCTGCCTGCCGTCAACGCGCGCCAGACCGATGCGCAGCGCGGCGGCGGCGTCCACGAGGGCTCGCTCGTCGGCTTGCGCCGATTGAACGCCGTGGGCTACGGGCGCGATCCCGAGCTGTTGCTGCACTTGGTCACGAATCCGGTCGGTGCATTCCTGCCGGCCAATCAATCAGCGCTCGCGGCCGACTGGAAGCGCGAGCTCAAGCAGCGTCACGACATCGATTTCAATGATCTGTACACGATCACGAACATGCCGATCAGCCGCTTCCTCGAATACCTGCTGCAATCCGGCAACTACGACTCGTACATGGAACGCCTGGTGAACGCCTACAATCCACAGGCCGCCGCGAGCGTGATGTGTCGCACCATGCTCTCCGTCGGCTGGGACGGCACGCTCTACGATTGCGATTTCAACCAGATGCTCGAGCTGACCCTGGAAGCCGCCGCACCACGCACGATCTTCGACTTCACGCCCGAGCGGCTCGCACGACGCCGCATCGTCGTCGGCAACCATTGCTTCGGTTGCACTGCCGGCGCCGGCTCGAGCTGCGGCGGCGCCACGATCTGAACGGCCTCACTCGAAGCGCACGATCACTTCGTCCAAGGTCTTGCGGCGGATGTCCGGCACCCGAGCGTCGGGCGCCGGATAACCGACGGGGATCAAGAGGTACGGCTTCTCGTTGGCGGGCCGGCCCAAGATCTCGCTCAGGAACGCCATCGGGCTCGGCGTGTGCGTGAGGGTCGCGAGCCCCGCCCAGTGCAGCGCCACCAGCAGGAACCCGACCGCGATGCCGACGGATTCCGTGACGTAGTAATGCTTCACGTGGTGCAGCTTGCCATCGGCCTGCGGTTCGAGCCCGTAGTTCACGCGGAACACAACGATGAGAGTGGGCGCGATCTCGAGGAATTCCTTGTGCCAATCGGTGCCGAGCGGCCGCAGCGCTTCGAGCCACTCGTCGGGGAAGCGCTGTTCGTAGCTGGTGCGCTCCTCGGCCTCGGCCGCCGCGCGAATGCGCCGCTTGATGTCGGGATTGGAGACGACGACGAAACGCCAGGGTTGCTGATTGGCGCCCGAAGGAGCGCTTGCCGCCACACGAATCGCCGCTTCGACGATCTCTAGCGGCACGGGGTCGGGCGCGAAATGTCGCACCGTGCGGCGGCGCGCCGTCACACGCAAGAACTCGAGCACGCGCCGCCGCTGCTCGTCTGCAGGCAGTCGTTCGAACTCGAGCGGCACGAACGGATAGACACCCTCGGCCAAACCATGCTCCGGCGTGAAAGTCAACCGATGGCGGCAGAAGCGACGATCCGGCCACCGCAGCGACACACGCTAAGCCGGCCGTGCACGAAAGTCCATCGGGCGGCGAGGGCTCGCTCGTTCGCAAGATCAACTGGTCCGACACTCGAAGGAGCACTGCGCCCGTTTCGTCCCGGAGGCGCACGACGACATGAATGCGGATCCCCGTGTCCCAACGGTCTAACCCGTGCCTCCCACCGGTCAAGTAACCGCCGGATCGTGATTCCGTGCTGAAAAGTTGCAGCGGCGCGGATCGCCGGCCCTCGGAACAGTGTTCCGAGCCCAAACCGTCCCGTAGAGCGACCGCCCCGTTCGGCCGCCGGACATCATTGCCCGCCGATCTGGGTGCCACGACCCCGGCCGACTCCGCAGACTCCTCCCAGTGCCTGCGTGCCGACGACGCCGCTGCACTCGCGGTCCATGGCAAGAGTCGTCCCAGACTCATGAACGGCCAAAGCAGCGACTGAGGCGGTGCCACGCCGCACCGGAGTCATCCGATTCGACGCGGCATGTCGACACGAGCGACAGCGACGTCACGGGGCCGGAAATCGGAACGCGAGCGCAGTGAAGACGAGAAACGTGAGCGAGTAGACGATCTCCAGAATTCCGATGCGCCGTAGATCGAGCCGAACCGGCCGGCGGAAGAGCGCCCACGCGCTGCGCCACAGGATCGGCGCGAAGGCGCACAGAAGCAACGGAGAGCTGACGCCCCAGGTCACGAGACAAACCAACGACAACAAGAGCGCCGCGTGATAGGCAATGACCCAACGGCGCATCGCTTTGGCTGCGGCCAAGCGCCGGGGTTGGATGCTGAGAACCACCTGCTTCACGTGGAACACGCTGCTGGCGAAGTAGGCCCAGCAAAGCCCCCAGAGCCACAGCGCCTCGTTTCGCCAAACACCAGCCGAGGCGTAATACGCAGCTGGCGCTGCCATGGCGAAACCGACGATGGCGAGAAGCTCGGTAACGAGGCTTCGATCCTCGCGCTGCTCCGCGCGCTCCAGGTTGAAGGCGAGCACCAGGGCGCTGCTCGCCATGACGGCGCTCCGCCATGCTCTTTGGGTAACGCGAGTCCGGGAATGCGCTTCAATCGAGCCAAACGTCGGCGATGGCGCGCTTGAGACGCGGCGTCGCCAATTGGAAGTTGCGCCCCACGGGATGCGGATTCGGGAACCACTTCCACAGGAAGGCACCGGCC
>DASRJO010000074.1:0-10459 GCA_035649435.1 Candidatus Krumholzibacteriia bacterium | reverse complement strand
TCCACGAGGCGCGACACCACGATGATGGCCCCGCGCATGATCACCATGGCCACGAGCACCGAGATGGGCAACGTGTACATGAGGGTGGTGGTCGGCACCACGACGCCGGTGCAGATGCCGGAAGGCACGATGTAGAGGAGCTCGGCGGGAAAGCGGCGAGTGCCCAGGCGTACGTGCTGGCGCGACTCGAGCCGGTACCAGCGGCGGATCATCACCACAACCAGCGCCACACCAGCGCCGCTCATCGTGCTGTAGACGAGGTACTCGACGCCGTTCATGCCGGGGAATCCGGCATCGGCTTTGCCGAGGAAATACTTCACCGCGACGCCGGTCAGCACGTACAAGAAGAAGTACCAGGAGCAGAGCTCGAGGAGACGCCCGGTGCTGCCTTCGCTCGTCTTCCACATCGAGGTCTCGCTCCGTCGGGTGGGCGGCGTCTGTCCCGGTGGCCCGGTACCTTAGCACAATCGCAGGGCGGCACTCGGCATGGAGTACAATGCGGCGCGTTGCACCAAAGCTCCCCTGGGTGAATGCAACGCTGCATCCGAGGAGGTTCGTGTGTCGGAGAACCCAACGCTCGTCACCGCAGAACATTTCCGCTATTTGTCCGCCCGCACCCGACAGGAGGACGCATTCCTCGTCGACCTCAAAGAAGCCGCCAAGGCTGCCGGAATTCCCGCCATCTGGATTTCACCCGCGCAGGGCAGCTTCATGCAGATCCTGTTGCGGGCGATTCACGCGCGCGAGGTGATCGAGGTCGGGACCTTGGCCGGCTACTCCGCAATCGTCATGGCGCGGGCACTCGGCCCCGAAGGACGCGTGCGCACGATCGAGATTGAGCCGCGCAACGCCGGATTCGCCGAAGAGTGGATCGCGCGCAGCGACGTCGCCGGTCGCGTCGAGGTCCTGCGCGGCAATGCTGCCGAGGTGTTGCCGAGCCTCGCACGGCACTCCGCCGATGCGGCGTTTCTCGACGCCGACAAGTCGGGCTACAAGCTCTATCTGCAGGAGTGCCTGCGCATCGTCCGTCCCGGCGGGATCATCCTGGTGGACAATGCCTTCGCGTTCGGCCAGCTGTTCGACGTCCAGCCCACCGATCGCGAGGTGGGCGCAGTGCGCGATTTCAACGATCACATGGCGGCGCAGCCCGGCCTGCAGAGCATCATCGTGCCCGTGGGCGACGGTCTTTGGGTCGGCGTCAAGCTGTGAGCCGTGTGCGTCGATTCCGCTAGCGGGGAGCGAGTGACAGCGCCTCCGGATCGCACGGGCAATCGAGCGCTTTCAGGAACTCGATCAGGTCGCGTTTTTCCTCGGGCGTGAGCTTGTGATCCTCGAGCAGTGGATCGAGATGCGGGTTGGCGATGCCGCCGCCTGCCATGATGTCCACTGCTTCCTCGAGCGTCGCGGCGCTACCGTCGTGGAAGTAGGGGGCCGACTGCGTGACGTCGCGCAGGGTCGGAGTCTTGAACGCGCCGGTGTCGCGCGGGCTCTGCGTCACCTTGAAGCGGCCTGGGTCGGGGTTGGGCTTGGCGAGACCGATGCCGACGTTGTGATAGGCGAGGTCGGTGAAGAGATTGCCCAGGTGGCAGGCGCCGCACCCGGCTTTGTCGTAGAAGAGATCCTTGCCGCGCAGCGCGGCGGCACCGAGCGCCGTCTTGTCGCCGCGAATGTGGCGATCGTAGGCGGTGTCGGTGCACAAGATGGTGCGCATGTACGCGGCGAGCGCCATCGTCACCCCATCCACGGTCATCGGACCGTTGAACACGTCCTGGAAAGCGCGTGAATACTCGGGGTCGTGCTGCAGGGCGCCGACGACGCTGTCGGGCTTGGCGCCCATGTTGCCGCCCTTGAAGGCAGCGAGCGCTTGCTTCTCGAGCGACGGCGAGCGGCCGTCCCAATAGAGTGAATCATGGTAGCCGACATTCCACATCGTCGGCGCCGATCGGCCGATGTCCTTGCCGAACGCTCCGATCGCGGTGGGCCGGCCATCGGTCAGGCCGTGCTCGCAGACGTGGCACGAATAGCAGGCGAGCTTGGCGTCGCCGGACAGCCGGGTGTCGAAGTAGAGCTTGCGCCCGAGCTCCACCTTGGCGAGCGTCATGGGATTGTCGGCCGGGATGGGGACGGACTCGAAATCGCTCGGCACCTCCCATGGCATTTTCGATGGCACGGCGGTTTTCGCGTTGCCTTTGTCATCGCTCTTCTCGGAGCGGCCGCACCCTGCGAGCACGAGGACAATCAAGAGGGACTGCAAGAGTCGCGACATGTCTCGACCTCCCGGCGGGAACGGCCAGTCCATTTGGGCGCGGGGGCTATGTTACCCTGCGTCGACGCACGTGGGCAAAGCCAATGTGGGGGATGAGGATGCAGATCGACGACGAGGTCGTGCGCAGGCTCGAAGCCCTGGCGGCGTTGCGCCTGGGCGCGGAAGAGCGCGTGCGCCTGCAGCAGCAGCTGAGCCGTATTCTCGAATACGTGCAGCAGCTCGAGACATTGGATGTGGAAGGCGTGCCGCCCACATCGCATGTCGTCGCCGACCGCCAGGCATTGCGTGCAGATGAAGCTCGGCCGTCCACACCGCGGGACGAAATGTTGCGCAACGCCCCCGACGCACGCGCCGGGTGCTTCCGCGTTCCCCGTTTCGTCGGCGAGGAGGGGAGCGCTTGAGTCAGCCGGCGCTCTCAAGCCTTGCCGAGCAGGCGGCAACCCTCCGGCGTCGAGAGCTCACACCTCTGGCGCTCGTCGATGCGTACCTCGATCGCATCGCACGCTTGGATGGCGATCTCGGTTGCATGACGCAAGTGTTCGCCGAGGAAGCGCGCCAGCGTGCACGAACGCTGCAAGCGGCGGAGCCTGGCGGGCCGTTGTGGGGCATTCCGTATGTCGTCAAGGAAATCATCGCCACGCGCGCGGGGCGGACGACCTGCGGTTCGCGCCTGCTAGAAAACTTTTGCAGCCCCTACGATGCCACGGTGATCGAGCGCCTCGATGCCGCCGGTGCCATTCTCCTCGGCAAGACGAACATGGACGAGTTCGCCATGGGCTCGTCGACGGAGAACTCGGCCTTCGGGCCGACACGCAATCCGTGGGATCCGTCGCGCGTGCCGGGAGGCTCGAGCGGCGGCTCGGCCGCGGCGGTTGCGTCCGACTTCGCCAGCTTCGCCTTGGGCTCGGATACCGGCGGTTCCATTCGCCAGCCGGCGGCGTTCTGCGGCGTCGTCGGCATGAAGCCGACGTACGGGCGCGTGTCGCGCTACGGCCTCGTGGCTTTCGCCAGCTCGCTCGACCAGGTCGGACCGCTCGCCAAGACGGTGCACGATGCCGCATGGGTGCTGCATGCCATTTCGGGACACGATGCGTGCGACTCGACCTCGTTGCCGGCACCTGCTGCGGAGGCGTTGTCTCCGGGTGCCGAGGCGTTGCCGTTGAAGGTGGGCGTGCCGCGCGCTTTCGTGGGCGAAGGCATGGAGGCGAGCGTGCGCGACAACTTCGAACAGCTCCTCGCACGCTGGCGCGATGCGGGCGCCACCATCGTCGACATCGACTTGCCGCACGCGCCCTTCGCCATCGCGGTGTATTACATCGTTGCGACCGCCGAAGCCTCGGCGAACCTGGCACGATTCGACGGTGTGCGTTACACGCGGCGCAGCGCCGGCGCGCGCGACGTCGCCACGCTCCTCGAATCGAGCCGCCACGACGGCTTCGGCGACGAGGTGAAGCGGCGCATCCTGCTCGGCACGTTCGTGCTCTCGTCCGGCTACTACGATGCCTACTACGCGCGAGCGCAGAAGGTGCGGACGTTGATCCGGCGCGATTGTGATGCCGCCTTCGCCCGCTGCGACGTGATCCTGATGCCGACGTCGCCGACGCCGCCGTTTCGCTTCGGCGAGAAGCAGGACGATCCGTTGCAGATGTATCTCTCCGACATCTTCACCGTGGCGGCGAACTTGGCCGGCCTACCTGCGATCACCTTGCCGTCCGGCATGGCCGATGGCTTGCCGCTCGGCGTCCAGCTCATGGCCCCGGCGTTGGCGGAGACGCGGCTGCTGCGTGCGGCCGCCTGGCTCGAGAGCCTCGTCGGCTTCGCCCGCCTCGGGGCGCGGGAGGAAGTCTGAACGTGGCCTACGAAGCGGTCATCGGTCTCGAGGTACACGCACAGCTCTTGACGGCGAGCAAGATCTTCTGCGGCTGCAGCACGCGCTTCGGCGCCAGCGCCAACACGCAGATCTGTCCGGTCTGCGCCGGCTTCCCTGGTGTGCTGCCCGTGCTGAACGAAAAGGCGGTGGAGTTCGCAGTGCGCATGGGATTGGCGACCCAGTGTCGCATTCGCGGCACGAGCCGGTTCGCGCGCAAGAACTACTTCTATCCAGATCTGCCCAAGGGCTACCAGATCTCGCAGTTCGACGAGCCGCTGTGCGAGGCCGGAGTCTTGCATGTGGACGTGGAGGGTGAGACGCATGCGCTGCGCATCCATCGCATCCACATGGAAGAGGACGCCGGCAAGACCTTGCACGACCAGGACCCCGGCGCGAGCCTGGTGGATCTGAACCGCACCGGCACCCCGCTCATCGAGATCGTGAGCGAGCCGGATCTGCGCACACCCGCGCAAGCCCACGCCTATCTCACCAAGCTACGCCAGATCCTGGTCTATCTCGAGATTTGCGACGGCAACATGGAGGAGGGCAGCTTGCGCTGCGATGCCAACGTGTCGGTGCGACCGGCGGGGCAGGAAGCCCTCGGCGTTAAGGTCGAGATCAAGAACTTGAATTCTTTTCGCGGCGTCGAAGCGGCGCTGCATTTCGAGATCGCACGGCAGACGGCGGTGCTCGAACAGGGAGGGCGCGTGCGACAGGAAACGCGCCTCTGGGATCCGGAGAAGCAGGAGACACGCGTGCTGCGCTCCAAGGAGGAGGCGCACGATTACCGCTACTTCCCGGAGCCCGATCTCCTGCCGCTCGTCCTCGACGACGCTTGGATCGCACGCATCCGCGACGCGTTGCCCGAGCTCCCCGATGCCAAACAAGAGCGCTTCGTGCATCAATATGGGCTCGGTGCATACGATGCCCAGGTGCTGACGGCGACGCGCGGGCTGGCCGATTATTATGAGAATGCAGTCGCCGCCGCGCAGGAGCCGAAGAAGGTGGCCAACTGGGTGCAGACGGAGCTGCTGGGTTTGCTGCGCGCGCGCGGAGCGGAGATCGAGCAGTCGCCCGTGCGGGCGGAGTCGCTCGGCGAGCTGGTGCGCATGATCGAGAGCGGCCGCATCTCGGGGAAAATGGCCAAGGAGGTCTTCGCCGCGATGGCGGAGACCGGGGAGGAGCCCGCAGCGATCGTCGACAAGCGCGGGATGCAGCAGATCGGCGATGCCGCGACGTTGCAGCGGCTTGTCGACGAGCTCCTGGCGGCGAATCCGGCCGAGGTGGCAAAGTACCGCGGTGGCAAGACCAAGGTGTTCGGATTTTTCGTCGGCGAGATCATGAAGAAGACTCGGGGCCAAGCCCATCCTGTGGAGTTGGAGCGTCTGCTGCGTGCCGCCCTCGACCAGACGTCCTGACGGACGTCCGAGATCGGCCAGGCACCGCAGTTGCAGGTGGGGACAGCATGGAATTCCTGGTGAGCTGCCGGGAGTGCGGGCGTTCGTACGCACGTTTCCTGCTCCCGGACGCGGATGCGCGTTGTCGCTGCGGGGCCGCACTCGCGTCACCCCCGCCATCCCTTGCCCCCGAGAGCAGCCCGGTCGAATCCGAGGCGTTACACCGCGAGGAAGCAGCACTGCAGGAGCTGCGCCGCCTGGCCGACCGCGTTTCCTTCCTCATCGTGGCGACTGACATGCCGCGCGTGGACGTCGACATCCACCGCATCGAGCTCAGGCGGCGCTGCCAGGAGCTCTTCCCCGACAAGATGGATGTCTTCGATCTGGTCTACGAGAGCCGCTTCGCCCGGCTGTGGCAGCAGTTTCGGGCAGCCTGAACCACTCTCACCAGTGGCGCGAGAACGTCGCCACCGGGAGGGCGATGAAATCACCGGTGTCGTCGCCGAAAAGTGGGCGGAGCCCGGTGAGGGTGAAGCTGGTGCGATCCCAGAACATGCGGAGGCCGATGTTGACGAAGCCATTGATGTCTTCGTCCTCGAAGAGATTTCCGGTGCTGTTGCCGTACTCGACAAGGAATTTGGCCGAACCGGCGAACTGGGCGTCGCCGCCCACGAGGAAGAAGCTCTCCTCCTCCGCGTCCTCGATCCAGGCTTCGTGAATCGAGAAGTTGAGACTGCGCCTGCGGTCGCCGATCCCGACGATGGCGCTCAGCGTCGCCATCTTCCCGTCGTTGTAGATCGTGCCACTGCCGCCCACGGCGAAGCCGATGAAGTGTTTCTCGCGTGACAAGATCCGGTACTTGAAGCCGCCGCTCAGCAGGCCGGCGCTGGTCGAGATCGGAAACAGGAAACCGATACTCAGGTTGAGATTGTTCGCCGGTGCCGCGCCGAAGTTGAGGATCAGGAGCTCGAAGCTGCGGAAGTACCCTCGACCTTTCTCGAGCGTTTCAGGCGTCGGCGCGAGGTGCACCGAATTGTAGTCGGGATCGAACGGCATGACTTCTGCCGCGGATTCCATCTTCTCGTTCAGGATCTCGGCGATGTGGTCGCGCGCGACGCGGATCCTGCCGAGCACCCGGCTCTCGATCACCACGTACGTTTCCGTCTCTTCGACCAGCACTCCATGAATGGTGCTGCCGTCGGTCAAGCGCAGGATCGTGAGGGCGGGTTCCGGCTCCTGAGCCGGCGGCGTCCAGGTAGAGGTTTGGGCATGGAGCAAACGGGGGAGGGCCAGGGTTGCCAAGGAGAGCAGAACGAAATAGACCTGGCTCAGGTGCGCGCGACTCCACAGGCCTGACGGATGTTCGCACATGCGCAGAGATTATCGGCAGCGGACGAGCGAGAGTCAAGCCGAGAGGTCGAAGCGGCCCCTGCTTGCGGCGAGGGCGGAAAGTCCCGATTCGCTCTTGCGCAATCGCGCTCGGCGTATTTGAGTTCGGTTCGGCGACCGTCCTCGTCCGAGCCAAGGAGACGATCTTGCGTGCTCTCCAGCGCGTTGGGGAAGGGGTCCGCCTGGCCGCGATTCTGGTCGCGGTCGAGATTTCGGGCGCGTGGTCGCAGTCTCTTTATGTGATCGACGATGGCTCCGACTCCGTGGTCGGCGGCCTTCTCGACGCCGGGCACACCGTGGCGAGCCGGCTGCCCGATGCCTGCTTCGTGTTCGGTGGCGCCGAAGTCCCGGCCGCGGCCCGGCGCTTGGGAGCTGTCGCGCGACTTCTGGATCCTGTGGTCGCCGGGTCGGAGCACTACCTGGTCTCCGCCGCCGCGCTGCAACAGGCCACGCTTCCGGCGAGTAGCCGACAGCTGGGACTGGTGGCGGACGTCGTCGTAGTCGCCGTGCCCGCTGGCAACACGCTGCCTCTCCTGGGGCTCCGCCACGAGGTCCGCAAGCTCTTCCCGCGGCCCATGCGGTTGCCTCCATCCATTTCGAAGCCGCGGCAATCCCCCATGATTGCCGCGATGCCGAGCATCGCGGAGCTTGTGGCGCAGGTCTCACCGGAGTCGCTCAGCAACAACGTCTTCCTGCTCGAAGCATTCGGCTCGCGCAATGCCGCCAAGGCCGGCGGGCAGATGGCGGCGGAGTGGCTGGCGGCGCGCTTTCGCGGCTTCGGGATCGAGCAAGTGGAGATCCGCCAATGGACGTCGAGGTTCGCTGGCAATGTGGTGGCCACGCTGGCTGGCCAAGTGAATCCAGAAGACGTCTATGTCTTCGGGGGCCATTACGACTCGATCACACCCAACTCCGACTACGAACCTGGGGCGGACGACAATGCCTCGGGGACAGCGACATTGCTCGAGTTGGCACGCTTGCTCGCGACACGACAAATGACCTCCACCGTGATCATCGTCGCTTTCGGCGCCGAGGAATATGGTCTTTTCGGCAGCGAAGCATTCGCGGCGCGCGCGCGGATGTACAGCCAGAACATCGTCGGCATGGTCAACTTCGACATGCTCGGCTACCGTGCGCCGGGGGATCGCCGTGACCTCGACATCGTCACCAACACGTCGAGCGACTGGCTGATGCAGGCCGCCTTCAGCGCCGCAGCGAGCTATGTGCCGGAGCTGCCGACGCTCCGGGGAAAGCTCAACTTCGGGAGAAGTGACCACGAGTCCTTCTGGGATCATGGGTACCCGGCGATCTTCCTGTTCGAGGATTCGACGTCACCCTCGCCCTTCATCCACAGCATCGACGACGTGATGGGTGTGAGCTACACGGATCCGACATTGCACGCACAGTCGACGCGCGTCGCGGTGGCGCTGGCCGCGACCTTGGCCGGAGCCTACAGCGTGCCGATCGTGCTCGAGTCGTTCACCGTGCAGCGACAGGGCGCTCGAGTGTGCTTGCAGTGGTCGCTCGATGCGAGCGCGGAGAACGAGATCGCAGGCATCGTCGTCGAGCGCGCCCCGGCTGAGAGCGATGTTTGGGAGAGGCGAACGATGCAAGCTCTCCCACCTCGGACGCGGGAGTTCGTCGATTCCGCGGGCCGGGAGGGAGAGGATTGGTGGTATCGGCTGACGCTGTTGGGCACCGACGGTCGACTGTTCGCGCTGCAGGCGATCCAGGTGCTCGGCGACCCATCGCGGCCCACCGCGATCGAGGCGGCTTACACGCCCGTGGTGGGCGGGCCACTGCATGTTCACGCACACCTGGCGGAGCCGACCTCGCACCTCCAAGTCGGTGTCTACGACGTGCGTGGCCGCATACTGCAAACATTGCACGATGGCGCAGCAAACGCCGGTACGGCGCTCTTCACGTGGGATCACCGCGATGGACGCGGGATCCGCGTGGCGAGCGGGCTCTACTTCGTCGACTTGCGCACCAGCGATGCCCATTCGATCCGAAAAGTCTTGGTACTTCAGAATTGAATCCCTTGACAAAGAGACGTCTGGAGAGGCACCATCTGCTCGCATTCCCACGGTGCCCGGGAAAGTCTTTCCTCTCCCCGAGGTCCGCGGTTCTTTGCAATCATCGTCGGCTGTTCGCCTTCCCAGGAGGTCGACACAACCACCAAAGAGATCGGAAAGGCCCGGGTCTCGGGCCCCCGTCCGTAGGCAGTCGTCTACCTGCGGATCGGAAGCACTGAACAAATTTTCAGCACCCGAGCATTCAACGTAGAGGACAGGTCAAACATGACGTGCTTCCCATCGATGCCCCGCCGCAGTCTGCTAGGCCGCCGGGCAATCAGCATCGCCCTGCTCGCGCTCGCGGTGCCGACGCTCGCCGCCGCGCAGTACTACCACTACGATGCACCGTCTCTCGCCCTGGTTCACAGGGATCGCGCCTCGATCTCCCTCCAGGTGACCGCCGGACCACGTGGGGCGACCGAAGGCTTCGTGGTCGAGTGGATGACTCGTACTGATTACGACGCCCTCGCAGGCTGGCCGGCCGCGGGTCATCCTGCCATCGGCTATTGCAATTTCTACGGAGTTCCCACACTCACCACGGGACCGTCGGCGAGCTATGGCCTCGGACCGAATGCGAGTATCCGCATCGAACTCGGTGACTTGTACGATGAAACCGGGATCTACAGCGGCTACGTCGGAGAATTGACCACCGGGGTGGAGTACATGGTCCGCGCCTACGCCGGGTATGGCGGTTCGGTGGGGAGCCTATACTCCAACACGCTGTCCGTGAGCACACTCACGGACGATGGTGGCTGCGTCCTGACTCAAGGGTATTGGAAGAATCACGCCGAGGACTGGCCCACGCTCAGCTTGACCTTGGGCACCACTGTCTACACACAGGCGGAGCTCCTCGATATCCTGAACACGCCGGCGGAAGGAAACGGTCTCATCTTCCTCGCGCACCAACTGATCGCGGCGAAGCTGAACGTGGCGGCAGGCGCCTCGTCACCGGGAACCCTCATTGCCGATGCGGACGCGCTGGTCGATGGTCTCGTGATCCCGCCGATCGGCAATGGATTCCTCGATCCAGCCGTGGCGAGCCCGCTGACCGACGCGCTCGACAACTTCAACAGCGGCGCAGCCGGTGTGCCGCACTGCGACCCCGTGTCGGTGGATGACGCACCATGGGGGACGATCAAGAGCTTCTATCGTTAGGTCCATCGCAAGCGTAACGATCGAACGCGAGACGCCGCCCTTCCAGGGCGGCGTCTTCTTTTTCGCCGTGGTCAGGACGCGACGCGGGCTCGAGGCGAGAAGGCGAACACGGGTGACAGGGAAGCGAGGCCGAGGAAGCGCCGATGCGGGCGCAGCTCGTCGGACAGCTCGGGGTGAAAGGTGGTCGCCATGACGCGACCGGATTCGACCCAAACCGGCTCGTCGGCGAGCCGGGCGCGGATGGAGACGCCTGGGCCCGTGCGCACGATCCGTGGCGCACGGATGAGGACGGTTTCGATTGGAGTCG
>DASRJO010000073.1:0-30162 GCA_035649435.1 Candidatus Krumholzibacteriia bacterium | reverse complement strand
GAGCGGCATGCAGCTCCTGGTGCAGATCGTGCCCGACAATCCGGTGAAAGCGGCAGCGAACGGCGACATGCTGGGTCTGATGTTCTTTTCGCTGTTGTTCGGCATCGGCCTGGCGCTCACGCGCACTGCCGCCACCCAGCGCCTGCAGGAGATGCTCGAAGGGCTCTACGACGTGACCATGCGCCTCATCGGCATCGTCATCTCCTGTGCGCCCTATGGCGTCGCGGCGCTGCTGTTTTCAGTGACGGCGCAGCTCGGCGTCGAGTTCCTGGTGCAGCTGGCGCGCTACGTGTTCGTCGTCGTGCTGGCGCTGCTCCTGCATCAGTTCGTGTTCTATTCCCTGGCCGTGCGCTTCCTCGGCGGCATGAGCCCGTGGCAATTCTTCCGCGGCGTTCAGGCGGCGATGGTGACGGCGTTCTCGACCGCATCGAGCAACGCCACCTTGCCGACCGCGCTGCAGGTGGCAGACGAGAAGCTGCACCTGCCGCGACACGTGAGCCGTTTTGTTCTCACCGTCGGTGCCACCGCCAACCAGAATGGCACCGCGCTGTTCGAAGGCGTGACGGTGTTGTTCTTGGCGCAGTTCTACGGCGTGCCGCTCGATCTCGGCCAGCAGGTGCTGGTTCTGTGCATCTGCATTCTCGGTGGCATCGGCACCGCGGGTGTGCCCGCGGGATCGATCCCGGTGGTGGCGATGATCCTCGGCATGGTGCACGTGCCGGCCGAGGGTATCGGACTCATTCTCGGTGTCGATCGGTTCCTCGACATGTGCCGCACCACGCTCAATGTCACCGGTGATCTGGCGGCGGCGGTGGTGGTTTCGCGCGGCGAGGCCGAACGGGACGCGCCGCCTTGACGCGCATGCCGGGGCGGCGGGCGGGACCACGCTCGCCTTTTGCTACCATGCGCGCGGCGAACGCAGAGCCGGATGCATTCCTGCGTGCGGGAGGTTTGGCGCCGCATGTCGTCGAGTGAGCCCAACGCCGCCGGGCCGGACGAGGTCATGCAACGCCGGCTGGCGTCGCTCAGGATGGATACGACGACGCCGGCGCGGCCGCGGCGCCACCGTTGGCGGTGGGTCGTCGTCACAGCCCTCGGGCTCGTGGGCGCTGGCATCGCCGGGTGGCGAATGCGGGCGCCGGAAGTCGACACGGCGCGCGTGCAGTCGGTGACGATGACGCAGGCCAGCACCATTCTCACCGCCACCGGCTACACCTATGCACGGCGCAAGGCCAATGTAGGCGCCAAGATCGTCGGCCGCATCGTGGAGCTGCGCGTCGACGAGGGTGACACCGTGCGCGCCGGCGACATCATCGTGCGCCTCGACAGTCGCGATCTGGACGCGGCGACCCAGCAAGCGGAGGCTCGCCTGGCCGAGAAGAAAGCGAACCTCGCGGATGCACTCCGGGAGAAGAACCGGCAGCAGCGTCTGTTCGAGAAGGAAGTCGTGGCCGAAGAGGCGCGCGATGCGGCGAGCACGCGGCTCGAGCTGGCCGAGGCGCAAGTGCTGACGGCGGAAGCGGAGCTCAAGGCGGCGCGGGCGCAGCTGGACTACGCCACCATCCGCGCGCCGCTGGACGGCGTCGTCATCGAGAAGAACGTCGAGCTGGGGGAAATGGTGGCGCCGGGCGGTTTCACCACCCAACAGAGCACGGGCGCCCTCGTGCGCATCGCCGATCTCACATCGCTCGAGGTCGAGGCCGACATCAACGAGAGCTACATCGCGCGCCTGCATGTCGGGCAGCCGGCGGAGGTGCAGGTCGACGCGGTCCCCGATCGCACCTACCGCGGGCGGCTGCGGCAGATCGTTCCCACCGGCGATCGCCAGAAAGCGGTGGTCGAGGTCAAGGTGAGCATCGACGACCGCGACTGGCGCCTGGTGCCGGACATGGGCTGCAAGGTCACGTTCGTCGAAGCGGAGACTAGAGCCGGCGGCAACGCACCCACCGTGCTGGTGCCGAACGCAGCGGTGGTACGCGACGGCGATGCGGCGCACGTGTTCGTGTTGCAGTCCGGGATGGCGCGCAAGACGGCGGTCGTCCTCGGTGACGCCCGCGATGCGGCGTGGGTGGTGCGATCGGGTTTGCACGGCGGCGAGACGGTGGCCACGAGCGGTCTCGACAAGCTCGCCGATGGCAAGCGCGTCCGCGTGCGCGAAGGACGAGAGGAGGACACATGAGTGCAATCCCTGCAGCGGCGAAAGGTCCAGCGAGCGATCTGGTCGTGATCGAATCACTGGGAAAGAGTTACCGGCGCGACCGCTTCGAGATTCCGGTGCTCGCAGGCCTCGAGATGCGGATCCAAGAGGGTGAGTTCGTCGCGCTCATGGGTCCCTCCGGATCGGGGAAGAGCACCTTGCTCAACCTGCTGGCGGGGATCGACCGGCCGAGCGCCGGACGGATCCTGGTGCAAGGCGAGGACATCGCGCGTTTCGGCGAGAGCGAGCTGGCTCCATGGCGGCAGCGCCATGTCGGCTTCATCTTTCAGTTCTACAACCTCATCCCCGTGTTCACCGCGTTCGAGAACGTCGAGCTGCCACTCAAGCTGTTTCGTCTGAGCAAACAGCAACGGCGCGAGAAGGTCGAGAACGTGCTGGCGCTCGTGGGGCTGTCCGATCGCATGGACCATTACCCGCGTCAGTTGTCGGGCGGCCAGGAGCAGCGCGTGGCGGTGGCGCGAGCGCTGGTGACCGATCCGACCTTGTTGCTGGCGGACGAGCCCACCGGTGACCTGGACGCAACGAGCGCCACCGAGGTGCTCGACCTGCTGGCCTTGCTGAACGCGTCGTACCACAAGACCATCGTCATGGTGACGCACGACATGCGCGCCGCGGCGCGCGCCACCCGGCGCTACCATCTCGACAAGGGTGCGTTGACGCCGTGGGAGACGCACCAGGCGCTGTCGTAACGGAGGAGCGAGGCATGGGCAAGCTCGCCTGGAGAAATCTGCTGCGCAACAAGCGGCGCACGGTGTTGACCATCGGCAGCGTCGCCACGGCGCTGTTGCTGCTGTCGCTGCTCATGTCCATTCTCGCGGCGATGGAACGCGCCGAAGGCTCGGCGGACAACCGCCTGGTCGTGCGCCACGCGGTCTCGCTCACCTTCGACCTGCCCGAGGCCTACTGGCAGAAGCTGCAACCGCTGCAGCACGTGCAGGCCTCGACGCCATTGGATTGGTTCGGCGGCACCTACAAGGACGATCGGCCGCAGAATTTCTTCGCCCAGTTCGCTTGCGATCCGGCGACGTTCCGCACGGTCTGGCCCGAGTATCGCTTCGAGGAGCAGGAATACGCCGCCTTCGCCGCCGAGCGCACCGCCTGCGTCGCCGGCGCGGCGCTGGCCGCGAAGCACGGTTGGAAGGTCGGCGACCGCATCGTGCTCAAAGGCACCATCTACCCAACGGATCTCGAGCTCGTGTTGCGCGGCACCTACACCGAGCCGAGCGCGCCGGCGGCGGAAAAGCAGATCCTCTTCCATCGCCAGTATTTGCAGGAATCGCTGGGCAATCCCGGCACCGTCGGCACGTACTGGCTGCGGCTCGATTCGCCGCAGAGCATTCCGGCGGTGGTGCAGACCGCCGAAGCGCTGTTCGTCAATTCCTCGGCGCCGGTGCGGGTCGAGACGGAGAAAGCGTTCCAGCTATCCTTCCTCGAGATGCTCGGCAACATCCGGATGCTGTTCGGCGCCATCGGTCTCGCCGTCATCGTTTCGATCCTGTTCATGGTCGCGAACACCTTGGCGATGGCGGCGCGGGAACGCACGCGCGAGATCGCGATCTTGAAGACGCTCGGGTTCAGGCGCCCGGCACTCATGACCCTCGTCGTCAGCGAGTCGATGGCGATCGGCCTGTGTGGCGCCGTGCTGTCGCTGTTGCTGGCGATGGGATTGCTCGGCGGGCTCGGACGCTTCATCGAGGATTTCTTCCCGGTTTTCGGCTCCGTGCGACTCACGCCCGCGGTCGGGGCCACCGTCCTGGCGCTCGGCGCGGTCATCGGCCTCGTCACCGGCGGCTTCCCGGCGTACGATGCGGCGCGCTTGCGCATCGCCGAGGGCCTGCGGAGGCTCGCATGAAGCTGCCGCTCAAGTACAACGTCAAGAGCCTGTTCGTGCGCAGGGGCAACACGCTGATGACCGTCGCCTCGATCGCGCTGGTGGTGCTGGTGTTCGTCGGAGTGCTCGCGATGGCTTCGGGTTTGTCGTTGTCGCTGCGCGCGAGCGGCAATCCATTGAATGTGATCGTGCTGCGCGACGGCGCGCGCAGCGAGACCGAGAGCGCCTTCGACAAGGAACGCCAACGCGCGGTGCAGGCGCTGGAGGGCATCGCGACGGACGTTGGGGGCCAGCCTCTCGCATCCGCCGAGCTCGTGACCCTGCAGATCTTCCAGCGCGCTGACGGCAAGGAAAGCAACGTCTCGCTGCGTGGCCTCGGGCCGGCCGGGACAGCCCTGCGTCCCCAGTTCCGCCTCACCGGCGGCAAGATGTTCGAGCCCGGCCGCGGCGAAGTCATCGTCGGCGAGCGCCTGGCGCAACGGTTTCCGCGCCTGCGTCTCGGCGAACGGGTCGAATTCGGTCGTCTCGAGTTCCACGTCGTCGGTGTGTTCACCACCGGCGGCAGCTTCGATTCCGAGGTCTGGGGCGCGATGGAGGACTTCGGCAACGCCTTCCGGCGCGAGGACGTGTCGTCGGTGCTGTTGCGTGCAGCCACACCGGAGGGGGTCGAGGCGCTGGTGGCGCGCGTCGAGGGCGATCAGCGCCTGCGGCTGCAAGCAAAGCCGGAGATCGAGTACTACGCCGATCAAACGACGGCCACCGCTGGCCAGTTCGTGGCGCTCGGGAGCGGGCTCGCGGTGTTGATGGCGCTCGGTGCCTGCTTCGCCGCCGCCAACACCATGTACGCGCACGTCGCGGCGCGGGCGCAGGAGATCGGTACGTTGCGCGCGCTCGGCTTTCGCCGGCGCGGCATCCTCGGGGCCTTCGTTCTCGAAGCGGCGCTGCTGGGGTTGGTGGCGGGAGTCTGTGGCGCCGTGCTGGCGTTGCCATTGAACGGCATGAGCACTGGCACCACGAACTTCGTCACCTTCAGCGAGCTGTCGTTCACTTTGCGCACGAGTCCGGCGGTGCTGCTGCAAGGCGTCGCCCTCGCCGTGGTCACGGCGGTGCTCGGCGGGTTGCCGCCGGCATGGGCCGCCGCGCGGCGGCCGATCACCGCACTGCTGCGGGAAACTGGATGAGTACTCGGCAACGTCTCGAAACGTTGCAGCGGCTCGGCCGGCAGGCCACGATCGTGGCCTGCATGCTGTGGCTGATCTTCGGCGTCTTGCAACATGGCTACCAATTGCAGTGGGTGCGCGGGCAGGATGTGCTGCACATCGCCGCCGATGCCTGCGTCGTGGCCGCCTACGCCTTCGGCATCGTGGTGCGCTTCCTGTTGTTCCGGCAGGAAGGCAAGTCGGCGCGCCGGTTCTGGATCGATCTCTCGTTCCTGGTCTTTTCGCTGTTCCTGGCCTGGACGCTGCACGCCGGCACGGCTGCGGTCATCTTGCGTCGGGCGCAGGGCGGATTCGTGCTGCTCGCTGCCACCCCGTGGGGCCGGCGTTACCTCACCGCATTGGCGCGCCGTCCGGCGCTGGTGATGGTGCTGTCCTTCGCGGTGACCATCGGGGTGGGAACCGTTCTGCTCACCTTCGCCGCTGCCACCGAAGACGGAGGCGGCGCACCTTTTCTCACCGCGTTCTTCACCGCGACCAGTGCCACCTGCGTCACGGGGCTCATCGTCGTCGACACGCCGACGTATTTCTCTCTCTTCGGCGAGCTCGTCATCCTCGGGCTCATCCAAGTCGGCGGGCTCGGCATCATGACGTTGTCGGCGGCGCTCTTCGTCCTCATGGGCCGGCGGCTCACAGCGCGCCAGCGCCGCGTCCTGTCCTCGGTCCTCGACGAGACCGGGCTGCGCGATGTCGGAGTGCTGGTGCAGAACATCTTCCAAGCCACGATGATCATCGAAGGGTTGGGCGCGCTGGTGCTGTTCCTGCGCTGGTACGGCGATTTCGCCTCCATCGCCGAGACGGCGTACATGAGTATCTTTCACTCGGTTTCCGCTTTCTGCAACGCCGGGTTCTCGCTGCTGTCGCTCAACCTGATGGATTACGTCGCCGACCCCGTGGTGAACCTCGTCATCGCGCTGCTCATCGTCCTCGGGGGATTGGGCTTCACGGTGCTGAGCGATCTGTACGCGCACCGCTCGCTGCGGCGCCGGGGGCCGGGATTGAGCACGCACACGCGCGTGGTGCTGCTCACCAGCGCCGCGCTCATCCTCGTCGGCGGCATCGCACTGTTCTACTTCGAGTACGCGCACAGCCTGGCACCTTACTCGGTGCCAGTGAAGCTGCAGGCGGCGTTTTTCCAATCGGTCTCGGCGCGAACGGCGGGCTTCAATTCGATCGACTTGACCCGGATCACGCCGGTCGCCGCACTCGTGTTCACCGCGCTCATGTTCATCGGCGGCAGCCCGGGGGGCACCGCCGGCGGGATCAAGACCTCCACCTTCGCTTTGCTGGTTCTGAGCGTGCGCACGATCATTCGCGGCCGCGAGGAGATCGAGGTGTTCGGGCGCAGCATCTCCAAGGAGAATCTCTATCGCGCCCTGGCCGTGTCGATGGCGTCCTTCGGCATCGTCTTCGTCGCCTTCACCTGGCTCCTGGCGAGCCAAGCGGTGGATTACGTCTCGTTGCTGTTCGAGAGCGTCTCGGCTTTCGGCACCGTCGGGCTGAGCATGGGTGTCACGGCGCAGTTGACCGCCTTCGGCAAGGTGCTCATCATCGCGTTGATGTTCGCCGGGCGAGTCGGGCCGCTGTCCTTGGCGCTGGCCGTTGGCGAAGAGATGGAACGCCTCGTGTATCGTTATCCGACGACGAAGCTGTTGGTCGGATGACGTGCGGCGCCGAGAGGCGACGCCGCAGCGGAAACTCCAGCGTGGGACGGAGCATGCGTCAATTCGCCGTCATCGGTCTGGGACAATTCGGTTCGAGTGTCGCACGCACGCTGGCGCGGCTGGGTGCCGAGGTCATCGGCATCGACAGCGACACGGGGCGGGTCGAGGCGATGAAGAACGACTTGAGCCATGCGGTGGTTCTGGATGCCACCAAGGAAGAGAGCATGCGCGAGATCGGGGTGCAGGAAGTGGACACCGCCGTCGTCAGCATCGGCGAGAACCAGCACGCCAACATTCTGGTGACAGCGATCTTGCGCCGCATGGGGATCCCGCGCATCTACGCCCGCGGCATGAGCCCGTTGCAGGGCCAGATCCTGGAGATGGTCGGTGCCCACGAGGTGCTCTACATCGAGGATCGCATGGGCGAGCAGATCGCCAAGTCCATCCTGCGCTTCGACGTCTTCGACCAGATTCCGCTCACCACCGGAGACACGTTGGTGGAGATCTCGGCGCCGCAGGCCTTCGTCGGCCGCAGCCTGGCGCAGCTCGACTTGCGCCGTCGCTTTCGCGTCAACGTCATCGCGATCAAGAAGCGAGTGGCCTTCATCCAGGACGACGGCAGCACGGACTTTCGCATCGAAGTGCGTGACGTTCCGGATCCCGACGCCAAGATCGAGGCCGACGACACCCTGGTGATCATTGGCGCGCCGGAAAGCTTGGACCGCATGAGCCAGAGCACTTAGATGGCGCCCGACGCGGCAAAGAGCGGGACGGTCGAGCGCTGGATGGCGCGCGGCGAGGCCGGGCGCGGCGTGTCGATGCGCCTGCGCTTCGTGCTCGCGATCTTGCTGCCCTTCATCGCCTTCGTGCCATTGGTCTGGGTGTCGCTGCACGTGCTCCAGGGCGTGCTCGAGCGCACTGACCACATCGTGCGCCATGGCGTGCAGGTGGCGAGCGTCGCCGAGGGATTGGCCAAGGACATGCTGCGGGCGCGTTCCGAGGTGCGCTCCTTCCTCCTCGATGGCGCCTTCGCGCACTTCGAGTCCAGTCGCGAGATCGCCCACGAGTTCCCGCGTCGTGTCGAGGCGCTCGGCACCTTGCTCGGCTCGGACCGCGCCGAAGTGCGGCAGTTGGCGGCTCTTTCCAGCGAGTACGCCTGGCGCACCGATTCGCTGCTGGCGCTCACGGTGCGAACACGCGCCGCGGACCTGGCGAGCTCGCCGCATCTGCTGCGCGTGGACGAAATCAGCGAAGCGGCGGCGGGAACGGCGGAGCAACTCCTGGCGGCGAACGCGCAGGAGCTCGAAACCAATCGCGCCTTGGTCGAAGCATTCGCCGTGCGCGCCCGGCGCGATCTCATCACCGTGCTGATCCTGACCTTGGTGGTCGAGGCGGTGCTGGTTTTCGTGCTCCCGCACATGTTCTTGCAGCCGCTCAAGCAACTCACGCGCACCTTGCAGCAGGCGGCGCAAGGGCGCCTGGACGCGCGCGCCGAGATCGAAGGCGGCGAGATCGGCCAGCTCGGTCGTGGCATCAACCAAGTCATGACGGCGTTCCAGAAGAGCGACGCGCTCACGCGCAACAAGATCGTCGAGCTGGCCAATCGGTTCCGTGTCGTGGCGGAAGAAATCGATGGCGGCGTCCTGGTGCTCGACGCCGATCTCAAGCCCATCTACGCCAACTCCTGGATCCTGGAGCAGCGCGGTTGGGACCAGACCGAGTTCGCCGGCTCCAGCCTCGAGACCTTGTTCGCGCCTGAAGATGTCGGTCACGAGCTGACGACGCTCATGGTGTTGCGGCCCGAGGACACGGTATCGAGCTCGATGCGTACGCCGCAGGGCACGTTGCCAGTCGAGCTGCGCTGTCGCGCCGCGCTGGATCGCAGCGGCGATCTCGCCAACCTCGTCGTGTTCGTGCACGCCGCAGCTTCCGAGCCCTCCCACGGCAGCTGAACGACATCGAGGCGTTGCACGCGGCGCCTGCGCCGACGGGTGCAGCCGGCGTCGCAAACGCCTCTGCGGCGGGTACGCGCTGGCTTGTCTCACGCCAAGGTCTTGGGGAATCGCGCCGCCACGAGGCCGAGCAGCCCTCCTCCCAAGACCAAGAGTGCCAGGAGCTGCGGCCACAGGTCCATGACGCGCCGGTGTGTGCCCCAGCGCAAGGGTGCGCGGGAGGGGGCCGCCGTGCTCTCCGATGGGCTAGGGCCGTGCGGCGGTCGGGGTGGGGAAGCGAGTTTCGGCAACGGGGCGGGAGGCCTGCAGCTCACGGGCGACGGCCTCGGCGCGCCGGAGCACGCGCAGCGCATTGCCGCCGGCGATCTTGCCGACGTCCTGGTCGGTGTAGCCGCGTCGCAACAGCTCGGCGAGGAGATCCGGAAAGCGCGACACGTCTTCGAGTCCGAGAGGTCCGCGCTCGATGCCGTCGAAGTCGGAGCCGAGTCCGACATGGGCGATGCCCGCCACACGCACCACGTGGTCGATGTGGTCGGCGACCTGCTGCAAGGTCGCGCGCGGTGCCGGATGCGCCGCGCTCCATGTTTCCATGTGCGTCTTTTGCAGCTCCTTCTGGCCGGGGGAACGGATGCCGAGCCGCGCTTTCTCCGCTTCTACTTCCGCATCGTACGCCATCACTTGCGCCGACACGAAGCGTGGGACGAATGTCACCATGATCAAGCCGCCGTTCGCCGGCAAGCGGCGCAACACGTCGTCGGGAACGTTGCGCAGATGATCCGTGAGGGCGTAAGCCGAGGAGTGAGAGAAGATCACCGGCGCGGCGCTCGTATCGAGAGCATCGTGCATCGTCGCCACCGAGACATGCGACAGATCCACCAGCATGCCGAGCCGGTTCATCTCGCGCACGACTTCGACACCGAAGGGCGCGAGCCCCTCGTGCACCGGCGCCGCGCAGCACGCGTCCGCCCAATCGGTCCCGAGGTTGTGCGTCAAGGTCATATAGCGCGCGCCGAGCGCGTACAGCTGCCGCAGCACCGCGAGCGAGTTGTCGATGCAGTGGCCGCCCTCGACGCCGATGAGAGCGGCAATGCGGCGGCCGCGGTGGATGCGCTCGATGTCGGCGGCGGTGCGCGCGATCGCGAGATCGCGCGGATAGCGTTGGACCATGCGGTGCACGAGATCGATTTGCTCGACCACGGCGACGACCGCTTTCTCTTGCGATTGCTCCGCCGGCACATAGACCGACCAGAACTGAGCGCCGACGCCACCGCGCCGCAGCCGCAGCAGGTCCGTGTGCAGTGTGTCGCGCTCGGCCGTGTCCCGGCCGATGTCGAGGGCCGTGAGGTGTCCTTGCACTTTCTCGCGCAGACGCCAGGGGAGGTCGTTGTGACCATCCACGAGCGGCACGGCGCGGAGGATGCGCCGGACCCTCGCATCCATGTCTGCTGCTGCCGGCACGGCGAGCATGGAGAGGGCCACGGCGAACGCCAGAGGCCGCAAGAACGGAAGGCTCGACCGCCTCGATGAACAGGATCTCGCCGCCCGTCTGCGCCCGTGCATCACGCTCCTTCCGCAGGCGGGAGTGTACTGCAGTGAGCCGCAGGCGAGGGGAGTCGGGGGTCAGGGCGCGAGCACGAGGCAGTTCGTTTCGGGGGGCAGCGAACGGTAGAGATGCTGGGCGTCGGCGCGCTCGAGGACGATGCGCAGGTGCGGACGGCGCACGGCCAGGGCCTCGCGGCACTCGGCGATCTTGTCGCGTAACGCACCGACCATGCCTTTGATCCCGCCTGCCGCCGATTCACGCGGCGAAGTCACGGCGAGCGTCAACCCGTCCTCGAAGCGGATCGCGTAGCTCCAGGGCACCGACATCTCCTCGATGCTCGGCGGTGGCTCGAACACCGGGAGTGTGCTGTCGGGAGCATTCGGATCGGGTGGCTGAATCTCGAGTCGGATCTCGGGGCGGGGTGGATCGATGCTGCCCACGGGATGAACGCCCGCGGCGGCGACGGCCCTCGATCCGAGCGTGAAGAAGGCGACGCGGGGCGTGCCGCGTTCCAATCCCAGCAACGGGTACGCGTGCAACGAGACCGCGTTCAGCTTCAGGCGCATGACGCCGCCTGGGGCGTCGATCTCGAGATAGAAGCGATCGCTGGCGGCCATTTCGAGCTGCAACGCCAATGCGCTCCGCAGCGCTGCCGTGCTGTCGCCGGCGTCCTCGGCGGGCGCACTGCCGCAAGCGACGAGCAGCCACGCCGCTGCGACGATGGCGCAGCACAGGCCGCGCCGGCCCGAGGGGCCTCCTGTGCTGGCGTCGCGTTCGATCTCGCCCACTGTGCGCTCCCGTCGGACCCTCAGTAGATGTAAATCGCCGTGCCGACACGCACGGCGCTGTACAGCGCTCGCAGATCCTCACGACCGAGCCGGATACATCCATGCGTGACGCTGCGGCCGAGCAGCCGCTCGTACAACGTGCCGTGGATCAGGAACCCGTCGCCGAAGTACATGCCGTATTCCCCGAGCACACCGGCCTCGAAGCGATCGCCTGGATCGCGCGGAATCGGTTTGCCTTCCTCGACGAAGGCCCAATCGGGCTTCTTCCAGATTGGATTGCGTGTGATGTTGAGGATTCTGAAATGGCCGCGCGGCGTATCGAAGACCCAGTGCCGTTCGGCGCCGTCGTCCTTGAGGATCATTCCCGATCCCGACGAGCACACCGCATCCTGCTTCACTTCGTCGCCGTCGCGCAACTGCAGGCGATTGTGCGCGGCATCGACGACGATGAACGGCTCGCGCGGCACGTAGCGCTGCAACCTGGCTAGCTGGCGCCTCTGTTCGGCGTCGAGCGCCGTCGCGGACGGAGGATCCCCGCCGAGCCGCATCGATGTGTACTTGTAGCCGCTTCCCCACACCCCGAGCCCGAGCACGACGCCGATCCCGGCGCTCGTGAGCACGAGGGGGAGCCGTACGCGGCGGCGCGGTGGAACGGGTGACGTTGCGCGGACTGGCGGTGCGCTCGCGGGCGGCACCGCGGCCACTTGCGTGTTCGCAACCACGACCGGATGGCTCGGTGTGCCTGATCCCAGGTTCATGGGACAACCCCGCTTTGCGCGGCACGGAAGCGTTCGACGAGCTCGACGAACGGACCTCCGTCGCCATGACTGCCGACGATGACGACCGGCGTGCCCACGTCCACGGCGCGGAAGAGCGCGTCCATCTCCGGATTGGCGATCGCGACGCAGCCGCGCGTCCAGTCCTTGGAGCGCCCGCCCTCGCCATGAATCTCGATCTGGCCACCGGGCTCGCGCGCGCGAATCTTGCCCGAACGGCGCAGGCGGCGGAAGATCTCCAGGTCCTCAGGCGTCGGGTAGTCCAGCAACAAGGCGCGATGATAGCGTGATTGCCCGACGTCTTTTTTGGCGACGATGCGGTACTTGCCCTCCGGAGTCGCCAGGTCACCGGCGGCCGTCTTGTCGGCGACGCTGTTGCGACCGATGTCGGCGCGAACGCGGCTGCGGGGGACGCCGTTGCTATACAGCGTCAGCGAATGCGCCGCCTTGCTCACCACGATGGCGGCTTGGCCGGTACGCCGGGACCAGGCCACGGTCTCGTCCACCATCCGGCGCCATCTCTCCACCAGACTGGTGTCGGCATAACGGCCGGCGCGCTCCGAGCACGCGGCACCGACACGGCTCGCGACGGACTCGGCCTCGGCGGCCAGCGCCAGTCCGACAGCATACTCGCCGTCGGCGTAGCGCACTTTGGCTTCGTCGAGACTCAGTTGTGCGCGCGTCAGCAAGGTGCGCTCGTAGACCGACAGCGGAATCAGGATGCTGAAATCGCGCCCGATGGTGACGAACTCGCTGGCTTGCTGCAGCATTTTGCGCGCGCGCTCCTGCGCCAAGCTGTGGGCGGCGAGCGCCGCGTTGGCCGCGTCCCAGGATCGCTGCTCGGATTGCGCCAGGATCTGCCGGGCGTCGGTGAAGTTTCGCAGTGGCAGGAAACGCGCCGCTTGCCGCCGGTATTCGAAGGCCCCCTGGTCCAGGAGCTTCTTGGCCGCGGCGTGCTCGCGTGGAACCCAGTGCAAGGCGTCGTGCTTTTCCGCCTGCGCGAAGGCGCGGAATGCAGACTCGCGCCTGTAGGCAGGGGGGCTAGTGCGCCCGCTCAGGATGGGAATCAAGCTGGCGACGGTGAGCCCGAGGAGCAGGGCGCCGAGTCCCAAGAGTGCCAGGCGGCGGCGCGAGCGGGTGCCGAGCGCCAAGAGCACAAAGCGGCACTTCGAGCGGGCGCCGAGCGCCAAGAGGGCCAAGCGGCGCTTCGAGCGTGTGCCGAGCGCCAAGAGGGCCAAGCGGCGCTTCGAGCGTGTGCCGAGCGCCAAGAGGGCCAAGCGGCGCTTCGAGCGGGCGCCGAGCGCCAAGAGCGCCAGGTGGCGCTCCGAGCGCATGTTCTTGAGCTTGCGAAGGACTTCCATACGCTCATAGTTTGCACTGTGACATCAAAGGCCTGGTCGATCGAACTTGCCAAAGCGGAGGCACGTGGCGTGCCTCCGCTCGGCGAATTCAGAAACGGCAGCAGACGGAAGGTCAGGTTACTTCTTGGCCCCAGCCTGCTTCATCTGGATGGCCTGTTCGACGCTCGACCGTACGGACATCACGGTGTTGCGCGCCGTCTGGATCTTGGCGCGAGCGTCCATGAGCTTGTCCTGCTCAAGCAACGCCTGCGCCTCGTCGATCGTGGTTCCAGCCGCTGTCAGGTCCGAACCCATGACCTGCAGATCCAACGTCGAGCCCTTGCCCTTCGGCGCTTTTTCGAGCATGCCCTGCGCCTCGGTGAGCATCGTCCGGGCTTCCCCGATCATCGTCGTGACTTCCGTACGGATGCGGTTCTTGTTCTCCACGGCTTGCGTCGAAGCCGTCTGGGCAGACGTCGTGGCCTGCGCGACGAGGGTCTTTGCTTGATCATACTTGCGGAAGAGGGCGAACTTGCCTTCCTGCAGCTTCACTTCCTCCTCGTAGGCTTGCTGTGCACTGCGGGCGGCTTGCATCGCCTCGGGTGCGTAGACCTCAGCCTCGGCCGTGGTCGCTTCCTGCATCGCTGCGGTGGCTGCTTGCATCTCGGCCGTCGGCGGCTTGGCGCAGCCCGCCACGACCAGAGCCAGAATTGCCATCAAACTCATCGCAATCGTGATTTTTCGCATGGCTCCCCTCCTTTTGGGGGGTCATCCCCTGAGCTCGTGGACTCGGGTTGTCCTGAATGTAGCGCCGCCATTCCGGACGAGCGCAAGGCAGGATTCCGACGACCGTTGGACTCGCGGTGACCAGGACCTCTGTAAGCCTCCCTCGAGGCTGCTCCCGTCGGCCGGACTATCCCGCCGCCGGATGATACCCCATGGGGTCGCCACGACCCCACAACTTCTGGCGCTTTATACCCCCCGCGCCGCCAGAGGTGTCAAGCGGCAAAAACGACGACGGCCGCCGCGAAGGGGTCGCGGCGGCCGTGGCCGGTGGATGAATCGGTGCCTCTGGAATCTATTTCAGCAGGACGAGCTTCTGTTTTTCGATTTTGGCGGCCGTTTCGACGCGCACAAAATGCACACCACTCGACGTTCCCTGCCCCAACACTCCCTCTCCGTCCCATACGAATTCATGCCGTCCGGCGGCCATGACGCCGTCGGCGAGCACCGCGATGATGCGGCCACGCACGTCGTGGATGGTCACCTTCACCGGGCCACTCGCGTCCAGGTTGAAGGCGAGCCGCGTGCGCGGGTTGAAGGGATTCGGATAGGCGGAAATTTGGGGAGACGGGCGTGGCCGGACAGCGAGGTCGATGTCGCCGAAGAGGAAGTCGACATCGGACAAGGTCGCCCCCGGCACGACAGTGAGCGGTTGCGCGGTGGGCAGCAGCTCGGTGCCGCCGTAGTAGCGCTTGCTGAATTGCGGATACGAGTTCGATGGATTGGTGCGGAGCACGAATGTACCGCTCGGGATCGGTCCCACGATGTAGGTGCCATCGGATTCGGTCGCAGTATCCATGGACGGCAGCACCTCGCCGCTTGGTAGAAAGAGATCGACGCTCACGTCCGCCAAGGGCTCGCCCCTCTTCGTCGCCACGCGGCCGCTGATCCAGCCTCCGGACTGCAACGCGAAGTGGACCCCACCCACCGTCGTCCCGCTCGAGACCGCGACCGGCGCGGCTTGCGATGCGACGATTGCACCGGTATGGAACTGGAAGGCCAATCCGAGCTCGGGGACGCCGGCGCAGCGCACCTTGTAATCGCCGTTCGGCATGGCACCGATCAGGTAGGAGCCGTCGGGGCCCGTGTAAGCGAAGTCGACCCGAGTCATCCCCGACCACACCGTGATCTGTACATTCGGCAACGGTTCGCCCGTCGCGGCACTCGTGACGACCCCCGCGATCGTGCCGCCTCGGGGCATGCTGAGGGAGGTTCCCGACGCCGTGGTTCCTGCCGAGATCGCCACGAGCACGGCCGAGCCGAGGCTGATCGCATCACCATAATACGTGTCAATGTAACCCTGCTCTGCGGTGGCGTCGGCCCTGACGAAGTAGTTGCCATCTGGCAGCGAGCCGACTCGGTAGACGCCGTTCGCGTCGGTGCTGCCGTTCGCGTCGGGGAGGAGCTGGCCGGCCCCATCGAAGATGTCGATGTCGCAGCCGGAGATGGGCGCCCCAGTCACCCGGTCGGTCACGACACCGCTCACCGAGCCGCCGAGATCCAGCTTGAACGTGAGCCCGGTCACGTTCGCACCATGGACTGCGATGGAGTGCGAGGCAGCGAAGTTGGAGGCGCCGCCGTAGAATTCCGACAAGTACATCGAGACGCCCAGCGCTTCGGTGCGCAGGTGATAGGTCCCATCCGGCACCAATCCAATGCTGAAATTGCCGTTGGCGTCGGTGACGGCGTTCATCCAGTCGATGAATGAGCCGTCGGAGCCGAAGACATCGAGGTCGATGCCGGCCAGGGGCTCGTTCGTCACCACATCGACAACCCGACCCTGCAGAAAGTGACCCCTCTGCAAGTAGAAATCGACCGTGGTGAGACCGGTGGCGCGAACCCGCACCGGGGTTGCCTGCGAGCGCAGGAATACCTCGGGGAAATGCTGCGTGACATAGCCCTGAGCCAGGGAAGGATCGGCGCGCAGATAGTAGCTCCCGGGCGGCAGCGGTTCGAGCACATAGGTGCCGTCGCTCGCGGTCTGGTCATTGGTGGGTGCGCCCGGATCGTCGATTCCGAACACCTGGTCGAAGCTGGCATTGAAGACGTCGAGGTCGACGCGGCCGATCACCTGGCCCGTCACGGCGTCGCGGATGGTGCCGGCAATACCGCCGGCATGCGCCGCCGAAACTGGCAGCAAGAGCAAGGCGAGGAGGGTCATGCTCCCCATGATCGGAGCGAAGCGATGTGCATTGGTCATGGGTATTCGCAATCCGTGCTGTGCCCGAGGGCGTTGACCAGATCCGTCTGGTCGGCGAGGTCCGATTCGATCCACTGGCAAGGAAGGTGGGCAAGAGGGAAAGATGACGAGCCCACGCTGCCTCGCATCTATTCTAGAGAGCTTGGCCAGATGCCATCAAGCGCGCTCCTCGTCGTTCCTCGCCATTTCTCACCGCAAGGAAGCGTGCGGGGCAGAGTGCGCAATCGGACGCTCGAACCAAGCCTGTGACCAAGCCGGCGTGGATGCACTACACTGCATTCTGCAAAGGAGGACAGCCAAATGAGTCGTTCGGGAAGTCGAATCACCGCCGCCGCGACGTTGGCGGTGCTCTGGGCCGTCGTCGCCGCAGCGGCACCCGAGTTCGATCGCGCCGCGGCGCGCCAGGCCGCCATCGCGCGCTTGGTGGAGTTGCACGGCGCCGACACAAGGCCGCGCATCGAGCTGGGAGTGACTCAAGCCGCCGACATGTGGCGGCCCGAAGACGGATCGACGCAGGAGTTCGTCGATTTCGCCGCGACGCATCTAGTCGTGGATGCACGCACGCTCGACGACACCTTTGCGCACCTCGAACGCAGCATGGAGATGCTGGATGGGCATTTCGTCTCCATGGGCCGCGAGCTGCGGCACTTCATGGATGTCGAGACCGGTCCGGTGCGGCCCGTCGACCGCTTGCTCGCGGCGTATGATCCTGCCGCGCACCTCCTCGACGATCTGTTCGCCTCCAGGATCGCGTTCGTCGCCCTGCTCAACTTTCCCGCCAGTACGCTCGAGCAACGCAACGCCGACGGACCGCAGTGGTCGCGCCGGCGCTGGGCCGAAGCGCGTCTGGTCGGACGATTCGCCCAGCGCGTGCCGGCAGCGGCGCAGCAAGCCGTGAGTGCGGCGACCGCCGCCGCCGACGCGTACATCTCGGACTACAATCTCTATTTGCATCATTGGCTGTTGCCGGATGGGCGCCGGCCGTTCACCGCCGGTCTGCGTCTCATCAGCCACTGGGGATTGCGCGACGAGCTCAAGGCGCATTACGGCAGTGCCGAGGGGCTCGAAAAGCAGCGCCTGATCGCGCGCGTGATGGAAGACATCGTGCGCCAGGAAATTCCCTCGAGCGTGGTCAACAACCCGCTGCTGGACTGGACACCGGAGACGGGCAAGGTGACGGTCGCCGCGGTGCAGGATGTCGAGGCTCCTGCCGGCGCAGAGGCGCAACCCAAGCCGGCTCGCGAACCCGATACGCGCTATCGCAAGCTCCTCGACATCTTCCACGCCATGCAGCAGGTGGATCCGTCGGTGCCGCAAGCGCCGACCGCGATCGCCCGCAGCTTCGACATGGAGCGCGAGATCCCGGTGGAGAGAGTGCGGTCGATGTTCGAAGCCCTGTTCGCGAGCCCGGTTGCGGCGCAAGTGGCGAGCCTGATCGAGAATCGTCTGGGCCGCCCGCTCGAGCCGTTCGATATCTGGTACGCCGGGTTCAAGCCGCGCGCCGAGTATGGCGAGGCCGAGCTGGATGCGATGACGAAGAAGCGCTATCCGACACCGGCCGCATTCGCTGCCGACATTCCGCGCATTCTGCGCGACCTGGGTTTCGCACCCGACACCGCCACGATGCTGGCGGCGCACATCGTCGTCGACCCGTCACGGGGCGCCGGCCACGCTCTCGGCGCCGGGCGGCGCGACGATGTCTCGCACCTGCGCACGCGCGTGGGCGCGGACGGCATGGATTACAAGGGGTACAACATCGCGGTGCACGAGCTCGGGCACAACGTCGAGCAAGTGTTCTCGCTCAACACCATCGACCACACCTCGTTGCAGGGAGTTCCCGGCAACGCTTTCACCGAAGCGCTGGCCTTCGTGTTCCAGCAGCGGGATCTCGAGCTTCTCGGCCTCGCCAAACAGGGCGGGGAATCGGAGCACTTGCGCGCCCTCGAAGCTTTCTGGGCCAGCTGCGAGATCGGCGCAGTGGCGCTGGTGGACGTCGCGGTGTGGGACTGGATGTATGCGCACCCGGGGGCCCGAGCCGACGAGCTGCGCGCCGCCACGGTTCGCATCGCCGGAGAAGTCTGGGATCGCACCTTCGCGCCGCTCATGCACGGGAAGAAATCGGTGCTGCTCGGCATCTACTCGCACATGCTGGCGTATCCCTTGTATTTGGCGCACTACCCGCTCGGCCATCTGATCGCTTTCCAGCTCGAGGAGCATTTTGCCGGCGCCAACATGGCGCGCGAGTTCGAACGCGTTTGCCAGCAGGGGAGGCTCGTGCCAGATCTCTGGATGCAGGGTGCCGTCGGGTCCAAGATCGGGCCGGAGCCGCTGTTGCAGGCGACTGCACGCGCGCTGCAGGTGCTCGGGCCGCAGGAGACCGGAGGCGGCCGTTGAACCCGGCCGTGGGAATCGCCGCCGATCCGGTGACGTTGCTCGCCGAGTTCCGGCGCGTGCGCGCGGCGACGCTCGCGCTCTCGGCGCCGCTCGAGATCGAAGATCACGTGGTGCAGACGATGCCGGACGTGAGCCCGCCGAAATGGCACTTGGCGCACACCACCTGGTTCTTCGACACCTTCGTCCTCGAGGAATTCGAGCCGGAGTATCAGCCGGTGCATCCGCTGTACCGTACCCTGTTCAACTCCTATTACGTCACGGTCGGTGATCGGCAGCCACGCCCGGAGCGCGGATTCCTCTCCCGCCCCACCGTGGCCGAGATCGTCGATTACCGCCGCCGTGTGGACGAGCGCATCGTCTCGCTGCTCGAGCGCCGTCCGGATCACGCCGCGATGCGCGCTCGCGTTGTCCTCGGCCTGCACCACGAACAGCAGCATCAAGAGCTGTTGCTCGCGGACATCAAACACATTCTCGCCACCAATCCGTTACAACCGCTGTATGCGCCGGCACTGCCGGCGCCGGCGGCGATCGCCGCGCCATTGCGCTGGCGCGAGTTCGCCGGCGGCCTGCACGAGTTCGGGCACGCCGGTGATGGGTTCGCCTTCGACAACGAGTCACCGCGGCATCCGGTGTACGTGGCGCCGTTCGCTCTGGGAACGCGCTGCGTCACCAACGGCGAGTGGAGGGAGTTCATCGCCGACGGCGGCTACGGCCGCGCCTCCCTGTGGCTGGCGGATGGCTGGGCCGCAGCCACGGCCCAGGGTTGGCGGGCACCGCTCTACTGGCGCGAGATCGACGACCGCTGGGTCGAGTTCACCCTCGGCGGCGTGCGGCCGGTGCGCGACGAGGAGCCGGTCGTGCACATCAGCTACTTCGAAGCCGATGCCTTCGCGCGCTGGCAGGAAGCGCGATTGCCGACCGAGTTCGAGTGGGAGCTCGTGGCGCGGACGCAACCGGTGCAAGGCAATTTCGCCGACAGTGGCCGTTTCCATCCAAGCCCCGCGGCGGAGGGCATGAGCCAGATGTTCGGGGATGTTTGGGAGCTCACGCGCAGCGATTACGCCCCGTACCCGGGCTATCGCGCGCCGGCGGGCGCGCTCGGCGAATACAACGGCAAGTTCATGTGCGGGCAGATCGTGTTGCGCGGCGGCTCGTGCGCCACACCGCAGAGGCACATGCGATTGACCTACCGCAACTTCTTCTATCCGCACCAGCGCTGGAACTTCCAAGGATTGCGGCTCGCGCGCGATGCGTGAGCGCGCAGCGATCAGTCGAACGGCGACTGGCCGCTCTTTGCCGGTTGATAGAACGGATTCTGACCGGCACCGTGGTCGGTGGTATCGAGAACCTCGGCGATCTCCGGCACGGCGCTCGTGATTGCCTTCTCGATGCCTTGCTTGAGGGTGACGCTCACCATGCCGCAGCCTTGGCAGCCGCCGCCCAGGCGGATGTAGGCCTTGCCCTCTCGGACGTCGAGCAGCGCCACGTGACCCCCGTGCGTCGCGACTCCGGGGTTGATCTCGGTGTCGATGACGCGCTGGACCTTGAGCGCGATCGGATCGCGCCACACCGGATTGGGGTTGTCGATCTTGAATCCATAACCCCCCGCCTGCTGCACGTAATCGAGCGTGGCGCCGCGCAGGTTGTCGGCGCTCGCGGCATCCACCAGCACGGAGAGTGCACCGCTTTCGACTTCCATGTCTTCGTTGGATTTCTCGTCCGCCCGCAACAACGTGAGCTCGTATTCGAATCCTTGCGGGCCGCGCCCCGCAATCGCCAGGCGCAACGAGTGACCGCTGCCTTCCTGCGCCGCGAGCACCTCTGCCAACTGCTTGCGCGCCGCGTCTGTGATCGTGATCATCGTGCGCTCCTCTCGAGCGTGGACACCGGTCGCGGGCTCGCTTCGGGTGGCGTCACATCCGGATCGATGTCGATGCGCAAGCGGCCGTGACTCTGACGCAGTGCAGACTCCACCGCATCCGGTGTCGGCGCACGCGCAAAGATGAAACCCAAATACCGCGTTCCCTCGGGCGGTGGCACGAGCCACTGTCCACGTGCTGCGGTGATGCGCACCTCTTCGATGGAAGGGACTGCACGTGCTGCTTCGGTGCCGCCGGCTTCCCGCAAGATACCAGCCCTGGGGATGGGAATCATCATCACACCGGAGGCGGCGGCTTCGCGCTCCAAGCCGCCGGTGTCACGGCCGAGGGCGTGGAGGAGGAGCAGCTCCTCGAGGCTCGAGCCGCCTCTGCCGAAACGGAGCGCGCGGGAGCACAGGCCGCCGATGCTGCGAGGAGCGGCCTCGAGCAGGAAGATGCCGCGGTCGTTGACCCGCACCTCGGCATGCAAGGGTCCGGTGCGCAACCCGAGGGCGACGACGGCGCGCTGCACGCTGTCGGCAATGGCTGCCTGCAGCTCGGGGGAGAGCCGGGACGGGGTGACGTAGATCGTCTCCTCGAAGAAGGGCCCTTCGAGGGGATCCGGTTTGTCGAACAGCGCCAAGGTCCGGAGCCGCCCGTCCTGGAGCAGACCCTCGAGAGCGAGCTCGACCCCCGGCAGGTATTCCTCGACCAGAATCCCGGCGTCGCGGCCGGAGTGCGCAAGAATTGCTCGCACGCGCTCGAAGACGGCGACGAAGGACGCCGGCGCATCGGCACGAATCACACCACGGCTGCCCGATCCGGTGAGCGGCTTGACCACACAGGGGAATTCGATCTCCGAGGTGAGGCTTCCCGGATCGGCGTCCGCCGGGAAACAAGCGAAACGCGGGATCGGGAGTCCAGCCGACTGCAAGGCGCGCCGCATCTCGAGCTTGTTGCGCGCCGTTTCGACCGCGCTGACCGTGTTGTGCGCCAAGCCGAGGGCACGGGCCAAGTGTGCCGCCAGCACCACGCCCTCGTCGTCGGCGGCGAGCACCGCGTCGATTGGGTGCCGTGCGGCGAAGTCGCAGAGGCGATGCACGGCCACCTCCGGGAAGTCGAACGGGAGGTCGAGGTTGCCTTGTGGGTCGAGAGCCGCGAGGGCCTGGGGCCGATCGGTGCCGACGGTGGTCGAAACACCGAGACGCTGAGCCGCGTCCAGATAGGCCTCCGCCTTGTAGGTCGTCGTCGTCATCAACAGCAACAGTCGTTGCACAGGCACCTCGCACGCAGCCGCCGCACGGCGGTCCCGCGAGTCTAGCACCCGAGTTTCGATTCGAGGGGAGGACTTGGCCGGTGGGATTTTCGAATTGCGTGCGGCGGGCCGAGCGCCGCCGCGTCCCGCCCCCGCTTTCGCAACGGGCTCGGCACCGCACGCAATTCTTGTTCAGGCGTGTCACCGCGCGTCGTGACCCAGACGCTCGCGAGATTGACACCGCGCGCTGCGCGGCGACATCGTCTCCATAGCCAGCCCGATGCCATCTCGCCCGGGGCTCGGCCGGTGCGGCGATCAAGCGGCAAGTGCGCTTCGATGAACGAATTAGAAAGGCAGGCCTGGCACCGAGCACCGGACCGGAGATGGCGCGCCGCAGCCGTTGCGACAAAATGCACCAGGACGCGCCCGCAGTGCCTTCGAGGCGCGACAGGATGTCGCGAGGAACGCCGCACCCTTCTGCGACCCCGAGGGCTTCCACGGCCCGAGGCGAGTCGCTATGATGCGCCCCGCCACCGCATCGATGTGTCCGCTTCTCGGAGGACTCCGGCCATTCGCGACACGACCCAGGTCACCCGGCACACGCCTCTGCACGCGCGGCACGTGCAGCTCGGGGCGCGCATGGTCGACTTCGCCGGCTGGTCGATGCCATTGCAGTACGACGGCTTGATCAAGGAGCACGAGCGCGTGCGCAGCGCCGCCGGCTTGTTCGACGTGAGCCACATGGGGGAGTTGTTCTTCCACGGCTCGGGCGCGCTCGCCACATTGGACAACTTGGCCACCAACGATGTCGGGGCGCTCACGGACGGCCAAGTCCTGTACACGCCGCTGTGCAACGACGCGGGCGGGGTGCGCGACGACGTTCTCGTCTACCGCATGGATGCGGCGCATTTCATGATGGTGACGAATGCCGCCAACACCGCCAAGATCCTCGCCTGGTCGCGCCAGCACCTGCAGCCCGGAACCCAGCTCGAGGATGGCAGCGAGGACGTGGCGTTGCTGGCGCTGCAAGGACCGCGCAGCAGCGAAATCCTCCGGCGGTCGCGGCTGCTCGCACCATGGGCGCAGCGAGTCGGCGGGCTCGCCTACTATCATTTCGTGCCCGGTGCAGAGGACGTGCTCTGCGTGTCACGTACCGGCTACACGGGCGAGGCGGGCTATGAAATCTACGTGCGGCCCCGGCTCGCCGGTGATTTGTGGGACGATCTCTGCACCCAGGGCCGCGACCTTGGACTCGGACCGGCTGGGCTCGGGGCGCGCGACACGCTGCGCTTCGAAGTCGGGTTCTGTTTGTACGGCAACGAATTGACCGAGGACGCAAGCCCGCTGGAGACCGGCCTGAGCTGGACGGTGAAGATGAACAAGCCGAGGTTCATCGGTCGCGAGGCGCTGGCCCTGCATCGGCAGCAAGGCGTGCCCCGGCAGTTGATCGGGTTCGAGATGGAAGACCGTGTCATCGCCCGGCATGGCTTCGAGGTCACCGCCGATGGGCGCGCCGCCGGCGTGGTGACGAGTGGTACATTCGCGCCGACGCTCGGCCGCAGTTTGGGCTTGGCGCTGGTGCAACGTGCCGACGCCGCAGCGCGGCTCCACGTCGTCGTGCGCGGGCGTGATGTGCCCGCGCGGCGTGTGGCGCTACCTTTTCGTGCCTCGCTAGCGAACACCTGAGCTCGCGTCACCCCTTCGGGCGGCCGAGTTCGAGACCCGAGATGGAGGAAGACACACATGCCGTACATCCCGCGGCAACTACGCTACACGCAGGAGCACGAGTGGGTCAGTCTCGAGGAAGACGGCATGGCGACCATCGGCATCAGCGATTTCGCCCAGGGGGAGCTCGGCGACATCGTCTTCGTCGAGCTGCCGCAAGAAGGGGACAAGTTGGTGCAGATGGAGTCGTTCGGTTCCATCGAGGCGGTGAAAACGGTGAGCGATCTGTTCGCACCGGTGTCCGGGGATGTCGTCGCCGTCAACCACCAGCTCGTCGACGCGCCGATGCTCATCAACGACAGCCCCTACGACGATGGCTGGTTGGTGAAAGTGCGCCTGCACGATCCGCGCGAGCTCGAGCGCTTGCTCACCGCCGAGCAGTATGGCGAACAGATCGGCCAGTCCGACTGAGCGGAGCCTGCAGGCGGCGGCGGAATCCGCTCACCAGTGCTTCGGCGAGCGTGGCGAAATCGGGCCGACGCCCGAGGATTTCGTCCAAGGTCACGGTCGCCCGGCGCAGCTGGGTGGCTGCTGCCGATCTGGCGGCCGCGTTCGGCAGCCGCAGGTAATCGACCAGGTGTTCGTGTGCCGTTCCGATGAGCACCGAACCGTGCTGCAGGAAGGCATTGGCGTTGCGGCGCTGCGCGCTGCCGACGAGCTTCCTTCCACGCACCAGAACTTCGTAACGCCCCGAGGAGGCGAAGCATGGTGCCAGGGTCGAGTCCCGCACCGTGCCCTGGACGGGGCGTCCGAAGTCGACTTCGATGCCGAGCGTGTCCAATCCCACCGCCAGGCACTCGGCGATCACGGCGTGCGCATCGGCGATCCGGTGGCCGAAGCGCTCGTCACGCAACGACGCCACGACCGCGTAGGTGATCTCCTCCCAGTGCAAGACGGCGCGTCCGCCTGTCGGGCGCTGCACCACGTCCACGCCATTGGCCGCGCACGCCGCGAGGTCGAGCACCTGCGCCGCGCGCTGCATGTGGCCGAGCGAGATAGCGGGCGGCCGCCAAGTGTACAAACGCAAACGCACCGGGTCGGCATCGGTGTGCGCCTCCAGCAGCGCGGCGTCGCGCCGCATGTGCATGGCGCCAGTGCCGTTGGGTTCGAGGAGCAAGTGCAAGGCGCGGTGAGGCGTGATGCGCATGCGCACATCCTAGCAGGTTACGCGCCAGCCCCAAATTGTCAGCGTGATAGCATGCGCGAGGACGAACAGGCGAGGTGACGCATCCGGCAGCAATCCCAGGTCGATTTCTGGCGTGTCGCCAGCCTCGTGGCGCTTCTCCTCGGCTGCGGTGAAAGCAAGCCGGTGCCGGACGTGCCCGAGGACGGCGGCACGTTGCGCATCGCCGTGCCGGTGCCGTTGGATTTCCTCACCCCAGTGCGCAGCGTCGAGCCGACGACGGAGCAGCTCATGCAACACGTGACGCCGCCGCTCGGCCGCGTCACCGAACAAGGCGATATCCAATGGCTCACGGCGCGGGCACCCGGTCTGCTGCAACCGGGCTTGCTCTTCCGCCTGCGGCCGGTGTTCTGGCAAGATGGCAAGCGCGTCACGGCGCACGATTTCGCTCTCACGGCGCACGTCATGTTGCACCCGGGAGCGCCCGGACACGAGCGTTCGCGTTTCGGCCTGGTGCGTGACGTGATTGCCCTCGACGACACGACGCTGTATTTCGACCTGCTGGAATTCTCGCGCCAGCGCTGGCGCGATGCGCTGCTCGGGCCGCTGCCGGCACACATCCTCGGCCCCGAACCCGATCCGCGATCGCTCAACGACTGGCCGGTGACGCGCAAGCCGCTCGCGTGCGGGCCCTTCGCCGTCGTCGAATCCAGCTCGCAACGGCTGGTGCTCGCACGCAATGCGCGTTCGGGATGGCCGCCGGCTCGGCTCGACCGCGTCGAAGTGCTGTCGCTGCCGATGGCCGAGGCGGTGGCAAAGTTCCGCGCCGGCGACATCGATGTGATCGATGATCTCGCCCCGGGCGAGGTCGAGTCCGTGCGCAAAGTGCGCGGCGCCCGCGTTCTGGCTTTCGTCGGTGCCTCTTATGTGTACGTGGGGTGGAACCTGCGCGATGCGCGTTTCGCCGATCTCGAGGTGCGGCGCGCCATCGCTCTCGGCACCGACATCCCGCGTCTCGTGCGCGATCTCACTTTTGGCCAAGGGGACCTTGCGCGCGGCCCACTCGTGCCCGCCCTCGGGGTCGCCGACACCACCGCGATCCTGATGACGGATGTCCGAGCGGCGCGTGCGGGGCTCGATCGTGCCGGCTGGCGCGACGCGAACGGCGACGGGGTGCGCGAGCGCGGCGGGGCGCAGCTCGCCTTTCATCTGCTCGCGCCCGCAGAGGATCCTCTGCGGTGTGACACGGCGAAAGCCGTCGCCGACGAGCTGCGGGCGCTCGGCATCCAAGTCAGCGTCCGCATCGTCGCCGAGGACGAGCTCTACACCAGGCTCGGGCGCGGCGAGTTCGAGGCCTACGTCGGCAAATGGTTCCCGCATCTCGGGGGCCAGCTCGAGTCGGTGTGGCACTCGGAGGAGACCGACGCATTCAACTACGGCGGTTTCAGCAGCCGGGCGGTCGACAGTATCCTGAGCCGGCTGCGTCTCGAGCAACCCGGACCTTCCGAGATGGAATGGTTGCTGGCCTTGCAGCGCCAGGTCTATTCTGAACAACCCTATTTGTTTCTGTTCCAGGATCCACGCTTCGCGGCGCTGTCGCGGCGCGTGCAGGGAGCGCGGCCGACGGTGCTGTCGACCTTCTGGAATCTGCCGGAGTGGTGGGTGCCGCGCCGGCTGCGCGAGGAATCCTAACGGCCATGGGCTTGCCCGCGGGCGGAACGGCCCGCATAGTGGGACCATGCTCGTTTTCTTGGCCCGCCGTCTCTTCGCCTCCGCGCTGTTGATCGTGGGGCTGTTGACCCTGGTCTTCTTCGTCGTCCACGCCGCCCCCGGCGATCCATTGCAGAGCTACGTCGTGGCGGAGACCGACGCGGCAACCATCGCCACCTTGCGCCGGCAGCTCGGGCTCGACCAACCCGTGCCCGTGCAGTACGTGCGCTGGTTGCGCAGCTTCCTCTTCGAGTTCGATTTCGGCACCAGTATCACGCGCCGGCAAGACGTGCGTTCCGTCGTCCTCGAGGCGCTGCCGCACACGTTGCGCTTGGCCTTGGCGGCGCTCGTTGTGCGCCTGGCACTCGGCATCACGCTCGGGGTGCTGGCGGCGCTTCATCATGGTCGCCGCACCGATGTCGGGCTCGGCTTGGGGGCGCTGCTCTTCTATTCGATCCCGTCGTTCTGGCTCGGGCTGCTGCTGCTGTTGCTGTTCTCCTGGCAGCTCGGTTGGCTGCCATCTGGTGCCGTGCACAGCCTCGATGCCGATCGTCTCGCCTGGCACGCGCGATGGTGGGACGGACTGCAGCACTTGGCTTTGCCCGTCATCGTCCTCGGCCTCGGCGGTGCCGCTTCGACATTCCGCTACATGCGAGCGGGAATGTTGGACGTCTTGTCGCAGGATTTCGTGCGTGCGGCGCATGCACGCGGACTGCGGCGCCGCACCGTGGTGTTGCGCCATGCATTGCGCAACGCCTTGTTGCCGGTGGTGACCCAGGTCGGTTGGTCGATCCCGGCGCTCTTGGGCGGAGCCGTGGTGGTCGAGAGTTTGTTCTCTTGGCCGGGACTGGGACGGTTGACCGTCGAAGCGATCGGACAGCGCGATGTGCCGGTGATCATGGCGACGACGTTCGTCGCCGGCGTGACCGCAGTGCTCGGCTCGCTGCTCGCCGACGTGCTGGCCTGCTGGCTCGATCCCCGCGTGCGCTTGGAGGCGTGACCATGCCGAGCTCTCTCGGCCGGCGGGCGGCCCAGGTGGGAGGTGCGATCGTGGTCTTGGCATGGGCTGCGGCGGTGTGTGCACCGCTGCTGAGCCCTTACGATCCGGCCGCCTTCGAACGCATGCAGCTCGCACCACCGGGAAGAACCCATTGGCTCGGCACGGACGAGATCGGGCGCGACGTGCTCTCGCGCCTGCTGTTCGGCGCGCGATCTTCGCTGCTGGTCGGCTGGCTGGCGGTCGTGATCGCGATCTCGATCGGCACCGTGGTCGGTTTGGTGGCGGGCTGGGGAGGCGGCGTGGTCGATGCCGTCGCCATGCGCTCGGTCGACTTGCTGCTCGCATTCCCGCGCTTGTTCTTGGCGCTGCTGGTCATCGCATTCTGGGGACCGTCGGCGTGGCTCGTGACCGTGGTGTTGGGCTTGACCGGTTGGATGACGACGGCGCGCTTGGTGCGCGCCCAGGTCCTGGCGCTCCGTGATCGAGAGTTCATCGTCGCCGCGCGTGCCGTCGGCATGCCGGTCCGGCGCTTGTTGTGGCGACATCTTCTCCCGCAGTGCACCGGGACGATCGTGGTGGCGGCGACCCTGATGTTGGGCAACACGATCCTGGCCGAAAGCGCTCTGTCCTTCCTCGGTCTCGGCGTCCAGGTACCGGACGCGAGCTGGGGCGGAATGTTGAACGAGGCGCGCGGGGTCTGGCGCAGCGCCTGGTGGCTCGCGTTGTTTCCCGGCGTTCTCATCACTTGCACCGTCATTGCCCACAATCTCCTCGGCGACGGGCTGCGAGACTGGCTCGATCCACGCATGTCGCGGATCGAATCCGCCGAGCGGGGCAACAGCGAATGAACGCTCTCGCACCGATGCCATCCACGCCATCGCTCGCACTTCTCGAGGTCGAGGGCCTGCGGACCGAGTTCCCGAGCGCGGAGGGGATCGCGCGTGTCCTGGACGGCGTGACCTTCACGCTCGCGCGCGCCGACACCTTGGGATTGGTCGGCGAGTCGGGGTCGGGGAAGACGATGACGGCACTTTCCATCCTCGGACTCGTGCCACCGCCGGGCAAGGTCACGAGCGGCGCGGTGCGCTTCGAAGGCACGGAGCTGCTCAAGCTCGGGCCGGAGGCGCTGCGGCGAGTGCGCGGGCGCCGTATCGCGCTCATTTTCCAAGAGCCGAACGGGACCTTCGATCCGGTGATGCAGGTCGGCGCACAGGTGGCAGAGCTGTTGCGCGAGGTGGGCGATGTCGAGACACGCGCCGCGGACCGCGAGGCGGTGGACCTCTTGCGCAAGGTCCACCTTCCGGACCCCTCGCGCGTCGCCAGGCTGTATCCGCACCAGCTCTCGGGTGGGATGGGGCAGCGCGTCGCGGTGGCGATGGCGCTCGCGGGCCGACCCAAGCTCCTCATCGCCGACGAGGCGGCGTCCGGCCTGGATCTCACCATCCAGGCACAGATCCGCGAGCTTTTGTCGGAGGTCCAGAGCGAGCGGCGCATGGCGATGTTGTGGATCAGCCACGATCTCGGATCGGTGGCCCAGGTGGCGTCGCGGGTCGCCGTGATGTACGCCGGACGCATCGTGGAAACGGGTCCCACGCGCCGGGTGTTCGGCGCACCCCATCATCCTTATACTCGTGCGCTGCTTCGCGCTCGGCCGACACTCGACAGAAGGCGGCGAAGCCTCGAGGCCCTGGCCGGAGCGGCGCCATTGCCGACACGATTGCCGGCCCACTGCCCGTTCTATGACCGTTGCCCGGCGCGCGAAGAGCGCTGCCGGCAGGAGGACCCCATCGAGCGTTCCGTGGGTCCAGCGCACAAGGTCAGATGTCTGGTGGATCCGAGCTCGGGAGCATCCTGAGGCGCTGGATTCGATCCGCCTGGACGAGGTACCTTTGGAGCGGCAAAGAAATTGACACCATCCCAGTGGGTGCCTATATTGCTTTTGCCTACGAATGGCCCTTCGGATCAAAGCCAGAGAACGCCTTCGTGGCGAAGGAGTTCGATCGCCGACCCCCACCGGCTGACCGAGCCCGAGGGTTCGTGACGGCTCGTTTTCGTTGTTTCCCGAAAGGTGTCGCGCAGAAATCGCCGGAAGCTCGAGGGGGTGAGCGGGTGATGGCCAGGCTGCTCCGGACGCCGCCGTTGGCGTGCGTCGTTGTGGCGATCCTGCTCGCGGGCACGTCGGCTCGCGCGCAGCAGAGTCTCGGCACCGGAACGATCAAGGGCACCATCGTCGACCGCGACACGGGCGCTCCGCTCGATTTCTGCAACGTGATCCTCCTCGGCAGCACGATGGGCGCAATGGCGCGCAACGGTGGACAATTCACCATCAATTTGATTCCGGTCGGGAAGTACACGGTGAAGGCGAGCTTCGTCGGCTACGAATCGTTCACGCTCACTGACGTGTCCGTCGACGCCAACAAGACCACCGTCCTCGACATCAAGCTGAAGAAGGGCACGGCTGGCGTCGTGCCCACGATCGTCGTCAAAGGCGACCCGCGCGCCGTGGACGTCAAATCCTCCGACATGTCGCACGTCCAAACGGACAAAGAGATCCTGTCCTTGCCGATCGAGGAGGTGCAGGAGGCGGTGGCGCTCAACGCCGGCGTCGTCGTGCAGGGTGGCGAGCTGCACGTGCGCGGCGGGCGTTCCAGCGAGGTCTCGGTGCGCATCGACGGCGTCTCCGTCGACGATCCTCTGTCCAACGGCACCGTCGATTTGGGCCTGTTGTCGGTGGCACAGAGCGAGCTGATCACGGGCGGCATGGATGCTGAATACGGCAATGCG